>JAFZKK010000146.1 GCA_017551905.1 Salinivirgaceae bacterium
CTTGATATCTATTTAAGCGAGTTGCTCCTGCTTTATTTTTTGATTTGTCATCACTGTCATAGAGTTCTGTATACTTCCATTCAATAGGTATCAACCAAACGCCTTCTGCGTTTTTTGCAATCATCAAGGCATCAACGGAAGTACAATTGGAACCCCGTGTCAATTTTCCTTTTAAACCATTTTTTTTGATTCTTACTTCATTTAAATGGTCTACTTTGCTTATTGCCTCAAACGCAACATAATGTGGAATCTTCTCTTTTTTGTCTAACCATTCAGGAATAGGAAGCAACTCACTAAAATTCTTGCCAGTTGCATCGTTTAATATGCGTAGAAGCACGTCGTGCTCTGTTCGAATAGGAAATAAATGATTAATGCACGCTATTTGCGACGAAAGAACGTGACCTGACGGTTTCTTACCTCCCCACCATTGGATACCATTGGCTTCATAATATTTAATCACTTTTTCCCTTATGGGTTTGTATATATTAAACTTACCGTCTTTAAGGACAAATTCTCTCTCTTCGCCTTGAAATTCCATATTCGCTTCCGCACCATCGAATAAATTAGTTGTTTCAATGAGCCTTTGTTGTTTCTCACATTGTTTTTCTTTGTAACCCATAGCCGTAAAGTTTTAAAATTTAACAAACTGCACTAAAGGTAATTATTTTTCATACAGATTCATCGCCGCGCTCAATTCCTTTTTCATTCGAGTGCGCAAACTTTCGGGTTCGAGGACTTCGATTTGTTTGCCGCATTTGAGCAGTTCCTGAATGAAATCGGGGGTTATGCGAAGGGTGTATTTGAAATCGACGTAGGTGTCGGTTTGGGCAACCTCGGTTTGCGATTGGTGCAATGGCAAGGCGCGCAAATAGCACCAAAGTTTGTCGTAGGTGCGCAGACGGACGTCAACCAATGGCAGATTATCATCGACATAAATGCCCGAATAAAACTGGTAGAAGGCTTCGGGCGAGAAATCGTCGGGATAGACAAACGGCTCGTTGGTGACGGTGAGGCTCTGCATACGGTTGAGGGCGAAATGCAGCCGCGCCGCACGCTGGTCGGAATCGGCAAGCAGATACCAATGCTGGTGGAACAACTTGATACACAGCGGACTCACCGTGTGAACTGACGGTGTCTCATCTTGATACGATTGGTAAGCGATTTCGATTTTCCGACTTTGTTTCATCGCCTCGATTATGGACGAAAGGTATTCGGAATTTTCAGGAATATCCTCATACACAATGCGTTCCTTTATTTGCTCGCCCGCCTGCACCAGATTCGAGGCGCAAAACGTGTTCAGCAGCCACTGACGGCTTCGGTTGTTCTTGAAATCGTCGATATTGGCAATGTAATAGAGATAGCCGTGGTGGGTGTCGCACGCCACCTCAACATCGAACATACGTTCCAAATCGCGCTTATACTGGTGAAACGTGCGCTTGGGCAACTTGCAATCAAAATCCAACTCCCAATGCGAACTGATATCCTCGAAAGAAATCTTTTTGGCCAGTAGCAGCGTGTTCATCAGCCACAGATAGCGGTTGTAGTAACTTCCTTTCGACATATTTTGCTGTTTTATATCGATTTATGCGATTCCTTACCGCCGCCAAAGCACCCAATCGGGGCGTAGAACGAAAGTGAAGGCGTAGGTGTAGTCGAACGCCGAATTTTTGAGGTCGTAGTAACCGACGGCGGCCAAAGCGGCTGTGAAATAGTCGGTTATGTCTTTGGCAAGATTCAGTTCGGCGGTGAGCATACTGCGGCGTTGCTGGTCGGTGGTGCCGTCGTATGAGCGGCACATAAACATCGGATTGCCTTGTTGCGCAATGAAACTGTCGGCGAGCCAATAACCGACTGACAGACTGCTCGCTGCGTGCATCAGTTTAATGTCGGTCAACCAACCCCAACCGCCATCGTAAAGGCTGCGCGGTGTGGGCGAATTATCCTTATAACCAACCACTTGCGTGGTGGCACTAATGCGGTTTAGGAAGCCGTCCATCGGCAAACCCAAACGCACGCCAACCGACGGATAGTAGAACAACTTCATCGGGGTGGTGTCGGTATCTATCTGTCCGCCTTTGTGATAGATAACAAACGAGACTGGAAGTTCGAGTTCAATGGCATCGGTCTGCACGGCCCGCCACTCAACCGACGCGCCGCCGAAAATGGCTTCTTTCTTGTTGTCGCCGCGGAAGATAAAGTCCTGCCAATCGACCCAAACATCGGCAAACAGGCGGTTTGTGTTATAGACAATCTGCATTCCGTTCTCGTAGTTGTTGACCAACTGGCGCTCGCGGTGCATCACGGGTTCGGGCAGGCGGTGGAAACTGGCGCTGTTGATAGTGCCCATCGTGACGGCAAGTTTGTCGGTGTGCCACGTGACGGAATAGACGGGCAGACAGTCGGTGAACTTGTCGAGGCCCGAATATTTGGTGAGCCGCACGCCCGCCTTCGCCTTAATGTTGGGCGAAAAATGGTACTCGAGCGCAGGCTGCAAGTTGAAGCCAATGAGCGTGTAGCCTTTGTCGATTGGGCCAAAGAACTCGTTGTTCCATAGGAAGTTGTAGTTGTCGATAGTCAAATGAAGCGCCGCCGAATCGGCCATCAGCAAACGCTCGACATCGCTCTCGGCGGCAAAGTACTGCGCGGGGGCGATAAGGGGAAGCATCAGCAATATGGTGAGAATCTTGCGCATCGGCGGGGATTGTTTAAAGTTTAACGAGTTTAACAAGTTGAAATTATTTGCGTTTACGTTAGAACAAAGTTCCCTGCTGTGGGTCGGCGCTGAAGCGTGTGCGGCCCAAATGGGTGTAAGCCTTGTCGGTGGCTTCGCGACCACGAGGGGTGCGCTTGATAAAACCTTCCTGAATGAGGAACGGCTCGTAAACTTCTTCCACGGTGCCGCCATCTTCGCCCACGGCGGTGGCAATGGTGGTTATGCCCACAGGCCCGCCTTTGAACTTGTCGATAATGGTTGTCAGAATGCGGTTGTCCATCTCGTCGAGACCGTACTGGTCGATATTGAGGGCGCGCAACGAGAACTGCGCAATCTCAAGGTCGATATGGCCGTTGCCTTTCACCTGCGCAAAATCGCGCACACGGCGCAACAGAGCATTGGCGATACGCGGCGTGCCACGGCTGCGCGACGAAATTTCGAAGGCGGCATCATCGTCAATCGGCACTTGAAGAATTGAGGCAGAGCGTTTTACAATCTTTTTCAGCGTCTCGGCATCGTAATATTCAAAATGTAGATTAATGCCGAAACGGGCACGCAACGGGCTTGTGAGCAATCCTGCGCGAGTGGTGGCGCCCACAAGCGTGAACGGCGACAGCGACAACTGCACCGACCGTGCCGATGGACCTTTATCTATCAGAATATCAATCCGAAAATCTTCCATCGCCGAGTAGAGGTACTCTTCGACAACTGGGTTGAGGCGGTGAATCTCGTCGATAAAAAGCACATCGTTGGGCTCAAGACCGGTGAGGATTCCCGCCAAGTCGCCAGGCTTGTCGAGCACTGGGCCCGAAGTGATTTTGAAGCCCACGCCCAACTCGTTGGCCACAATGTTAGCCAAAGTGGTCTTGCCCAATCCTGGCGGGCCGTTAAGCAACAGGTGGTCGAGCGGCTCACCGCGCATCTTGGCGGCCTCAACAAAAACCTTCAGGTTGTCGAGTATGCGCGCCTGTCCGTTGAAATCGCTGAACGACAAGGGCCGCAGCTTGTTCTCGTACTCCTTGTCTGATATAATGTTGGCATTCTGCCGTATGTCAAAACTTTCGTCCATAATGCGGCAAGATAGTGGAAAATTGGGAAATGGAAGAATATTTCTTAAAAAACGAATCGGATAGATTTACGCAGATAACGTTGACTTTTGCGAAAATGAGGAATCTATGAACGACAAAAAAAAGCCCTCCGAATCCGGAAGGCTTTCATCTTATAGATATTAGTCAATTTAGGCTTTTCAACTCCTAAATTCTAACTCCTACTTTTTCAAATACTCATCCATTGCACCAGCAGCCTTGCGGCCATCGCCCATTGCAAGGATAACGGTTGCGCCGCCGCGAACAATGTCGCCGCCTGCAAACACATCGCTCACAGCCGATTGCATTGTCTCTTCGCCGACAACGATTGTGCCTTTCTTCGAGATTTCCAGGCCTTTGAAGTTGGTCGGGATAATCGGGTTTGGCGACACGCCGATTGCAACAATCACAAGGTCGGCCGGAATGGTTTCGGTCTTGCCTTCAACGGCAACCGGCGAACGGCGTCCCGAAGCGTCGGGCTCGCCCAACTCCATCACCTGAAGCACAGCCTCTTTCACGCGGCCGTTCTCATCGGCGTGATATTCGATTGGGTTGTGAAGCACGTGGAAATCAATTCCTTCCTCCATTGCGTGGTGAACCTCCTCGGCACGTGCCGGAAGTTCGTCCAAACCACGGCGGTAAACCAGCGTAACCGTTTCGGCGCCCATACGTTTGGCGGTGCGGGCAGAGTCCATTGCAGTGTTACCACCGCCGCAAACAACCACGTTTTTGCCCTTCAGCACAGGGGTGTCGGCACCTTGTCCGCGACCGGCGCCCATCAGGTTGATACGCGTCAGATACTCGTTCGACGACATCACACCAATAAGGTTTTCGCCCGGGATATTCATAAAGCGCGGCAGACCGGCTCCCGAACCGACGAAGATTCCGTCGAAGCCCATCTCGTGCAGTTGCTCGTAACTGATTGTCTTGCCGATAATTGTGTTCGGTTGGAAGTTGACGCCCATCTTGCGCAGAGTGTCGATTTCGGCATCGACAACGCTGTTTGGCAGACGGAACTCGGGAATACCATATTTGAGCACGCCGCCAATCTCGTGAAGTGCCTCAAACACAGTCACATCGTAGCCCAATTTAATCATATCGGCGGCAAAAGCCAAAGCTGACGGGCCAGAGCCGACGGTGCAGACTTTCTTGCCGTTCTTTGCGGCGCATTCGGGTGCTTTCATCTTGCCCGATTCGCGCTCGTAGTCGGCGGCAAAGCGCTCCAGATAACCGATAGCCACCGGTTTCTGTTTCATTTTCAGCTTTATGCAGTTGCCCTCGCACTGTTTCTCCTGCGGGCAGACACGTCCGCAGACAGCCGGCAGGCTCGAAGTCTTTTTAATGGTGGCAATTGCGCCCTCAAAATCTTCGTTTTCAATCTGTTTGACGAATGTCGGAATGTTGATTCCAACCGGGCAGCCCTTCATACACGACGGGTCGGCGCAGTCGAGGCAGCGTTGTGCTTCAGCCACAGCCATCTCCTTGGTCAGACCTTGCTGAACCTCTTCGGTGAACGTTGTCACGCGGTATTCGGGTGTCAGTTCGGGCATTTTAACGCGCTCAAGGGCACCGCGGTCCTTCGGACTCATCTTCTTGCGCAACTCATCGCGCCACGGCTCATTGCGCAGAGCCAATATTTCTTCTTTTGTCATAGTCGTAATCATTTATTGTTAAACGCTGCAAGTGCCTCTGCCTCTTCGGTTTTGTAGGCGCGCATACGAGTCATCACCTCGTCGAAATCGATTTTGTGGGCGTCGAATTCAGGGCCGTCAACGCAGACGAATTTTGTTTTGCCATCGACAGTCACACGGCAGGCGCCGCACATTCCGGTGCCGTCCACCATAATTGTGTTGAGGCTTGCCACGGTCGGGATTTCGTATTTTTTTGTGGTGAGCGACGCAAATTTCATCATAATGGTCGGGCCAATCACTATCGCCTTGTCAATCTTTTCTTTAGCAATGGCTTTTTCCATTCCGACGGTCACGTTGCCTTTCTCGCCGTACGAGCCGTCGTCGGTCATAATTATCACTTCGTCAGACCATTTACGCATTTGGTCTTCGAGAATGATAAGGTCTTTCGAGCGTGCGGCCAGAATCGAAATCACGCGGTTGCCGGCTTTCTTCATCGCCTCGACAATCGGAAGCAACGGGGCAACACCAACACCGCCGCCGCAGGCAAGAACGGTGCCGAAATTCTCGATTTCGGTTGCGCGGCCGAGCGGTCCAACAAGGTCGGTCACGTAGTCGCCGACGTTCAGGTCGGTGAGCTTGCGCGACGACACGCCAATGCGCTGCACCACAAGGTCGATAGTGCCTTTCTCAATGCTGGCGTCGCTGATAGTGAGCGGAATACGCTCGCCTTTGTCGCCAATCTTAACTATCACAAAATTGCCCGCCTTGCGCGATTTGGCAATCAGCGGGGCTTCAATCTCGAGCCTTACCACATTTTCAGAGAAGTACTCTTTTGCAACAATCTTGTTCACTATAAATGTTTTTTATTGATTATCATCAATTTGCCGATAACCGGCAGTTGTTTTTTCTACAAAAAGTGGGCAAATGTATTAAACAAATTCGATTTGCGGCCAAGCAAAAGTCCGCCGCCACCGCCCATTGAATCGCCAACCGCCGCAATTCGGTTTAATTCAGTGATATACAAATCGTAAGTGATTTTCGTAAATAGCAAAAACACCCAAATTCACACCTATATTATATAGAAACCGGAAGCCTGACAAATTCCAATAAAAACGAAACGGGATAGCATTAAAAAAGCGCATAAGTGATATGCGCTTTTGTATGTTGTTATGTTACAACTGATTATTTGTAGTTTCCGTATGCGTCGGCAACCACAACAATTGTGTTGTTATGTTTGTCGTTTCCGCCAGCCAGAGGCATTGTGACCTTACCAACCATTGCAACGCTGCCACCTTCGAGCTCAATAGCGGCTTGCAAATCAGAGCTTGTGGTTGTGTTGTATTTGAAATCGGAATCGGGTTTGTCGTTAACGGCCAACGCCTTGTTGCTGAGTTCGTTAAGGTCGGCGTCAAGAATCATATAAGCACCTTTGGTAACAACTTGTTTTGCATCGGTGTAGAAGCGCGAGCCATAAAGAAGCACCTTGCCCGACGATAGCCACAAAGCGCCGTTGCTTGTGAAATCGTTCAGGTTCGATGTGCGTTTGGTGTTGCCGTTGCCATCGAGTTTGAAGACTTTAGTTTGCAGAACACCAGTGCGCAGCGTCAGTCCGCAAGCGTAATAGATGTCGCCGTTTTTGCTAACTGTAATGGTTTGTGAGTAGAAGTTTGACGGCATATCGACACCGCTTTTCTTCCAAAGGATATCGCCGTTGGCTGAAAGTTTGTAAAGTATTGGAATATACTCAGTTGCATTGTCGTTGTACTTGCGACCAAGAACTATCACGTTGTTTTCGTTGTCGGCAACAATAATGTCGGCCGATTCGTTTGGCTCGCTCGATATTTTCTTGGTCCAAGACTTGTTGCCGTTGGCATCGAAACTACTGAGCACGATATCAAATTTTCCTTTTGTCGGGGTTTGTGTCGATAGAGCCAGAACTTGCTTTCCTACAGTTACCTGCGAAACAAATGAGTTTTGCTCCATGTCGTTGAATTTGTTTTGCCCGGCATCTTTATATGCTGCCGACAATTTGACCTGCATTGCTTCCAGTTGGCTTGTCCCAGAATTGACAAGAACGCTGTAAGAACCATCGCCTTGACGAGAAAAACCGGTGATATTGTGCAACTTATCGACATTGACAATGCTTTCCGATGTCTTTATCATCGTCTTGTTCAGCTCAATGACCTGAATGGCGTGCGATGTATAATTTGCATCTGAACATTGATTGAGGATAACCATTCCGTTATCGGTCGGCTTTACATCTATGGTTTTCGAATTAATGAAATTCTGGTTGGTATTCACATAGTAGAAAATACCTTGTTGTGCGCTTGCACTGAAGCCTAACGATAAGGCAGTCAGCAACAAAATTGGTTTTACTTTTTTCATATTATATTAATTACTAAGGTGCAAATATAGAAATTTATACAAATAACAATCTATCGTGTTTTTGCACTAAAATTGACATCAAGCATTTCCCAGCGCCTTTATCTGCTCGTCGATAGCCTTGATTTTGGCTTCGGCGTCGGCTTGTTTCTTGCGCTCGTTCTCGACAACGGCTGCCGGGGCGCCATTGACGAACTTCTCGTTCGAGAGTTTCTTCATAACCGATTGCAGGAAGCCTTCGAGATAGGTGCGGTCGGCGCGAAGTTTTGTGAGCTCGGCCTCAACATCGATATTGCTGCCGAACGGAATGTAGAACTCCGTGGTCTGAACCATAAAGGCAACAGTACCGTCAACTTTCTGATTCACAATCTCAATCGACTCGATATTACCCATTTTGGCAACCACGCTGTCGAAGGCGGCGTTGTAGCCCTTGCTGCTCTTGTTCACAAAGAGTTTTATGGCATCGCGGTTCGGGATTTTCTTGTCGGTGCGCACAGTGCGTATTTCGGCAATGGTCTGCTTAACGTTCTCGAAATCGGCAAGATAAGCCTCATCGTATTTGCCAGCCTCGGGCCAGCTTGCAACTATCAGGCTGTCAGCCTTTTCGCGCTCTTTTATCGATTGCCAAATCTCCTCGGTAATGAACGGCATAAATGGGTGCAGAAGTTTGAGCATCTTCTCAAACAGCTCAATCACAGCACTATACGTTTTGCCGTCGCAAGCCGTTTGGTAGGCGGGCTTAACCATCTCGAGGAACCAAGCCGAGAATTCGTCCCAGAACAGGCGGTAAACGGTCATCAAGGCTTCCGACAGGCGGAACTTGTCGAAGTGGTCGTTCAGTTGCTCAATGGTGCTGCTCAACTTTTGGTTGAACCACTCAATGGCAACGCGCGCAGCGTCGGGTTGCGGCAGTTTGTCGTCCACATCCCAGCTGTAAACCAAGCGGAAGGCGTTCCAGATTTTGTTGGCGAAGTTGCGGCCTTGCTCGGGCAGCGAATCGTCGTAGAGCAAATCGCCGCCAGCGGGCGAACAGAGCAACATTCCAACGCGCACGCCATCAGCGCCGTAGTCGGCAATGAGTTTGAGCGGGTCGGGTGAGTTGCCGAGCGATTTCGACATCTTGCGGCCTAACTTATCGCGCACAATGCCAGTGAAATAGACGTTGCGGAACGGCACATCGTGCTGATACTCCTCGCCTGCCATAATCATTCGGGCAACCCAGAAGAAGATAATGTCGGGGCCAGTTACAAGGTCGCAGGTGGGGTAGTAGTAGCTAATTTCCTTATTTCCAGGTGTGTTGATTCCGTCGAAAAGCGAAATAGGCCACAACCACGACGAGAACCAAGTGTCGAGCGCATCTTCGTCGTGACGAAGTTGGTCGGCTGTAATGTTCTCATAACCTTTGATTTTGCGTGCCTCAACAAGCGCTTCTTCGGCTGTGAGTGCAACCACAAATTTCTCGTCTTCGCCCTCGGCTGTCGGCAGGAAATAAGCGGGAATGCGGTGTCCCCACCAGAGTTGGCGGCTGATACACCAATCCTGAATATTCTCGAGCCAGTTGCGGTAGGTGGATACGTATTTGTTGGGGTGGAACTTGATTTTTCCTTCAAGCACAGGTGGCAGGGCAATGTCGGCAAAGTGTTTCATTTTCAGGAACCACTGCTTGCAAAGGCGTGGCTCGACGGCCGTATCCTGATTGCGCTCCGAGTAGCCTACCTTGTTGTCGTAATCCTCGATTTTCTCCATCAGGCCAGCGTTTTGCAGGTCGATTGAAATCTGCTTGCGCACATCCATACGGTCTTGCCCGACATAGAGCCCGGCTGCCTCCGACAGAGTTCCGTCGGGGTTGAAAATATCGATAATTTCAAGTTTGTGAGTCTGCCCAAGTGCGTAGTCATTGGCATCGTGGGCGGGTGTAACTTTCAGACAGCCAGTACCGAACTCAATGTCAACATAGCGGTCCTCGATAACGGGAATAACGCGCCCAACGAGCGGCACAATAACCTTATGTCCGCGCAACCATTGGTTTTTCGGGTCTTTCGGGTTGATACACATCGCGGTATCGCCCATAATTGTCTCAGGACGGGTAGTGGCCACAACAGCGTAGTAGCCTTTCGCATCCTTGTGCAGAACCTCGCCTTCGGCGCCTGTTGGCTTAACCGGATTTGCATCGGCATCGGCCACATAGTAGCGCAGATAGTATAGTTTGCTCTTCTCCTCGCGGTAGATAACCTCCTCGGTGCTCAACACGGTTTGAGCTTTCGGGTCCCAGTTGACCATTCGCAAACCGCGGTATATCAATCCTTTGTGGTATAAATCGACAAAAACTTTCAGCACCGACTCGCTGCGCGGACCATCCATTGTGAAGGATGTGCGGTCCCAGTCGCACGAAGCGCCTAACTTCTTGAGTTGTTCAAGAATAACGCCGCCGTGCTCCTCTTTCCACTCCCAGGCGTGTTTCAGGAACTGCTCGCGCGTCAAGTCCGATTTTTTGATGCCCTCTTTTGCAAGTTTGGCAACCACTTTGGCCTCGGTGGCGATTGAAGCGTGGTCGGTACCCGGAACCCAGCAAGCGTTGCGACCCATCATACGGGCGCGGCGCATCAGAATATCCTGAATGGTGTTGTTGAGCATGTGACCCATGTGCAGCACGCCGGTAACGTTCGGCGGCGGAATCACAATAGTATATGGTGTGCGTTGGTCGGGTGTGGAATGGAAAAACTTGTTCTCCATCCAGAACTTGTACCATTTTTCCTCGGCGTCGGCCGGGTTGTACCTTTTTTCAAGCTCCTTTTTCATTTTGCTTTTGTTTCGATTTTAAAGAACTGCAAAAATAGCAAATGGTGTTTGTCGGCAAACGGAATGAGTGAAAAATCTTCTACTTCCCTTCTCCCGCCAATTTTGCTTTACGGTGGATGCTCTCTTTATAAATAGGTGAGTTGGTTTTGAGGCACTGTTTGAAGTAGTTGGAGGCGGCTTCGGTGTCGCCTTCGGCCTGGCTTATCGCGCCTAAATAGTAGAGCGAGTAGCAAGGATAATACACCACATCGGCCAGATTGTGGTTGGCGGCAATTGAATAGAAATGCTTTGCAAGGTCGGTTTTGCCAATCTTGTGGCATGCGCGCCCCATGCGGTAGGCGTACTCGTTGAGTTGGACGGCGGAATATGACTTTATGTTCTCTCGTGCATTCAACAGAAGTTGCTCACAATCAGCATAATTGCCGGCATCGAACAGTAGGCGTGCGCGCAGCAATGTGGTGTCCCAATATGGTTGCAGAGCGCATTCGTATTGGGCTTGGCGGTCGTCGGATGTTGAGGCGGGCGAGTGTTTGATTTCGTTGCACAACAATCTGGTTTTCAGTGTGTCGCCTTTCAAGAAACTGTGCCATGCCAATTTCAGCTTTGCATATCCCGTGTCAGCGTTATTTGACTGACGCTTAATATATTGAGTGAGAAATATCTGGCACGAGTCGTTGAGCAAATTCGACAGAGTGTTGCCCATTAGAAGATTGAACATATTGCATTTGTCGAAGTGCCCATTCTGCAACGATTTGTTGAGCAATTTGGCGGCTTCTGCGGATTGCCCGTGGTGCATCAGCGCCTGTGCGGCTACAAGTGCCGATGCCGCGTTGCTGTCGGTTTCGATGTATGGTGAGTTACGGTAGATATCCAACAGAGCCGTGCCGTCGTCGCCGAGCGAGGGTAGGAGTAATATGGCCAGTAGCGCCGATTCGGTTTTGAATGTTGCCGGGACGGTGGCGTCTGACTCAATTTCGTGCTGCAACCGGCAAAACTCGGCAATGCGCTGTTGCGGCGTCAGGTTTTTAGCAAGCGTTGGGAATGTGTTGTAGAGTTGTGCGTCGAGCACAAGTTGCAGCATGCTGTAACGATTTCTTTTCCAGCCCGTTGTCTTGTTTATGTTTTGCAGAGCCAGCATATAACTCGATGCTGCTGTCAGATTGTAGTCGTTGCTGAATGCTGCGAAGCTGCGCATAAGATAGAGGTCGGCAAGGCACAGGTGGTAGAACTCGCAATCGGTTTCGTGTTCCTTTAGTTTTTTTATCAAGGCCGAAAAATCGGTCGATAACAACAAATCGTTGTCTGAATTTATAAGCGATTGAACAACAACGGAATAGCCTGCGGCCCAAGGTTGAAATTCGCTTGCAGTGGAATCGGTGTCGAACACGAAGTTGAGAATCTGCCGGTGCATGCTGGCGCCGCTGCGCTGATAGTCGAACTGCGCGCTGGCGCTCAGGCTTGTGCCTATTAGTATTATGGCGGCTATTTTCCGGATGATACCCATTCGTGTGAAAAAAGAAAGGGATTGCCGAGGCAATCCCTTTATAGTTCTGTCTAATAGATGATTACAACTCGGCTAATCCGGCATCAACAAGGATGCGGCCGCAATATTCGCAAACTATAATACGCTTGCGGGCGCGGATGTCGACTTGGCGCTGAGGCGGAATCTTGTTGAAGCAACCACCGCAGGCGTCGCGCTGAATGGTTACCACGGCCAGTCCGTTGCGCACATTGCCGCTGATGCGGTTGAATGCGGTAAGGTAACGAGGCTCGATAAGTTTCTCAATTTCAGCTTTTTTGGCTTCAAGTTCCTCTTCTTTCTTTTGAGTTTCTGAAATGATGCTGTTCAGCTCGCTGCGTTTTTGGTTCAAGTCGCCTGAACGCTCGGCAAATACAGTCTCGGCCTTTTCGATGAACTCTTTTTTATTCTCCATTTCCGCAGTGTACTCACGGATATGTTTCTCGCTCAATTCAATCTCAAGACTCTGGAATTCAATCTCTTTCGACAGAGAGTCATACTCGCGGTTGTTGCGCACATTGTCTTGCTGCGACTGGTATTTCTTTATGTCTTCTTGCGATTGCGCAATCTTATGTTTTTCATTGACAATGTTTTGCTCGTATTCTTTCACTTCGCTTTTGTAGTTGGCGATGCGTGTCTGCAAACCTGCCAATTCGTCTTCAAGGTCTTGAACTTCGAGAGGAAGCTCACCGCGCAAACTCTTGATTTTGTTGATTTCGGTTTGAACTTGCTGAAGGTCATAAAGGTTTTTCAGCTTCTGTTCCATTGTGCTTTCAACTTTTTGATTCTTGTCATCCATTGCGTTATACGTATTTTATTGGATTTGTTTTTACTTTCGTCAATCGAACCGCAAAATTAGAAAATTTTCTGGTAAGTAATTCATAAAAAAGTTCTTTTGTGAATTGTTCGCTTTCATAGTGCCCGATGTCGGCTAAAACAAAGGGATAGCGGGCGTCGAAGAATTGGTGGTATTTGACGTCGGCGGTGAGCAAAATGTCGGCTCCGGCGCGCATGGCGTCTTCAATCAGGAAACTTCCGGCGCCACCGCAGACGGCGATTTTCTGAATCGGTGTTTCGGGTAAGCGCGTATGGCGGATGCTGCCGCAGTCGAATATTTTTTTGATTCGGAGAAGAAAATCGGTGGCGTTTTCGGGTTTGGATAGCGTGCCGATTATGCCGCTTCCAGCCTGATTATAATCGTTTTGCAGCGGGTAGATGTCATAGGCCGGCTCCTCGTAGGGGTGGGCGGCAAGCATGGCGCTTATAACCTTGCCGGTAAGGTGCTGTGGCACAATGGTTTCAATACGAGTCTCGGCTTCAAAATGCAACTCGCCGATTTCTCCAACGTATGGTTTGCAATTATCGTTTGCCTTAAAAGTACCTTGACCTTCAATGTTATAGCTGCAACTGTCGTAGTTGCCTATGCAGCCTGCACCGGCGGCAAACATAACGTTGCGGACAGCCTCGGCGTGCGATTGCGGCACATACACCGCCACCTTGCTCAGTTTGTCGCGCAACGGACTTAGAATTCTAACATTCTGTAGACCAATCTTTTCGGCAATCTTGCTGTTGACGCCGTTGTTGAGCATATTGTCGAGATTGGTGTGGGCGGCATAGACGGCGATGTCGTTTTTGATGGCTTTGATGAGCGTTCGTTCAACGTAATTGGCGCCGGTGAATTTTTTCAGTCCGCCAAAAACAAACGGATGATGCGCTATTATAAGGTTGATGCCCAAGCTGATAGCCTCATCGACAACTTCCTCGGTGACATCGAGGCTGATGAGAGCGCCTGTGGCTTCGGCTTTGCGGTCGCCCACAATAAGACCTGCATTGTCGTACGACTCCTGCATCGCCAGCGGCGCCACCGACTCGATATAATCAGTTATTTCGCTTATTTTCATCGTTTTATATTAATTGTCAATTCCCTTATGCCTTCAATTATTCAATTCCTCAATCATTCAGTTAATACCCGTATCTCTCTTTCCACCAGTTTTTTAGCCGCGCGCGGATGTTGTCTTCCTGTGGGTTGGGTTGCGGTGTGTAAAAAGCGTGTCCGCGCAGCTCTTTCGGCAAGAAATCTTGTTCCACAAAATGTCCTTCAAAGTCGTGCGAATACTTGTAGTTGGCGCCGTAGCCCATTTTTTCCATTAGTTTTGTCGGGGCGTTGCGAAGGTGCAGCGGCACAGATAGGTTCCCCGTTTGCTCGACGGTGGCAAGTGCTTCGTTTATAGCCATATACGCCGAGTTGCTCTTCGGGCTTGTGGCTAAGTAAATGGCACATTCCGATAGGATTATGCGCGCCTCGGGCAGGCCAATTTTGTTCACCGACTCAAAACAGGTGTTGGCCAGTAGCATGGCGTTGGGGTTGGCCAGACCGATGTCTTCCGAAGCTGAAATTATTAGCCGTCGAGCAATGAACTTGACATCCTCGCCGCCGTCAATCATTCGTGCGAGCCAGTAAACGGCGCCGTTTGGGTCGCTGCCGCGTATCGACTTGATGAAGGCCGAAATGATGTCGTAGTGCATCTCGCCGTTCTTGTCGTAAATCGACAGATTCTCTTGCAGAATGTCCTCAACTATCTGATTGTTAATTACTATCGGATTTTTGCCGTCTTGTGCGCTGACAACTATGTCGATGATATTCAGTAGTTTGCGTGCGTCGCCGCCAGAGAAGCGGAACATTGCCTCTTTTTCTTCGACATTGATATTCAACTGTTTCAGGTCGTAATCTGTTGTGAGGGCGCGTGTCAGTAGTTCCTCAAGGTCGGCGGGCTCAAGCGCTTTCAGCACATAAACCTGACAGCGCGACAGCAACGGCGATATGACCTCGAACGACGGGTTCTCGGTTGTGGCGCCAATAAGTGTTACCACGCCTTGCTCCACAGCGCCAAGCAACGAGTCTTGCTGCGCCTTGCTGAAGCGGTGAATCTCGTCGATGAAAAGAATCGGGTTTGGTTGGTCGAAAAACTGTTGCCTCTTGGCCTGGTCGATGGTGTCACGCACATCTTTCACGCCAGAGCTTATGGCGCTCAACGAGAAGAACGCACGACCTTGTAAATTGCTGATAATGTTAGCTAAAGTGGTTTTGCCAACGCCCGGCGGACCCCACAGAATCATGCTCGGTATCCGCCCCGACTCAATGGCCCGGCGCAGTACGGCTCCCTTCCCGACCAGATGTTTCTGACCGATATATTCGTCCAAATTCTTCGGGCGTAACCGCTCCGCTAACGGCAAGTTCGACATTCTGCGTTGTTTTTCGATTGCGGCGAAGATAAAAAACGTAAACGTAAACTGAAAACGAAAACATTGACACTAACGATAACTAAAACGATGACGATAACTAAGACGATGAAACAAAGGCGGATGCAAGCATTGCGTACCTACTTATGCCTTTTGCCTAATACCTTATGCACTATATCATTATCTTTGCCAAAAACAGAAAACATGTTCGGACTGCCAACACACTTGCAAAACATTGACGATGTTGAACTTAAGCAGATAATGCAGCAGGCGGTTATGCTGCAGAACGGCATGGTTGCTTCAACTATGGCAAAGGCCGGAGTGCGCGGTGTTATGAACTATGGTGTTTCGCAAACCGATTTGCGCGGCCTTGCCCGTCAATATGGCGTCAATCATAGTCTTGCCCGTCGGCTGTGTCAGTTGCAGATTCGTGAGGCGAAGATTCTCGCATCGTTGCTTTTTGATGCTAATAACTTTACCGACAGCGATTTGCAATTGTTATTCGACAGCGTTGTCAATCTGGATTTGGCTATAAACTTGGCGCACAATATTATATGGAAAATCGCCGACATCGGTTTTTACAGCCGTCTTGCTGAAGCCGGCAAATGGCACGCGGTGGCGGCGTTTTATGCAGTGGGAGAGAGCGTTGCGCGGCGTTCTGACCATTCCGAAAAACTGTCGGATTGGTTTGTCGAAAATCTTGAACCGATTGCTGTTAAAGGCTCTGTGGAATTGTTGCAATCAGCCGTTTCTACAATGCAGACCATTGCAGGCATATCGGTAGAAAGGCAAAAAACTATCTCCGACATCGCCAAAAAACTTCAGCATTCGTCTTCGATGCTTGCGCAAAATATTGGCAATCAGTTTTTAATGCTTGATTCGGATTCCTAATTGAGCAACAATTCATTTTTGAGCTATTGTTTTTGTTTGGTACGTTTTTTGTCATATTGGCAAATCGTTTTTACTGAACAATTAATGCTATGAACTTAGATAAATCATCGAATCCGACATTTAGCGACCGCATTCTGCGCGATTATTCTTATGCTGACGCCGACCGCACAATGACGGTGCAGGGTGCGGTAAATAAAGTGATTCTTCTGATGGCGCTTGTTATTGCCGCTGCGGCTTTCACTTGGTCGAAATTTATGGTGCAGGCCGAAACCGGCGAGGGCATTGTCCAGGGCTGGATGATTGGCGGCAGCGTTGTGGGGTTCATTTTGGCACTCGTCATATCATTCAAAAAAGAGATGGCGCCATTTTTATCGCCCATTTACGCTATTTGCGAAGGACTTTGCATTGGCGCGCTTTCAGCTTATTTCGAATTGATGTTCCCCGGGCTGGTAATGCGTGCGGTGGTTCTCACTTTCGGAGTTCTGTTTGCAATGCTTTTTCTTTATAAGACACGGATGATTCAGGCCACGCAACGTTTCCGAGCCATTGTTATGGCCGCTACAATAGGAATAGCTGTGGCTTATCTGGCAACGTTCATTATCGGTCTGTTCGGCGTTAACACCACGTTTATGTTTGGCGGCGGCACGCTTGGCATTGTAATCAGCCTCATTATTGTGATTGTTGCCGCGCTCAATCTGATTCTTGATTTCGATTTTGTTGAGAAAGGTGCCGATGCAGGTCTGCCGGCATATTTTGAGTGGTATTCGGCATTCGGGCTGATGGTAACCTTGATTTGGCTTTATATCGAGATACTACGCCTTTTGGCAATATTGGCAAGTAGCCGCGATTAAATTGTTATAACATAAATAATTAGCTTCCAAGCGGGTGCGCGTAAAGCTGCACGTCTTTGGCGGTGATGTTCTTGTCGCAAAGGATGAGCAGACGCTCAATCACGTTGCGCAACTCGCGGATGTTGCCAGTCCAGTTGATTTTCTGCAGTTCGGCTATGGCGTCGGGGGTGATGGTCGATTTGGCCACGCCCGACTCTTCGCAAATCTGTCCGATGAAATGGTCGGCCAGTAGTGGAATGTCCTCGACGCGCTCGTTCAAGGTCGGCACCTGAATCAGAATCACGCTCAAGCGGTGGTACAGGTCCTCGCGGAAGCGGCCAGCCTTGATTTCTTCTTCCAGATTCTTGTTGGTGGCGGCAATCACGCGCACGTTCACGTCGATGTCTTTGTCGGCGCCAACGCGGGTTATCTTGTTCTCTTGCAGGGCTCGCAGCACTTTGGCTTGTGCCGACAGGCTCATATCGCCAATCTCGTCGAGGAAGATGGTGCCACCGTCGGCTTGCTCGAATTTGCCAGCGCGGTCTTTCACGGCGCCAGTGAACGAGCCTTTCATATGGCCAAACAATTCGCTCTCAATTAGTTCCGACGGAATTGCAGCGCAGTTCACCTCAACAAACGCAGCTTCGGCGCGGTTGCTGTGGCTGTGTATCATTCGTGCCACAACCTCCTTGCCGGTTCCGTTGGGGCCGGTGATGAGTACGCGGGCGTCGGTGGGCGCTACTTTCTCAATCATAGCTTTGATGAGTTTCATTGGTGCCGACTCGCCAATCAGTTCGCGGTTTTTGCCCGCCACTTTCTTGCGCAGAGTTTTGGTTTCAGTCACCAGTTTGCCCTTGTCCATTGCGTTGCGCAGGGTGATGAGCAGACGGTTCAGGTCGAGCGGCTTTTCGATGAAATCGAATGCGCCCATTTTGATGGCTTTCACAGCCGTATCAACCGTGCCGTGTCCCGAAATCATTATCACCGGAAGGTCGGGCCACTCTTTGGCCACTTGCTCCAGCACCTCCATTCCGTCCATTCCCTCCATTTTGATGTCGAGCAGAAGTGCGTCAAATTGCTCTTTTTTAAGTAGTTCCAAACCTTCCAATCCATTGGGGGCAAGGCTCACGCGGTGTTTCTCGTATTCCAGTATCTCCTTGAGTGTGTTGCGGATAGCCTTTTCGTCATCGATAACTAATATGTGTGCCATTTCGATTCTTATTTTTCAAATTTCGGCTTTTCAGCCTTCGGTTTCATCTCTAAACTTCTTGATTTCTAACTTTTAAGCTTCCTCTTTGCTCATCTGAATTGCGACGCCTTCGGTTAGGGCGTACGACGATTGCGCTATGTTTCTGACTTGCGTCTTGTCGATGACGTATTTTGCGAAGATTGCGGCCATTACGATGGTGTCTTTTCGCAGCGTTTCAAGTCCAGGAATCAAGATGCGCTCGTGGCTCGAGGTCGATATTATCGTTTTGTAGATGTCGTTGAAGTCGTCGACACTGAATGTGGAGTAGCGCGAGTTGAGGGGCAGCGGCTTGTGCCGTTTTTTCTGCGAAATCATCTCGGCAAAGGTGTCGAAAGCGCCGGCCGAGCCCAGTACCCGCTCCACCGGATATTGCTTCAGAGCCGCGTCGAGGTCGGCCATTTGCTCGTCGAAATAGTGCAGCAGCTTGTCTATTTCGTCGGGCGAGATTGGGTCGTCGGGCTTGATGAGCTCAAGTAGGCGCGCGCTTCCCAGTTCGTAGCTGTTGCTCCACAGCATCTGGTCGCCGTTGCCGATAATCACCTCGTTGTTGCCTCCGCCGATGTCGAGCATCAGGTAGTTTTTGCTGTCCATTGGAACGGCGTTGCTTATGGCGCTAAATATGTATTGCGTCTCCTGTTGGCCGGTTATCGGAACTATTTGTATGCCAAGCTCTTTCTTAACTTTTTCGATAAAGTTGTTCGAATTGTGCGCGTTACGGATAGCCGATGTTCCGTAGGCGATAACTTGCTCACACTGATAGTCTTTAATCAGTCCGCTATAGTCGCGCAGCACGGCAAACGAGCGGACAAAAGCCTTGTCGGACAGGAACCCGGTCATCAGGCCTTCGCTGCCAAGCATCACCGCCGATTTGGTTTTCTGCAGCACATCAATCTTTTTGCCTTTTTCGATGTTGACAATCAGAATGTTGAATGTGTTTGTGCCTAAGTCGATAATCGCAACTCTCATTGTTTTTATGTTTTATCGGTCAATCTGTGAAAAGTTTAGTGTTTAGAAGTTTAGACGCTTCGCTGTTTAGATAACTAACTATTCTCAACTCTTAACTTCTAACCTTCTAAACCCTCTTAATCTTTCATTTCCAATTCCTATTTCGTTTTTATCCAACGTCCAATCTCTTTCAGTGTCGCCTTTTTGCCGTACATCAGAATGCCAGTGCGGTAGATTTTGCTTGCCACCCATGTAACAGCAACAAATGTAACAATTAACAGCACTGCCGACAAAAATAATTCGCTGTAAGGCACTCCGTAGGGTATGCGCGCCAACATTGTGACGGGCGAGGTGAATGGAATGATGCTCAGCCAGAAGTTGAGCGTGCTGTCGGGATTGCTAATGGTGCCGGTCAGGGCTATCAGCGCAATAATCAGCGGCAGACTGACGGGTATCATAAACTGTTGCGTGTCCGACTCGTTGTCAACCATCGACCCGATGGCAGCAAACATAGCGCTGTAGAGGAAATAGCCGCCAAGGAAGAAGAACACGAATGTCATCAGTATGACACCAAAGTTGATGCTCTCGAAAGTGTTGAAAATGTTTTTGATATCTTCAATTTCGACATTGGTTCCGGTTTCGCTTTGCGCTATCTGGCTGCCGCCCGAGGTGATAAGCTGGGTTGTCTGTTCCATTTTTGCGGTGTCGGGCATAAGCAGCGGCGCTACAGCCGAGTACAATCCTATTGTCAACACTATCCAAAGTGCGAATTGTGTGAGAGTTACAAGGCTGACGCCGATAATCTTGCCCATCATCAGCTGCATCGGCTTGACCGATGACACAATGACTTCGACAATGCGGCTGGTCTTTTCCTCAATCACACCGCGCATCACGGCGTTGCCCGCCATAAAGATTGTCATATAGAGCAGGAATCCCATAAGGTACGACAGCACCATTTTTAGCGTCATGTTGTCGCGTTCCTCGTGGCCGTCGTCGGTTATTTTTATGTTGGTGATGCTGACGCGTGTTTTTACTGCCGCCAGAATCTCAGGTTCCACGCCGCATGCGCGCAGTTTCTCGTTTTCGAGCCGTTTCTCGATGCAGTTCGATATGTGCATACGCAGGTCGAGGCTTGGCGACTTGTCGGAGTACATGTATACGGCGTTTCCCGAGTTGACAACGTTGTGGCTGATGTAGAGTATGGCGTAAAATCCTGACTCTTTGAAGTTTGCCTTGTATTGCTGCAGGTTGGCGTCGGGTGTGTAGACGAATTTTATGTAGTCGGTTTCGGGCAGCTGGTTGCGGAAAACATGCGTGCTGTCCACCACCTGAACTATCTTTATTTCAGTGTCTTGCATCTGCATAAGCAGACCGGGAGCTATCAGCATTGCGGCAAACAGCACCGGCCCCAGAAGGCTCATTATTATGAAGCTTTTCTTTTTGACGCGTGTGGTGTACTCGCGTTCTATTATTGTGAATATCTTGCTCATTTTCAGTCTGTGTTTGAGTTTTGAACGGCTTTGATGAAAATATCATTCATGTTTGGCAGCACATCGCTGAATTGGGTTATCTGCACCTCGGGCAGCAATGTCTGCAGCAGCTGGTTGTAGGTGAATCCGGGTTTCATCTCGCCGCTGATGTGGTTGATGCTGCCTTGTTCGTGTTCCTTGACTTCGGCCATTGGCTCAAGAAGTTTTACAACTTTCTCGGCATCGCCTATATAGCTCAGTTCGAACAGGTTAAGCTTGAATTGCTGACGAATGTCGCCAACAGTGCCATCCAGTATTTTCCTCGATTTGTTGATGAGTGCGATGTTGTCGCAAATCTCCTCAACCGAGGCCATGTTGTGCGTTGAAAATATGATTGTTGCGCCTTTCTTTTTTAGCTCTAAAATCTCTTGTTTCAGCAAGTTGGCGTTGATTGGGTCAAATCCGCTGAACGGCTCGTCGAAGATGAGCAACTCGGGCTCGTGCAGCACGGTGGTTATGAATTGCACCTTCTGTTGCATTCCTTTCGACAGTTCCTCCACGGGGCGGTTCCACCATTCGCCTATCTCAAATTTCTCGAACCACATCTTGAGCCGGCGTTTGGCGTCAGCCTTCGACAATCCTTTCAGTTGAGCCAGATAGACGGCTTGCTCGCCCACTTTCATCTTCTTGTAAAGTCCGCGTTCCTCAGGCATATAGCCTATGTGCGCTATGTCGTCGGGTTGCAGGTTGTGCCCTTTGAAAACCACTGTTCCGCTGTCGGGTGCGGTTATCTGATTGATGATTCGGATGAGCGTTGTCTTGCCCGCGCCGTTGGGTCCCAGCAACCCGAAAATAATGCCTTCTGGAATTTTCAGGCTCACGCTGTCGAGTGCCGTGTGGTCGCCATAGCGTTTGCAGACTTCGTTGGTTTCGAGTATGTTCATATAGTGATTAAATGATTAATTGACTGATAGATTGATATTTTAGTTAGCGTTTCCGTTTCCGTCAGCGTTAGTGTTAGCGTTAGTGTTTTAGTTAGCGTTAGTGTTAGCGTTTTAGTTAGTGTTAGTGTCTTCATACTCATCCATTATCGCCTCAAACAGCATCTGAGCCACGCGGTGGCCACCCTCGCGGTTGAAATGCGTGTAGTCTTTTTGCGCCAAATGGTTGTCAACCCAGACGGGCATGCTGTTGTAGCCGCCCATAGCCTCATACAGATTCCAAAACGCGCAACCTTCGGCAAACGCTGCATTTCGCTGTGCCTCAATCACTTTTCTGACCGATTGGCGCGTCACGTAACCATTGGTGCCTTTTTCCGACATGTCGCTCACGCCAACTATAAGGATATCAGCTTTCGGCCAAACTTTTTTCAAATATCGCAACTGTTTGCACAAGTTCTCCTCGTAATATTTGTAGCTGCGCGAATTGTTTGCCACGGCATTAACGCCGAACTCATAAATTATCAGACCCACAGGCAGATAACGCCCCATTTGTTTCATCTGTGCAAGGTCGAGTCGGACAAACTCGGTGCCTTTGCTGCCTCGGAAAGGCAGGTTATCAACGGCGACACCGGTTGGCGAGTCAAGCGTAATTGCATAGATATCAGGACTTTGCTCGCCTTCTATTTCAATGCGGAAATGCTTGGGCGCTTCGTCGAAAGTCCAGCGGAGCATTTTTGTGTCAGTTGTCGGCTCAATCTCTTCAAACCACTTTAAATTGCTGTCAACGTAGCCTTTAACAGAAAAACCGATGTTGGCCTCGCCATAAAAAATGTTGCATTGTGTAAAGTTGCGAACTGAGCGGTAGGCGCGCCCCGATTCGGCAAACTCAATCCACGCCGATGGTGCGTTGAACCGGCCCAAATAGCCCATTATTCCGAATCGGGCATTGTGCACTGATGTGTCTTTCTTGTTGTAGATTGAGTGCTGGTGCCAGTTGGCGGAGGCCGTGTGCACTATGGCCGATGATTTTGCAAGCGGTGGAATGGCAGGCTGCAAGCCCGGTCCGCTGCCGCCAAAACGTTTCTGCAACAGGTTTCGCAGATAGCCCGTTATGCGGTCGCCTTCAATCTGGCTGTCGCCATAATGCAAGATGCGCACCTTGCTTTGTCCGCAATTGCTCAAGCGGCTGAAAAACGAAGCAAAGTGGTCGCTATCGTCAGAAAATTCAATGTGTTGTATGTTTTTACGAACATCCTTTTTTGCGGTTTTTGCTGGAGTTGGGGTTTCCTTTTGCGGTTTGGGCAATGTGTCAGCAACAATGGTGTCAGCAATCGACTCTGCAACAGTATCTTCTTTAATTTCAGTAAATTGATTGATTATGCTGTCAATTTTGGCAGTTTGCACCACTTCGGCAACTTGCGTGGTGTCGTGTTTGAATGTCGGCAGATTCAGGTGAAATCTTAGGCGCAGACTGTCGCTCAGGGCGATGCCGTCCTCAGGGAACAGTAGCGCCGCGCAAACGGCTATGGCAGCCGTTATAAGCAAAAAAATCAGTATGCGTTGAGGTTTCAATATCTATCGTTTTATTTTCAGTTTTTGCCCAATGTCAATCCGCGACGAGCTGAGGCCGTTCCAAAGTTTTATCTCTTCCTCCGTCACGTTGAACGTGCGGGCAATCTCCCAAAGCGAGTCGCCGCGGCGCACAGTGTAAATCTCAAAACTGCCGTCGGTCTGTGTATCAGCGGCTTGCGTCTGTGTTTGCGATTGAGTTTGTGCCTTTTTGCCCACCGAAGCCTGTTTTTCGGCAAATGTCATTGTGTTGATTTTCGAGTATTTGGCGGCTTTCGATTTGGGAACGTAGATTACAAGTTTCTGCCCGCCGCGAATGGTGTTGCGGCTCATGCCGTTCCAATATTTGATGTCCGACACGCGCACATTGTACCAGCTTGAGATGTAACCCAGGTTGTCGCCCGATTTCACCGTGTAGGTCAGTTTGGTGTAGTCGCCCTTCGGCGGACCAGGGATATAGGTGTTGTATTCGGGCTTTTTGTTCATTGTTTCGGCATTGAAATACTGTTCTTTACGGAAGTTTGATATCGAATCCTGAAGTTCGATGAACCTTGTCACATGCTCCGCCGGCAACCGCAGCGCGTATGGCCTGATATGTCCGGGCACAATGTCGTGGCGATACTGCGGATTGAGGCTGCGCAGCTGGTCAACCGGCAAACCCATAATCAAGCTAATCTGTTGGAAGTGAATATCTTTGCTAACCATAACCGTGTCGCATTTTATCGGCATTTTGGCTTCGGCAGGTGTCAGATTATGCTCTTTGTAGTAATTCATTATGTATGAGGCGGCTATGAAGGCCGGAACGTATCCGCGCGTTTCGCGGGGCAGGTGGTAGTAGATGTCCCAGTAGTTGCGCTTTCCGCCGCTGCGCTTGATGGCCTTGTTCACATTGCCCGGACCGCAGTTGTAGGCCGCAATCACCAGAATCCAGTCGTGATAGGTGCGGTACATGTCGGCCATGAAGTTGGCGGCGGCGTAGGTCGATTTCACAGGGTCGCGGCGCTCATCGACAAGGCTGTTGCACTCAAGTTTGTACATGCGGCCGGTGCTGAACATAAACTGCCAAAGGCCTGTTGCGCCAACACGCGACACAGCCACCGGGTTCAGCGCCGACTCAATCACAGCCAGATATTTCAATTCTGTCGGCATTCCCTTTGAGTCGAAAATATCCTCGAAAATCGGGAAATAGTAGTCATCAACGCTCAACATCCGCTCCACCAACTCACGCCGCTGGTGTGCGTACAGATGAATGAAGTTGCGCACAATGTTGTTGTACGACAGCTCAACCTCGAACGGCAGCTCGGCAAGACGGCGTATGTAAACCGAGTCGGGAAAATCGGGGATTTGTACGCTATCGGCCTGATTGTCTGTTACAAGCAAAGCCGCATCGCCGGCTGGTTCTTGCTTGTCAAGCCACATTTGCGACAAGCTGTCAACTTGCTCCGATACAATTATGTCCACCGAGTCGGAAACTGTCGGCCAGTCGAGTTCGGTGCTGTCAATAGCTTGTGAATCAAAGGCTTCGGCGTTGCTTAAATCTGAAACAGTATCGGTTGTGTTTATTTGCAGCATCAAAGCCGCGCTTATGAATAGAATATTGTTAGTCATTGTTCTTTTTGTTGTGAATCAAAAAGTTACCGTCAGGCGCATTCCAAGCGGCGTTTCGGTGCGGTCGCCGGTAATATCGCTATAGTCGGGCAAAATCATCGGTTCGCCACGTATCGACAGGTCTTTGTCAATGGTGAAATCGAAAAAGTGCGCGTCAACGTTGGCGTCAATAATTTGCAGCAGATAGAGCGCCCCGATGCCGATGAAGCACATGTCGCGGTAGCGGCGCCACGAGTCCTTGAGCCGCAAGGTGTTCGAGGCGGGGTATTGGCTTACGGTGTTCGGGTCGTCGTCGGTGGCCCATTTGTATTCTTGACGGTATTTTTTGTAAACGAAATTGTTATAGTTGGCGAAGTAAATCAGCCCGGTGAATCCACCATATATAATAGGTATCTTCCAGTATTTTTCGTTGTAGAACTGCCCCAGCCCGGGCACAAGCGACGAGAAGAACGTTGCCTTGTGCGGCTTGTGCATATCGATGTAAGTGCTGTCGGGATAGTCATAGCCGTCGACATACTGCGCTTTCGCCGAATTGGAATAGCCGGCGATGCCCAATAGCAACGTAATGATTAATAACAACTTGCGTGTGCAGTCCACAATTTGTGCTTATATCGAATTAAGTTTGTCGAAAAGGCCGATGAGCCGTTCCAAATCTTGGTCGTTGGTGAACGGAATCACAATTTTTCCGTTGCCTTTGTCGGTGCGGCTGAATTTGACTTTCGACTTGAAGAAACCTTTCAGCTTGTCTTCCAATTCTTTGTAGGTTTCGTTTTCGGTCTTTTTCTTTTTGCTTTTCGGTTTGCCTGAGCCTTCCTTCATCTCGCGGGCAATGTCTTCGGTGGCTCTAACTGATAGTCCTTCGTTCAGTATGCGCTCGAAAAGGAATGTCTGGTCGTTCACATCGTCAACTGAGAGCAGCGCCTTGGCGTGTCCCATTGACAGCAGTCGGCGCTTCAGGCCAAGTTTTATCTCGTCGGGCAGTTTTTGCAGGCGCAGAAAGTTGGTCACCGTTGAGCGTTGTTTGCCCACGCGGTTGCCCAGATTTTCTTGCGTATAGCCGCATTCTTCAATCATCCGTTGGTAGCTGTTCGAAATCTCGATTGGGTCGAGGTCTTCACGTTGGATGTTCTCAACCAAAGCAAGTTCGAGCATGTCCTGGTCGTTGGCGGTGCGGATGTATGCCGGAATAGCTTTGAGTCCGGCCATACGCGATGCGCGGCAACGGCGCTCGCCCGATATTATCTGGTAACGGCCATTGTCCATTTTGCGCAGTGTGACTGGCGTTATTATGCCCAATTGCTTGATTGATTCGGCTAATCCGTTGAGTTCTTCTTCGTCAAATTCGGTTCGCGGCTGGAACGGGTTCACGTCAATCAAGTCGAGTTGAATCTCGTTAATTGCCGGATTGGCGGGAGTGTTGCCTCCTTTAAGCAGGGCGCTCAGTCCCTCGCCTTTTGTTACGCCTATATTGCTAAGGTTGCGGCCTAAAGCCGGTTTCTTTGGTGTTGCCATTATTCAATAATTTTGTCTTCAGAATCAATTTGTGTCATGTTGTTGCGTTGCAGAATCTCGCGCGCAAGGTTCAAGTAGTTGATTGCGCCAACCGATTGTGCGTCGTACAAGATGTTTGGCAGTCCCCAGCTCTGCGACTCGGTAATCTTCACGTTGCGGGCAATCATTGTCTCGAAAACCATATCCTCGAAATTGCGGCGCACCTCTTCAACCACCTGATTTGCAATCTTTAGGTTGCTCTGGTACATTGTGCACAGGAAGCCTTCAATCCGCAAACTGGTGTTCAATCCTTGCTGAATCAGGCGGATAGTGTTAAGCAGCTTGCCGATGCCTTCGAGAGCGAAATATTCGCACTGAACCGGAATTATCACCGAGTCGGACGCAGTGAGCGAGTTCACCGTAATCAGTCCCAATGACGGCGAGCAGTCGATGATGATGAAATCGTATTTGTCGCGTAACTTGTCGAGAGCGTATTTCATCACTTTCTCGCGGTCGGCTTTTTCAAGCAATTCAATTTCGGCACCTACCAGGTTGATGTTCGACGGCAGCAAATCCAAGTCCATAATGTCAGGGTCGATACCTTTGTCTTTTAAATATTCATTGTCTTTGAAGTTGGCATTCAGAATTATATTCTCCGGATTCACTTCGTCGACAAGGCTCTCATAAAGACCGACTTTGATGTTGTTCACGTCGAAACCGAAACCCGATGTGGCGTTGCCTTGCGGGTCGGCGTCAACCAGCAGGACTTTCTTTTCGAGCACTGCCAAGCTTGCTGCCAGATTGATTGATGTTGTGGTCTTGCCTACGCCGCCTTTCTGATTCGCAACTGCAATAATCTTTGCCATAGGTGATGTTTTTTTATGTTAGTATTTCTATACCGATTTAAAAATCAATATTTTATAATATATTTTTCTCCCACGTTTGAACCCGCAATTTACTTAAAATATCCATACCCGGCAGAGTAAAATATTAACAACCTCCGACATCTTGACATCTACTCCACGTACCGGTCTTTTTTGCTGCCCTCGTACACGGTGTATTTGCGGAACGAGCATTTGAGCGCGCCGTTGTACAGATTTATTTTCTTTTCGGGATGAAGCCCGACAAAATTCATCACTTCAGCGTTACTGCCTATCATCCACACCTCAAAGCCGTTGAAATCCAGCTTCAGTTTGTCGCCCACTTTCTGGTAGAACAGCTTCAGGTTGTCGAGGTAGAGCCGCTCGCCGTAGGGCGGGTTGGTTATAATGGTGCCCGACGATGTTGTTGGGCGCAAATCGAAGAAGTTGGCAGTCTTGACGGTTATCTTTTTGCTCAGGAAAGCCGCGGCAATGTTGGCCTCAGCCACTTGCACAGCCTTTGCCGACACATCGCTGCCCGATATGGTGTATTTGAATTCAGGCACTTCGGGCTGATTGTCGGCAATGTCGGCAAACAGGTCTGCGTCAAAGTCGCGCCAATTTTCGAAAGCGAACTTGCTGCGGAATGTGCCCGGAGCTATGCCGTAGGCTATCATGGCAGCCTCAATGAGCAGTGTGCCCGAGCCGCACATCGGGTCGATAAAGTCAGATTTGGCGTTCCAGCCCGACATCAGAATCATGCCGGCGGCCAGCACCTCGTTCAGCGGCGCCCTGACGGTGCCCTGGCGGTAGCCGCGTTTGAAGAGCGACTCGCCCGAGCTGTTCAGAAGCACCGTAACGTGGGTTGTGGCTATGTGAATCTCGATGCGCAGGTCGGGGTTTTCGGTGTGCGAGTCGGGGCGTTTGCCGCAGCGACGGCGGAACTGGTCGGCAATGGCGTCTTTGGCTCTCTGCGCTGCGTACAGCGTGTTTGAGAATATCTTCGACTGTGCTGTCACTGTTATCGAAAACGACTCGTTGACAGTCAGATACTTGCTCCAGTCGATGTTGCCAATCTCTTTATAATATGTGTCCTCGTCTTTCGCCTTGAAATCGTAAATGGGTTTCAGAATGCACAAGGCGGTGCGCACATAGTAGTTGGCTTTGTACATCACGGCTTGGTCGCCTTCAAATCCGATGGCGCGGACCAGGTGTTTGATGTTTGTGGCGCCAATGGCGGTAAGCTCGTCGGCCAGCACATCCTCAAGTCCGGCAAAGGTCTTGGCTATCATCTGAAAATACCCGGGTTTGCGCTCCGGTTCCGAATAGTTTTTCCTGTCTCTCATATATATTAGATTGTATGGCAAAGCAACAAAAGCCCACGCATTTATGCAACTAAAATTTCAAACGCTCCGCGAACGAAAATCCGCATTTTGGTCGGTTTTTGTGAGTGGTTTTGCAAGTCGAAAGTCGCAGAAAGCTGATAGTTGTTGGCAATTATATTGACGCATATCATATAAATTTCGCATGTGTGCCATTTGTGCCCTTGTGTAAAAATTCAATGTTGGTAACGTTTGCGCGCCTTATATCTTTTTGATAAACAAAAATATGAAAACCGATTAAAGAGCCCGGCGCATTTCTTATATATAAAATAGGGTGCTGAAGTCGGGATGTTTAAAAAGGTGCTGAGTACTTTTGCCGCGATAAAATGTATTTAAACAACTATTAAAAAAACAAATGTTATGCGAAGGATTTCGTTACTACTGTTGGGTTTGTTGCTCTGCATAGGGGCAAAGGCTCAAGACGAGAAGTTCAAGGCACTTTTTATGTACAACTTCACAAAGTACATTGAGTATCCGGCTTCGAAACAGGCTGGTAACTTTGTGATTGCTGTTGTTGGCGATTCGCCGATTATCAGCGAGTTACAGACAATAGCCGAGAAGAAAACCGTTGGTCAGCAGAAAATCGAAGTGAAGAAGATTGCCGCTACCGACGATGTTACCAAGTACCACATTGTGTTTGTGCCCGAGAGCAAATCGGCCTCGGCTGCCGACATTGCCAGCAAAATTGTGGGCAAAGGCGTGGTGCTTATCACCGACAAACCCGGACTGGGCAAGACCACATCGGGTATCAACTATGTGTCGAGCGGCGGAAAACAGTCGTTTGAGGTGAATCAGAACCGTTTGAAGGAACACGGTGTCAATGTGGCTTCCGCATTGGTTACACTGGGTAAAGCTGTTGAATAATAAACTAATCTAATAAACATGAAAAAATATATCCTTGGCTTGCTGTTGCTGGTTTTTACAGGTTATACAACCTTTGCGCAGCAAGACGTTTCAAAAATGACAAAAGATGACATTATGCAGCTGTCGTACGACGACTTGCTTGCAATGCCTTTCGAAGACTTGCTCACCTTGGCCAACAAGCTCGGCGTTTCGACCGACGACTTGTTTGCAATGATTATGAACAAGACAGTGGCTTCGGCCTCTAAAAAAGATGAGGACTCGTTCAAATCGCCACTGGCATCTACCGTTATCACTAAAGCTGAAATCCGCTCTTACGGCATCACCTCAATCGAGGAGGCTCTGCGCCTTGTGCCGGGCATGATTGTGCAGGAGAAGACCAACGGATTGTACGATGTGCACATCCGTGGCTTGAACAACATTCCTGACAACCAGATGATGATTTACACCGAGAACGCCAACACTTTGCTCATGATTGACGGCCGTATTGCCCACAACTACGCAACCGGCGATGTCAACTTCGAGATTCTGCCAATCGGTGTTGAGGATATTGAGCGTATCGAGGTTGTGCGTGGCGCCAATGCCGCCCTCTACGGACCTAACGCGCTGAACGGCGTTATCAACATCATCACCGAAAAAACCACCGAGAACTCGAAGGAGCTGCAAGGCAGCCTGACAATGGGTACTCACGAAAACTATGTTGGTGATGTGGCTTATCGCAAAAACATCAACAAGAAGTTGAGCGTGGGCATTACCGCCAACTTGCAATACCGCCGCCGCAACACAAACCAACTCTATGTTTATCCGACACAAGGACTTTACTATGTATCCTCAATTGCTTATGACGAAAACGGCAACCCTGTTCCTAAACTTGTTGACGCTTCGGCTGGTGGATACTACAAAAACACCGACATTGAGAACCTGAAGCAGGCTTTCACATTCGGTGCTATTGCCGGATATCTTCCTGATGAATTTAAGGCTGACATTCTTGCAATCCAAATGCAAAAGGCTCAAAACGACCCGGAAGGATTTAAAGAGACTTACCACACCGATGCTCCGTCAGCAGCAACTGTAGGGGCTTTCCTTACAGGTTTGGCTCAGAGCATGCCAGTCGGATTCTATGGTGCGATGGAGGACGAACTTGATATTGCCGATATGTTCGACGACCCGGGAATGTCGCGCAAGACTTACGGCTTCAACTCTTATTTGTCGTATCGTCCGGCCGATGACATCACTTTCGACCTCTCGTTAGGTTATCAGCAGTCGCGCGCCAACGTGAACCCGGTTGGTGAGCTGCCGTTTGCAATGTGCGAGCGCATATTCAAAACAGGCTATGTCAACTTGAACGGTAACATTAAAGATTTGAAACTCAATGTCAACTATATGGGTGGCCCTGAGGATTATATGATGGGCTCTCCCGGTTTCAAAATCTATGCACACAACTTTCAAGCCAGCGCCGAGTACGACCTCAAGCTGGGCGATATGCTGAATGTTGTGCCAGGTGTGGCTTATAACTATGTCAATTTCAAAGACTATATTCCTGATTTCAAGAATCCTGGCGACCTGACCGATTATTCATGGGAATATCATGACCACGATTATGTATCGCCTAACGGTCGCCACCTGACAGGTTACTTCAACGGCCAAAAGGCTGAGTTGAAAGACCTTGCACCGAGCTTGCGCGCCGACTTCCATGTTGGTGGTTTCCGCGCCATTGCAGCCGCTCGTTTCGACAAGACTAACATCCCCGACAAGTGGAACCCGTCGTATCAGGTTGGTGCCAACTACTTGATTAACGACAACAACATTATCCGCGCATCGTTCAGCACAGCCATGCGTTCGGCATGCTTTGTTAACTCTAATACCCGTTACACTTGGCACCGCGACGGTATGATGCCGCCCGACACAATCTATTTCAATGCTGACGAGAACGCTCCATTGGCAAAAATCAGCAATGTTGAGCTGGGCTACCGTTGGCGTCCGACCGACAAGATTCTTGTCGATGCTGAGGCTTTCTATTCTGTAAGTGAGGACTTTGGTGCGCTCAAGGCAGACAAGTCATCGGTTATCATGCCAGAAAAGAAATTGTACGCTTTCATGACAAACACCGATAACCTGAAAGGTTTGAGGTCACTCTCCGACGGCGATTTGAACTTGGATGTGCTTACAGAATTCATGAATAACACAAGCGTTGTTACAACCATTAAATATGATGAGTTGCCGTATAAGGTTAAGCAAATGGGCTTTGGCGTGAACATCGACTGGATTATTTCGCCGAAACTTATTGCCAAAGTGAACGCCAACGTTCAGCAGACCAAAATCGACAACTACTATGCTTATAACCAGAATGCTGAGGTTCTTGGACAGCTTGGTCAGATTTTCAATATGATTACCAAAGTTCCGAGCATGGCAGGCGATATTCAGCAAACTGCCATCAACAACCTTATGGCTGATGGAAAATTCACTGAGGAGCAGTTGATTGCGGTTCTGACAAATCCTGACTTCGAATCAGAAGATTTTGAAACATATTTCGGTTATTATAAGGAGGCTTTAGGCAACTCAATGAGCCGTCTGAGCGACGAAGACCAACAAAGAGTAAAACAACTTGCAGCCGAATATGAGGCAGGAGGCAAAGACGAAGCATTCCTCAACAATCTGTACAACAGCACCAACAATACCGAGTATGCCGCATATTACGCTCTGAAATATGGTGTTTACAACGATGATGGCACTTTCATCTTCGGCAACTCGCAGAAGTATGAACCAGAAACGAAGAATGGTGTAACACACAAGGCAACACCTTCGGTTTATGGTATGGTTGGCCTTATCTACAAGCCGACACCGAAAATTGACATCGCTGTTTACGGCAACTACATTGGCAAACGTACCTACGCAACCAAATACAGCACCGAGGATTTGGACGACCGCTTCACTGTCAGCATGAAACTTGGCTACAAGCCGGCTGACGGTATCGAAGTTTACCTGAACGGACACAACATGTTCAACAACGAGCAGCGTGAGTTCCCCTACGGCGACAAGATTGGCGGAATCTACTCAGTAGGCGTTAGCTTCGGATTTTAAGTAGTTTAAATACAAAGGGAAAAGGCATTGGCTTCGGCTGGTGCCTTTTTTTTGTGCCTTCACGAGGTAAAGAACCAGTTTCGGTTTAACATGCCGTTATGGTGCGGAAAACAGAGTGTTTGAACAACCCATTAAAAAAATAGGGAAATAATAAACTGATATACAATTTTTTGTAATAAAAGTAAAAAGTACCTATTGCACGATACATTTTTTTTCCTTTTATTTGTCATGATTTTAATGCCCTTAAAATTGTTTTTATGAAAAAAGTATTCTTTAGTATTATGTGCATGTTGCTGATAGGTACAGCATCGGCGCAAGACGACAAGTTCAAGGCTTTGTTCGTCTACAACTTTACCAAGTACATTGAGTGGCCAAAAAACAAACAGACTGGTGATTTCGTAATTGGTGTGTTGGGTCATTCTTCAATCATCAGCGAGCTGAAGGCGTTCACTGAGCGCAAAACCGTAGGTTCGCAAAAAATCGTTGTCGAGGAGATTCTTTCTTCTGAAGACTACACAAAGTACCACATTGTGTATGTGCCGACAAAGTTATCGGGACAAGCTGAGGACATTGCCGCTAAGACGAAAGGCAAAGGTGTTCTTCTTGTTACCGACAAACCTGGTATGGCATCCACAACATCGGGTATCAACTTTGTGAAAGTTGATAATCAGCAGAAGTTCGAAGTCAATACGACTAATCTTGAGACTGAAGGAGTGAAACACTCGCACACGCTCGTTTTGCTCGGAATTGCAGTAAATAATTAACTCTTAAATCAGGATAACCATGTATAAAAAAATATTTTGTGTAATGCTGATGCTGATTATGGCATCACAATCGTTTGCGCAGCAAAAAGATGTTTCAAAAATGACTCGCGAGGACATTCTTGCAATGTCGTACGACGAGTTGGGTGCTATGCCACTCGAAGATGTGATGAAACTGACCGAGATATTGGGCGTGTCGCTCAACGAACTTTACGAGATGCTTCTGAACAAAGACGTTACTTCGGCTTCGAAAAAGGCCGAGAGCAGCTTCGACTCACCGCTTTCCACAACCGTTATCTCTTACGATGAGATAATCGCCTCGGGAGCACGCAACATTCAGGAGGCCATGCGTTTGGTGCCGGGTGTCATTGTCCGCGAGAAAACCAACGGCAACTACGACATCCACATCCGTGGCAATAACAACATTCCTGACGAGAACCTTACGGTTTACACCGAGAACTCTATGACATTGGTTATGATTGACAACCGTCCAATCTACAACTATATTAATGGTGGTACATTCTGGGAGTCGTTCCCGATTGACATTGCCGACGTCGACCGTATTGAGGTTGTGCGTGGTGCCGCAAGTGCCCTCTATGGCGCTAATGCCGTAACGGGTGTTATCAACATTATCACCAAAAATCCGGAGTCGGAAGATTTGCACATCAACGGACAGCTGCAAGGCGGGAACCTTGGCTCGTATATGGGAAGCCTGAACGTTGGCCAAAACATTGGCAAATTCGGCTACCGCGTTTCAGGTAACTATCAGAAAATGCAACGTACAACCGACAAATTCTATGTCTTCCAGTACGATTCGCTTTTCAACCGCGACGATATTCAGACACTGCCCGACAAAACAAGCTATTGGCTGACAGTGTTCAACCCGATGGAGAGCATAAAAGATTGGCATCCCTATCCAGAGACAGCCGTTGACCGTTATGGTGTCAATGCCAACCTTTATTTCAACGCTGCCGACGACATCAACTTTGTTTTGAGCGGTGGTTATCAGGATTCATACATCACATCATCATCGTTCGGCGACCCGTCAATCTCAATTACAGGCCGCGAAATAAAAAGCTCGTATGCCAATTTCATAGGCAAGGCCAAAGGTCTGACACTTCAGTCGAATATTATGTTGTCTGAGCAAGATATTGTGCATCAAAATGTAGGTTTCAAAGCCGATGCCCGCACATTCAACTTCAATGCCGAATACGATTTTTATATCGGCGATTTTAATATCCGTCCGGGATTTTCGTACCAGAGTGCAACCTACGACGACACCCCGTATCTGATTGCTGACACCGCAGGCCTTTATTCATCAGGCTATATGAATGGTGAGTGCAGCTTCAACTCAATAGCCGGTTCGCTTCGTCTCGATTACAAAATGCTCGACGAGAAACTGCGCTTTATCTTGGGTGGCCGCTTCGAGAAATTCGACACTTCCGACGATTTGTACTTCCCGTTCCAAGCGGTGGCAAGCTACAATGTGAACGACAAGCACATGTTCCGCATTGTTGGTTCAATGGCTAACCGCAGTCCGTTCATTGTCGATTCATATTCAAACTTCGACTGGAACCGTCAGGGGCGTCCCTTCCCGTCGCACATTAAGTTCGATGGCAGCAAAGACCAGAAGCTGGCTACTACAAAGAATGTAGAGTTTGGCTATCGTGTCCGTCCGGTCCGCAACTTGTTTGTTGAGGCTGAGGCCTTTATGTCGTCAACTGAGAATTTCGGTTGCTTGCTGCCTGTGAGCTTGACAGCTAACATACATGCCGCTGATTCAATGGTGGCAAACATCAATCTGCCAAATGTTGGAACAGTATATTCAGTAAAACAACCGGTGCCCGCACCTGCAATTCCTTATCAAGTCAACTTGAAATATCAAAACATCGATGTCGATGCGCACCAGTATGGCATTACATTGAATGCAGAGTGGGTGGCAAACGAGAAACTGATTTTCAAAGCGTTTGGCACTTATCAGATTACAAAACTGAAAGACCACAATTGCTATAACAACTCGCAAATCATCACCGACATGACAACATTGGCCGCTCTTAATGTTAAACAATATGCAGCCGGGGCGATTGATGCGCAACAAGCGGGAGTTAAAGGTCAGGGACTTGACGATTATTTTGCAACACCATTCAAGATTGGTGTTCAGCAGCAGCTCGATGCTGGCGCAATGCAGCAAATTGAGGCTGGTGTAACCATGCAGGCGGTAGTTAAACAATTGATGGAAGCCGGTTTGCCGCAAGACCAAGCAATGGCGACAGCCAACCAAATGGCGCAAGCCCAAACCGATGAGTGGAAAGCTGCAGCAGCTCAAGTTCACGCTTTGGCCGAAAATGCTGAGATTGACGTGCAGGGCATACCTTCAATAATTGCCGAGCAGCATTTCAATTACGAGGAGTATGACCAAATGCTTAAGCAACTGCAGGCAGCAGGAATATATCCTACACTTTATAAGGATGCTGACGGTAATGGTAAAACATACGACGGTCGCTACGAGAAAAAAGAAATTGAGCACAAGGCAACACCGGCATTCTTTGGTGGTTTCAGTGTCAACTACACACCAATCGAGAAGCTGAACATCTATGCCAGCGGCAACTTCTACTCAAAACAAACCTACACAACATCGAATGGCACATTCGAGGCCGACCCCAAGTTCATCCTGAACTGCAAGGTGTCGTACAAGGTTTGGAAAGACAACGCAGTATTCTTCAACGCCCGCAACCTTCTCAACGACAAGAAGCAGGAGTTCGCCTGGACCGACGAGACTCGCGGTTGCTATCTGGTAGGTCTTGACTTGAAATTCTGATACACATATTATATATATGTATAAACAAAGGCGGGAACAATGAAAATTGTTCCCGTTTTTATTTTCAAAAATGCCTTTCACAAAGAAGAAAACAATGTTGACAAAATCGGTTTTATGAACAACGGCGGAGCAAAAACCCCGTTTTGTGGCTAAAACAATGCGATTTACGGGCTAACAATCAATTTTTGAAATAATTATTTTCAACCTATTGATTAAGATGAAATTGTTTTTACCTTTGCGAACCGATTTTGCGGAGAATTATGAACATTTTTATATAGAAAATATGCCAACTATACAACAATTAGTAAGAAAAGGGCGAGTAGAATTGGACAAGAAAAGCAAGGCACCAGCCTTGGATTCATGCCCACAACGCCGTGGAGTGTGCGTTCGTGTTTATACCACAACTCCAAAAAAACCAAACTCGGCAATGCGTAAGGTTGCCAGAGTCCGTCTGACAAATGGTAAGGAGGTCAACTCCTACATTCCGGGAGAAGGTCACAATTTGCAGGAGCACTCAATTGTGATGATCCGCGGAGGTCGTGTTAAGGATCTACCAGGTGTTCGTTACCACATTATTCGTGGTGCTTTGGATACATCGGGAGTAGAGGGACGCAAACAACGTCGCTCAAAGTATGGTGCTAAAAGACCTAAAAAATAATCAATTAATATTTTAAAATGAGAAAAGCAAAACCAAAAAGCAGGATTCTGTTACCAGATCCTAAGTTTAATGATGTATTGGTTACCCGTTTTGTCAACAACTTGATGTTGGACGGAAAAAAGAACACCGCATACGAGATTTTCTACGATTCGCTCGATATAGTTGGTGCTAAAATGAAAGACAACGAATTGTCACCTCTTGACATTTGGAAAAAGGCTCTGCAGAATGTAACCCCGCAAGTCGAGGTTCGCAGCCGTCGCGTTGGTGGTGCAACATTCCAGATTCCGCAGGAAATCCGTGAGACTCGCAAGGTGGCTATGAGCATGAAAAACATGATTCTGTTCGCACGCAAACGCGCCGGACGCTCAATGGCCGACAAACTCTCTGCCGAAATTATGGCGGCTTACAACGAAGAGGGTGGAGCATTCAAGAGGAAAGAAGAAATACACCGTATGGCAGAAGCCAACAAGGCCTTCTCGCACTTCCGCTTTTAATTAGAAGAATACAATGGCAAGAGATCTTAGATACACTCGTAACTTCGGCATCATGGCTCACATCGATGCCGGCAAGACAACCACTTCAGAACGAATCTTATTCTATACGGGTATAACACACCGTATTGGCGAGGTGCACGACGGCGCCGCCACTATGGACTGGATGGTTCAGGAGCAGGAGCGCGGTATCACCATTACATCGGCAGCTACCACATGCTTCTGGAAATACAACGGCAACGAATACAAATACAACCTTATCGACACTCCGGGACACGTTGACTTCACTGTTGAGGTTGAACGTTGTCTTCGCGTTTTGGACGGCGCTGTTGCCGTTTACTGCGCAGTTGGTGGTGTTGAGCCACAGTCGGAGACTGTATGGCGTCAGGCCAACAAATATCACGTTCCGCGTATCGCGTTCGTCAATAAGATGGACCGCATTGGCGCTGACTATTTCTCGGTTGTTAATCAGATTCGCGAGCGCCTGAACGCAAACGCCGTTACAATCCACATTCCAATCGGCTCTGAGGCTGATTTCCGTGGTTTGGTTGACCTTATCGAAATGAAGGCCATCGTTTGGATTGACGATGCTACAATGGGTACTACTTACAAGTACATCGACATTCCGGAGGATTTGGTTGAGACAGCAAACGAATATCGCGCAAAACTGATTGAGTCGGTTGCCGAACTCGACGACACTCTTTTGGAGCGTTTCTTCGAGGACCCCGATTCAATAACAGTTGACGAGATTAAGAGTGTAATCCGCCGCGCTACAATCGAACAGATGATTGTTCCTGTTTTGTGCGGTTCAGCTTTCAAAAATAAAGGTATCCAACGTTTGTTGGACGCAGTGGCAGCATTCTTGCCAAGCCCTGTTGACGTACCGGCAGTTGTCGGAACCAATCCGGCTACCGACGCTGAGGAAGACCGTAAAGTTGATGCCAAAGAGCCGTTCTGCGGTTTGGCATTCAAGATTGCAACCGACCCCTATGTAGGCCGTTTGTGCTTTATCCGCGTTTACAGCGGCGTGCTCAGCGCAGGCGACACTGTGCTGAATATGCGCACGGGCAAGAAAGAGCGTATCTCGCGTCTGTTCCAGATGCACTCTAACCACCAGAACCCGATGGAGAAGATTGAGGCTGGTGATATTTGCGCAGGTATCGGTTTCAAAGACATCCGCACCGGCGACACATTGTGCGCTGAGAGTGCCCCGATTGTACTCGAGAGCATGACATTCCCGAAACCGGTTATCAGCATCGCCATCGAGCCTAAGACTCAAGGCGATATGGAGAAACTTGACGCAGCTTTGATTAAGTTGGCAGAAGAAGACCCAACCTTTACTTTGAAGACCGACCAGGATTCGGGTCAGATAGTAATCAGCGGTATGGGTGAGCTGCACTTGGATATCCTTATCGACCGTCTGAAACGCGAGTTCAAAGTTGAAGTTAACCAGGGCGCTCCCCAGGTTGCATATAAAGAGGCTATCACAACATCGGTTGACCACCGCGAGGTGTTCAAGAAACAAACCGGTGGCCGTGGTAAGTTCGCCGATATCATTGTTAAAGTTTCTCCGGCCGAGGAAGGCAAAGAGGGCTTGACATTCATCGATTCAATCAAAGGTGGTCACATTCCGGCAGAGTACATTCCGTCGGTTGAGAAGGGCTTCAAAGAGGCTATGAAGAATGGTCCGTTGGCCGGTTTCCCTGTTGACAGCCTTCAGGTTGAGTTGGTCGATGGTTCGTTCCACCCGGTTGACTCTGACCAGCTTTCGTTCGAGATTGCAGGTCGTCAGGCGTTCCGTGAGGCTTGCGCCAAAGCGAAACCAATCCTTCTCGAGCCAATCATGCACGTTGAGGTTGTAACTCCTGAGGATTACATGGGCGATGTTATCGGTGACCTTAACAAACGCCGTGGCCAGGTTGAGGGTATGGAAAGCCGCTCGACAGGCGACCGCGTAATCAAAGCCAATGTTCCATTGTCGGAGATGTTCGGTTATGTAACCGTACTGCGTACAATCACATCGGGCCGCGCAACATCGAGCATGGAGTTCTCGCACTATGCTGAGACACCGAAAAACGTGGCAACAGAGGTGTTAGAGAAAATTAAAGGAAAATAACTTTTATATTAACTTAATATGAGCCAGAAAATCAGAATCAAATTAAAGTCTTACGATCACAACTTGGTCGACAAGTCGGCTGAGAAGATTGTGAAGACCGTAAAGACAACCGGCGCAGTAGTAAGCGGACCTATTCCACTTCCCACACACCGCCGCGTGTTTACAGTATTACGCTCAACTTTCGTGAACAAGAAATCACGCGAGCAGTTTGAGCTGTCTTCTTACAAAAGGCTATTGGACATCTACAGCTCTACAGCTAAGACCATCGACGCCTTGATGAAACTTGAACTCCCCAGCGGTGTTGAAGTAGAGATTAAAGTATGACATTTTATATTAAATAAAAATGGCTGGATTAATAGGTAAAAAAATCGGAATGACATCGATTTTCAGTGCCGAGGGAAAAAATATTCCATGCACTGTTATCGAAGCAGGACCTTGTGTTGTTACACAAGTGAAGACCGTTGAGAAAGACGGTTACAGCGCATTACAGCTTGGCTATGACGACAGAAGCGAGAAAAACTTCTCGAAAGCCGAGTTGGGACACTTCAAGAAAGCCAACACCGCTCCAAAAGCGAAAGTGGCTGAATTTTTGGACTTCGATGGTGATTACAAATTGGGTGACACCATTTCAGTTGACATCTTCAACGATGAGGCTTGGGTTGACGTAACTGGAATCTCGAAAGGTAAAGGATTCCAAGGCGTTGTCCGCCGTCACAACTTCAACGGTGTGAACGACCAGACTCACGGTCAGCACAACCGCAGCCGCCATCCGGGTTCATTAGGTGCATCATCGTATCCATCGCGAGTTATGCCGGGTATGCGCATGGCTGGTCGTATGGGTGGCGATCAAGTAAAAGTTCTCAGCCTTCGTATTGTGAAAATCATCCCTGAGAACAACTTAATTTTAGTTAAAGGATCTGTACCAGGTCACAAAGGTTCATACTTAATAATTGAGAAATAATGGAATTGAAAGTTTTAAATCAAGAAGGAAAAGAAACTGGCAAAAACGTTAAGTTAAACGATTCCATCTACGGTATCGAGCCTAATGATCACGCAATCTATCTTGACGTTAAGCAATACTTGGCAAACCAACGCCAGGGAACACATAAATCGAAACAGCGCAACGAGGTATCGGGAAGTACCCGCAAGTTGAAAAAACAGAAAGGTACCGGCGGTGCACGCTGCGGAAGCATCAAAGCTCCAGTTTTTGTAGGCGGTGGCCGTGTATTCGGTCCGGAGCCACGCGATTATTCGTTCAAATTGAACAAGAAGCTGAAACAGTTGGCGCGTAAGTCGGCTTTGTCTTACAAGGCAAAGGCAAATGAGATTATCGTTGTCGACAACATCGCAATCAACGAGCCAAAGACAAAGGCTTATGTGGCTATTCTTGACAACCTGAAAATCAACGGCAAAAAATCATTGTTGGTGTTAGGGGAATCTAATAAAAACATATATTTGTCGGCTCGAAATTTGGAAGGTGTGGAAGTCGTAACTGCCGACCTTTTAAATACTTATCAAATAATGAATGCTTCATCGCTTGTGATTACAGAGAACTCATTGGAGATAATTGAAAACTTATTGGGATAATAGGAGGGAAAAACTATGAGTATTATAATAAAACCAATCATAAGCGAGAAGATGACAGCTCAGTCAGAGAAACTGAACCGTTATGGTTTCATTGTCGACAAAAGAGCTGACAAATTGCAGATTCGCAAAGAGATAGAAGAATTGTACGGTGTCAAGGTTGACGCTGTCAACACAATCAGATATGCCGGCAAACGCAAATCGCGTTATACCAAGGCAGGATTTGTTGAGGGTCGCACCAACGCCTACAAGAAGGCCATTGTTACATTGAAAGATGGCCAGACAATAGATTTTTATAGCAATATTTAGTATTAATTTAGATAATGGCCGCGAAAAAACTAAAACCCGTTACACCGGGTCAGCGAGGCAAGGTGGTTAGCAACTTTGAGACAGTAACCACCTCAACACCTGAAAAATCATTGTTGAGTCCATTAAGGAAGTCCGGAGGCCGTAACAACGACGGACGTCTAACAATGAGATATATAGGTGGTGGACACAAACAGCGCTATCGTATTATCGACTTCAAACGCGATAAAGATGGCGTAGCAGGAACAGTTAAATCGATAGAGTACGATCCAAATCGTAGCGCTCGTATCGCTTTAGTTGTTTATGCCGATGGAGAGAAAAGATACATTCTGGCACCAAACGGCTTGACCGTTGGCCAGGTAGTGATGTCAGGCAAGGGCGTAGCGCCCGAGGTTGGCAACGCTCTGTATCTTTCAGAGATTCCACTCGGTACTATCATTCACAACATCGAACTTCGTCCTAACGCGGGAGGAAGCATGGCACGCAGCGCCGGAACGTTTGCGCAGCTTACATCGCGTGAAGGCAAGTACGCAATTGTGAAATTACCTTCGGGAGAAATCCGCATGGTATTGGTAACATGCAAAGCAACTATTGGAGTTGTCGGCAATTCAGATCATGCTTTGGAAGTGTCGGGAAAAGCCGGACGTTCTCGTTGGCTGGGTCGCAGACCGCGTAACCGTGGTGTTGTCATGAACCCTGTCGATCACCCGATGGGTGGTGGTGAAGGACGTGCTTCAGGCGGACACCCGCGTTCACGTAACGGTATGCCAGCTAAGGGATACAAGACTCGTCGTCCGAAAAAGCTGTCGAATAAAATGATTGTTGAACGTAGAAAAAGTAAAGCATAAATTATGAGTCGTTCGTTAAAAAAAGGGCCGTACATTTATTACAAGCTCGACGCTAAAGTGGCTGCAATGAATGAGTCAGGTAAGAAAGACGTTATCAAAACCTGGTCGAGGGCCTCAATGATTTCTCCAGACTTTGTAGGGCATACCTTTGCCGTTCATAACGGAAACCGCTTTATACCAGTTTATGTAACTGAGAACATGGTAGGTCATAAATTGGGTGAATTCGCCCCAACCCGTCAGTTCAGAGGTCATGGAGGAAAGAAGAAATAACAATGTAAATCGGAACTAACAATGGGTGCAAGAAAAAGAAATAGAGCAAATCAGTTGAAGGAGGAAAGGAAGAACATAAGTTTCGCAAAACTTAATGATTGCCCGACATCTCCTCGTAAGATGCGTTTGATTGCCGATATGGTTCGTGGCGTTGAAGTCAACAAAGCATTAAGCATTCTACGCTATTGTCCTAAAGAGGCCTCAGCCAAAGTTGAAAAACTGTTATTGTCCGCTATCGCGAACTGGCAGCAGAAAAACGATGGTGCAAGAATTGAAGATTCGAATCTGTACGTGAAAGAGATTTCGGTGGATTCGGCTCGTCAGTTGAAACGTCTTCGTCCGGCTCCGCAAGGACGCGGATATCGTATCAGAAAACGTTCTAACCACGTTACAGTTGTTGTCGATAGCAAGAGTCAAACAAACGAAAAAAGTGAATAAATGGGACAGAAATGTAATCCGATAGGTAACAGATTGGGTGTCATCAAAGGATGGGATTCCAATTGGTTTGGAGGCAAGAAATATTCAGAGAAAATTCTTGAGGACAGTAAAATTCGTGAGTATCTTCAAGCTCGTCTGGCAAAAGCCGGTGTGTCGAAAATAATCATTGAGCGCACACTCAAGCTTATCACAATAACTATCAACACCGCTCGTCCGGGTCTTATCATAGGCAAGGGCGGTCAGGAGGTTGACAAGTTGAAGGAAGAGCTGAAGAAAATAACCAAAAAGGAAGTGCAGATAAATATCTTTGAGATAAAGAGACCGGAACTCGATGCATTCCTTGTAGGTAACAATATCGCCCGTCAGCTGGAAGGCCGCGTGTCTTATCGCCGTGCAGTCAAGATGGGCATAGCATCAACAATGCGTATGGGTGCCGAGGGCATCAAAGTTCAAGTGTCTGGCCGTCTGGGCGGCGCTGAAATGGCACGGTCTGAAATATTCAAAGAGGGCCGTATTCCATTGCACACTTTGCGTGCCGACATCGACTACGCCATGGTTGAGGCATTGACTAAAGTGGGTTTGATTGGTATCAAAGTTTGGATTTGCAAAGGCGAGGTTTATGGCAAACGCGACCTTTCTCCGAATATCGGTGCCACACAACCACAGAAGAAGGGACTTAAAAAACGTCAGAAGTAATCTAAAAAACAGTTAGAGATGTTACAGCCAAAGAAAACTAAATACAGAAGAGTACAAAAAGGCCGCTCGAAAGGCAACGCCCACCGCGGTCACGAATTGGCTTTCGGATCTTTTGGTATCAAGGCTTTAGAGAATTGCTGGATTACTGGAAGACAAATCGAGGCAGCACGTCAGGCTGTTACTCGTTATATGAAACGTGAAGGACAAATTTGGATCAGAGTTTTCCCTGACAAAGTAATAACAAAGAAACCTGCCGATGTGCGTATGGGTAAAGGTAAAGGTGATCCTGAAGCTTTTGCCGCTGTAGTAACTCCGGGTCGTATTATTATTGAGGCAGAGGGCGTTCCATTCGAAATCGCCAAAGAGGCATTGCGTCTGGGCGCACAGAAATTGCCAATCAAGACCAAATTCATCGTCCGTAACGACTATGTTGAATCTTCATCAATTTAATGAGTATGAAAGCTTCAGAAGTTAGAGAGTTATCGACCTTGGAAATCCAAGAGCAGATTGAGAACAATGAAAAGATCCTGACCAAGATGCGTTTGAACCATGCAGTGTCGCCACTTGACAACACCAACAAAATTGGTGAGACAAAGAGAGACATCGCACGTCTGAAAACGGAACTGAGAGCCAGAGAGATTAACCAAAAAAAATAATTTCGACAGATGGAAACTACAAGAAATCTGAGAAAGGAACGTATAGGTATAGTGGTTAGCAACAAAATGGACAAAACCATTACCGTTGCCGTTAAACGCAAAGTTAAACACCCACTTTACGGAAAATTCGTGAATAAGACTACCAAGTTGCACGCTCAAGACGAAAAGAACGAGTGCAATATAGGTGATACTGTTAAGATTATGGAAACCAGACCTTTGAGCAAAACAAAGAACTGGCGTTTAGTTGAAATCATTGAAAAAGCTAAGTAGTCATGATACAATCCGAAACTAGATTAAGCGTAGCCGACAACAGCGGTGCAAAAACTGTTCTTTGTATCAATGTGTTGGGCGGTTCAAAAAAGCGTTACGCTTCAATAGGTGATACTATCGTAGTAGCCGTGAAGACAGCTCTTCCTAGCGGAGATGTAAAAAAAGGCGCTGTGAGCAAAGCCGTGGTTGTACGCACAACCAAGGAGATACGTCGCAGCGATGGCTCTTACATTCGCTTTGATGACAACGCATGTGTGTTACTTAATAATGCAGGTGAAATTAGAGGAACCCGTATTTTCGGCCCCGTAGCCCGCGAGCTGCGTGACAATTACATGAAGATTGTTTCTCTTGCACCAGAAGTATTGTAATTAAAAGATAACAAAAATGGCAACAAAATTGCATATCAAAAAAGGAGATACCGTTGTTGTTATCGCTGGTGAGTCTAAAGGACAGCGAGGCAAAGTCCTTAGCGTGCAAGTAGAGAAACAACGCGCTATCGTTGAAGGTGTCAACTTGGTGTCGAAACACACCAAGCCGAACGCTAAGAATACCCAAGGCGGTATTGTTAAACAGGAAGCTCCCATTCATATTTCGAATCTGATGCTGATTGAGCCCGCAACAGGCAATCCGACCCGCATCGGAAGAAGAAAGGGTGAAGAAGGCAAATTAGTAAGATATTCTAAAAAATCAGGGGAGGAAATCAAATAATGGAATACGTACCAGAATTACGCAAGAAGTATAAAGAAGTTATTATTCCTGCTTTGACAAAGGAATTTAACTACAAAACCCCCATGCAGGTTCCAAAACTCGAGAAGATTGTCATCAATCGCGGTGTTGGAAAGGCTATTGCGGACAAGAAAATTATTGACACTGCCGCAGAAGAAGTGGCAGCCATAACCGGACAGAAGCCGCTTAAGACTTTGTCGCGCATGGATATCTCGAACTTCAAGTTGAGAAAGAAAATGCCGATTGGTGTTAAGGTGACTTTGAGAAAAGACCGCATGTACGAGTTTTTAGAGCGCCTGATTGTGGTGGCATTACCTCGCATCCGCGATTTCAAGGGTGTCAACAGCAAACTTGACGGCAGAGGCAATTATACACTCGGTGTTACAGAGCAAATCATCTTCCCGGAGATTGACATCGACAAAATTACGACTATGCTGGGTATGGATATCACATTTGTGACCACAGCAAAAACCGATGAGGAAGGATACGCTCTCTTAAGAGAATTCGGAATACCATTTAAAAATCTTAAAAAGAATTAATCAATGGCAAAAGAATCAATGAAAGCCCGCGAGGTTAAAAGGGCTAAATTAGTTCAGAAATATGCTGCGAAGCGCGAGAAACTTATCGCAGAAGGTGATTATATCGCTCTTCAGAAGTTGCCGAAAAACGCTTCGCCGGTTCGTATGCATAACAGATGCTCTCTCACCGGACGTCCAAAAGGCTATATCCGTCAGTTCGGCATCAGCCGTATCCAATTCCGTGAGATGGCACTTAAAGGATTAATTCCGGGTGTTAAAAAAGCAAGTTGGTAACCTTAAAGATTTAGAAAAATGACAGATCCAATAGCAGATTTCCTTACACGTATAAGGAATGCTCAAATGGCTAGAAGCAGAGTCGTAGAGATACCTTCGTCAAACATTAAGAAAGGTATAACCAAAATCCTTTTCGATAACGGTTACATCCTGAACTACAAGTTCGACGACGAGAAAGACAAAGGCGTCATCAAAATCGCCTTGAAATACAACCTGCAGACAAAAGAGCCGGTTATCAAAAAGTTGGAAAGAGCAAGCCGTCCGGGTTTGAGAAAATACACCGATGTTGAGAACATGCCGCGCGTCTTGAATGGACTCGGAATAGCAATCTTATCGACATCGCAGGGTATTCTTTCGGACAAAGAGGCCAAAGCCAAGAATGTAGGCGGCGAAGTATTGTGTTACATTTATTAATAGAATCATAACATGTCACGTATTGGAAAATTACCTGTAGCTATACCCGCTGGCGTAACAGTCACAGTTGACAGCGACAACGTGGTAGTAGTAAAAGGGCCCAAAGGAACATTGACACAAAAAGTCAATCCTGACATCAAAGTTGTTGTTGAGCCGACAGTTGTGAAACTGGAGCGTCCTGACGACGAGATAGCTCACAAATCAATGCACGGCTTGTACCGCGCTTTGATTCACAACATGGTTGTAGGAGTTTCTGAAGGGTTCAAGTTAGAGATGGAGTTTGTTGGTGTCGGTTATCGCGCCGAGTCTAACGGACAGATGCTTGAGATGAGCCTTGGTTTCTCTCATAGCATAATGTTTGAGTTGCCGCCTGAAATCAAAGTGGAGGCAAAAACTGATAAACGCAGCAATCCGATGCTGAAACTTGAGAGTTGCGACAAGCAGCTTATAGGTCAAGTGGCAGCCAAGATACGCTCATTCCGTATGCCAGAACCTTACAAGGGCAAGGGTATCAAGTTTATCGGTGAACAGATTCGCAGAAAAGCAGGCAAGTCTGCTGGTAAGTAATTTTTAAACTGAAGAATTATGGCATCGTTTAAATTAGAAAGACGCAATAAAATCAAGGCTAGCATTCGCACAAGAGTGTCTGGCACAGCAGAAAAACCTCGCATGAGTGTGTTCCGCAGCAACAAGCAGATATCTGTTCAGCTTATCGATGATGTTAAGGGTGTTACCCTTGCATCGGCTACCTCAATGGTTAAAGGCATTGCCGACGCAAAGGAGACTAAGACACAGAAAGCAGAGAAGGTTGGCGAGCAAATTGCTAAAGTAGCCTTGGAGAAGGGAATCAGCCAAGTCGTATTTGACAGAAATGGCTTTTTGTATCATGGCAGAATTAAAGCCTTGGCTGAAGCTGCCCGTAAAGGTGGACTTAAATTTTAGAAGATTATGTCAAACGCAAGAAGAATAAAAACAACTGATCTTGAACTGAAAGATCGTTTGGTGGCAATTAACCGTGTTACCAAGGTAACCAAGGGTGGCCGCACCTTCACATTCTCGGCAATTGTAGTTGTCGGTAACGAAGACGGAGTTGTAGGTTACGGACTTGGCAAAGCCAATGAGGTGACAACGGCAATAAGCAAAGGCGTTGAGGATGCAAAGAAGAACCTTATCAAGGTTCCGGTTATCAACGGTACTCTTCCTCACGACCAATTGGCAGTTTATGGCGGCGCCAAAGTTTACATCTCGCCCGCATCGCACGGTACTGGTGTTAAGGCCGGTGGAGCCATGCGTGCAGTGCTTGAGAGTGTCGGCGTAAAAGACTGTCTTGCTAAGTCAAAAGGCTCGTCGAACCCGCACAACGTGGTTAAAGCCACAATGGAGGCTCTGTCTCAGATGAGAGACGCCAAAGAAGTAGCCTTTGAGCGTGGTATATCAATGGAAAAAGTATTTAAAGGTTAATAGTCATGGCTAAATATCGCATTAAACAAATCAAGAGCAAGATTGGCAGCAGCAAGCGTCAGGTTGCGACATTGGAAGCTTTGGGTTTACGCAAACTCAATCAGGTAGTTGAGCATGATGCAAAACCCGAGATACTTGGAATGATAAATGCAGTTAAACATTTGGTTTCTTTTGAAGAAATTAAGTAACAAGAAATTATTATGGATTTAAGCAATTTAAAGCCGGCTGCCGGCTCAGTTAAATCTTCGAAAAGAATAGGTCGCGGTGCTGGTTCTGGTAAAGGTGGGACATCGACCCGTGGTCATAAGGGAGCTAAATCACGCTCAGGATACTCGAAGAAGGTAGGTTTCGAAGGTGGACAAATGCCAATGCAGAGACGTCTGCCGAAATTTGGTTTCAAGAACATCAACCGTCAGGAGTTCAAGGCTGTCAATGTCGGCGATTTGCAGAAATTGGCAGAGACTAAGAACATCACAAAGATTGACTTTGATGTTTTGTTGGCCAACGGTTTGGTGTCTGCCAACGATAAAGTGAAGATATTGGGAAATGGCAAGCTGAGCCTCCAATTAGAGGTTGAGGCACATGCGTTCTCGAAATCCGCTATCGCTGCTATCGAAGGTCAGAATGGCAAAGTAATAACCTTGTAATTCCTATACTGATGAAGAGATTTATTGAAACCTTAAAGAATATTTGGAAAATTGACGATTTGCGTGATAGGATTGTGAACACATTGCTTCTTATCCTTGTGTATCGTCTGGGAACAATGGTGGTTCTGCCAGGAATCGACCCCACACAGCTTGCAGCTTTGAAGAATCAGACAGCAAGCGGCATATTGGGCCTTTTGGATATGTTCTCAGGAGGTGCGTTCTCAAACGCGTCAATATTTGCCTTGGGTATCATGCCTTACATCTCAGCCTCAATTGTTGTCCAATTGCTGGGAATGGCAGTTCCATATTTCCAGAGGTTGCAGCGTGAAGGAGAGAGCGGCCGCCGTAAGATTAACGAAATCACAAGAATTCTTACTGTCGGCATCTTGTTTTTGCAGGGTCCGGGTTATCTGGCCAATTTGCATTCACAGTTGCCAGAGTCGGCCTTCATCATCAAAGGTGCATATTTCACGGTGTCTTCAATGTTCATACTTACAGCAGGAACAATGTTTGTAATGTGGCTTGGAGAGCGAATCACCGACAGAGGTCTGGGCAACGGAATCTCTTTGATAATCATGATAGGTATTATTGCACGCCTCCCGTCAGCTCTTTGGGTTGAGTTCATCTCGCGTTTGAACGAGCAAGGCGGAGGTTTAGTGATGTTCTTGATTGAGATGATTGCACTGGGAGTTGTCATCCTGCTGACTATCCTGCTTGTACAAGGAACCCGCAAGATTCCATTGCTGCAGGCAAAACGGATTGTCGGAAACAAACAATACGGTGGCGTTAGGCAGTACATCCCGTTGAAAGTCAACGCAGCAGGTGTTATGCCTATAATCTTTGCCCAAGCATTGATGTTCCTGCCGATAGTCCTAATTGGATTCTCAAACGCAGAGTCGGCAACAGGCATTGCAGCCGCATTGTCGAACCCGACAGGTTTCTGGTACAATCTGACAGTAGGATTGCTCATCATTCTTTTCACATATTTCTATACAGCCATTATCATCAACCCGACACAAATGGCCGATGATATGAAGAAGAATGGAGGCTTTATACCAGGAGTGAAGCCTGGTCGCAAAACAGTTGAATACCTTGATGCTGTAATGTCACGCATCACATTGCCAGGGTCAATATTCCTAGCTTTAGTGGCAATAATGCCGGCCTTTGCCATGATAGCTGGAGTACAGAGCAGTTTCGCCTATTTCTATGGCGGCACATCTCTGCTGATTATGGTTGGTGTAGTGCTTGACACACTTCAGCAAATCGAAAGCCGCTTGTTGATGCGTCACTACGACGGATTGATGAAGAGCGGACGAATTAAAGGTCGTTCAAGCATTTAAAAACAGCGCTAACTGTGAATGCCGACGAGGTACGGATTGTGCGCACAATTTGTAAGGAGCCGGGATTCAGGAGACGTCCGAAAGGAATTGTCGGTCAGTTAGCGGAGAGGTAAACGCAGAGTCTGGAAAAGACATTTGAGTAACCAAAAAATTAATTTATGGCCAAGCAGGCTTCTATCGAGCAAGATGGTACTATCATTGAGGCATTGTCGAATGCAATGTTCCGCGTCGAACTTGAGAACGGGCTGGTGATAACCGCCCACATCTCAGGCAAGATGAGGATGCACTACATAAAGATACTGCCGGGTGATAAAGTAAAAGTTGAGATGTCGCCTTACGATTTGACTAAGGGACGTATCGCATTCAGGTACAAATAAAAGGACTAAAAAGATGAAAGTAAGAGCATCAATCAAAAAGCGCAGCGCAGATTGCAAAATCGTGCGCCGGAAAGGACGTTTGTATGTGATTAACAAAAAAAATCCGAAATTCAAACAACGTCAAGGATAATTTAATAAATTTGCAACTCAAAAATTTTTAATGTAATTATGGCACGTCTTGTAGGTGTAGATTTACCAAAAAACAAAAGAGGAGAAATAGGCCTGACATACATTTTCGGTATCGGACGCAGCAGCGCAAGGACAATTCTTGACAAAGCTGAGATAAGCTACGACACCAAAGTGGGTGACTGGACAGATGCTGAAATAGCATCGTTGCGCAAAATCCTTGCAGAATACAAACTCGAGGGTGAATTGCGTTCTGAGGTACAATTGAATATTAAGCGACTGATGGATGTTGGCTGTTACAGAGGTGTCCGCCACCGTTTGGGCTTGCCCGTTCGCGGTCAGAACACACGTAACAACGCACGTACCCGCAAGGGAAAGAAGAAAACTGTCGCTAACAAAAAGAAAGCCACTAAATAATAGGTAATTAATTATGGCACAGAAGTCAAAAACTACAAAGAAAAGAGTCGTTAAGGTTGAGTCAACGGGCGAAGTGCACATACACTCTTCGTTCAACAATATCATTATTTCAATCACCAATAGCGATGGACAAGTGATATCGTGGTCGTCAGCAGGAAAGAACGGTTTCCGTGGTTCGAAGAAGAACACTCCGTATGCCGCTCAAGTAGCCGCCGAGGATTGCGCTAAAGTTGCTTTCGACGCAGGAATGCGCAAAGCAAAAGTATATGTTAAAGGCCCGGGAACAGGCAGAGAGTCAGCTATTCGCACTATCCATAATCAGGGTATCGAAGTGACAGAGATTGTGGATGTTACTCCACTTCCTCACAATGGTTGCCGTCCTCCCAAAAGGCGTCGTGTTTAATTAGTCTAATTGAATAAATAGAAAACAAATGGCTAGATATATTGGACCAAAATCGAAAATCGCAAGAAAATTTGGTGAGCCTATCTATGGGCCAGATAAGTATTTGGACCGTAAGAATTTCCCTCCGGGTCAGCATGGTCTGAACAAGAAGAGAAACAAATCGTCAGAGTATGGTACTCAGTTGGCTGAGAAGCAGAAAGTTAAATACACTTATGGTGTTTTGGAGCGTCAGTTTGCAAACTTGTTTGCACAAGCACAGCGCAGCAAAGGCATTACTGGTGTAGTTCTGTTGCAATTACTTGAGTCGAGATTGGACAATGTGGTTTATCGTCTGGGCATAGCTCCTACGAGAGCCGCAGCACGTCAATTGGTTTTGCACAAGCATATTGTGGTTGACGGCGAGGTTGTCAACATCCCGTCATATCTGGTAAAGGCCGGTCAGCTTGTAGGTGTGCGCGAGAAATCAAAATCGCTTGAGGTTATTACCGATTCGTTAGCTGGCACAAACCACAGCAAATACCCTTGGATTGAGTGGGATAATGCCGCTATGGCAGGCAAGTTCCTGAACGTTCCGGAAAGAAGCGACATTCCAGAGCACATTGAAGAACAATTGATTGTTGAACTTTACTCTAAGTAATATTTAATATGGCAATTTTAGCTTTTCAAAAGCCCGACAAAGTAATAATGCTGGAACAGAATGACCGTTTCGGTAAATTCGAGTTCCGCCCGCTTGAACCGGGTTACGGCCAGACAGTAGGTAACGCTCTGCGTCGCATATTGCTGTCGTCACTCGAAGGTTTTGCTATCACCACTATCAAAATTGCTGGGGTAGACCATGAATTTTCGACAATTCCCGGTGTGAAAGAGGATGTTACCGAAATAGTTCTGAATCTCAAACAAGTAAGGTTCAAACAGCAGATTGAAGACATCGACAATGAGAAAGTGTCGATTTCAGTTTCCGACCAGGAGACATTCACTGCAGGTGACATTGCCCGTTTCCTTAGCGGTTTTGAGGTCTTGAATCCTGAATTGGTTATTTGCCGTCTTGACCCTTCAGTCAAACTGCAAATGGAACTGACAGTGAACAAAGGCCGCGGCTATGTTCCTTCAGAGGAGAATATGCCGGTTGACGCACCGTTCGGCGTTATTGCCATAGATTCAATACATACTCCAATTGTTAATGTGAAGTATGCTGTTGAGAATTACCGTGTAGAACAAAAAACCGACTACGAAAAGTTGGTGTTGGAAATAAAAACAGATGGTTCAATCCTTCCGAAAGACGCATTGAACGAGGCCGCAAAAATCCTCATTCATCATTTCATGCTGTTCTCTGACGAAAAGATTACACTCGATTCGACTGAGAAATATCAGACAGAAGAGTTTGATGAGGAAATCCTTCACATGCGCCAATTGCTCAAGACAAAACTTATCGACATGGATTTGTCGGTTAGAGCGCTCAACTGCCTGAAAGCAGCCGATGTTGAGACTTTGGGCGATTTGTGCACATATAACAAAAACGATTTGTTGAAGTTCAGAAACTTCGGTAAGAAATCGTTGACCGAGTTGGAGGATTTGTTGGATTCGATGAATCTTACTTTTGGAATGGATATGAGTAAGTATAAACTTGAGAAAGATTAATAGCGATGAGACACAATAAAGGTTTTAATCACTTAGGAAGACAAGCAGGGCACAGAGATGCAATGCTTTCCAATATGGCTTCTTCATTAATACTGCACAAACGCATCTCCACAACTGTGGCAAAAGCAAAAGCGCTTAAAATGTATGTGGAGCCATTGATTACAAAATCAAAAATCGACTCTACACACTCTCGCCGGGTGGTGTTCAGTTATCTTCAGAACAAAGACAGCGTGGCTGAGCTTTTCCGCGATGTAGCTGTAAAAGTAGCTAATCGTCCGGGCGGTTACACACGCATTCTTAAAACTGGCACCCGTGTTGGTGACAGCGCTGAGATGTGCATCATAGAGTTGGTTGATTATAATGCAAATTATAGTCAAAGTGCAGGTGAGACAACTAAGAAATCGACTACACGCCGTCGTCGTTCTTCGGCTAAAAAAGCTGACGCAGCCGTTGTCGCTGACGCAGTTGAGGTTAAAGAAGAGCCGGCAGCAGAGTCTGAAGCTTCGCAAGAAGAAAAAGCTGAATAGTTTATCACAATTTTATAAAAACAAGGTCGCGCGAGCGGCCTTGTTTTGTTTTTGTCCATTTGTGAAAGTGGATAAAATTCAATAAGATACATTTTTATGACACCAGGTAGTGTGGTGTCATTTTTTTTCTCTACCTTTTACCCGAATTTTTAATGGGGTGGGTGAGATAAATAATTATTATCGGATAACAAGCTGGTATTCAGTGTTATATAATAAAGTGTTCACTTTCTTGTAAAGAACAAAAAATCATTATGAAGAAAATTATTCTCAATGTGCTTCTTATGGGCGCCCTTGCGGCCAATGCCCAGGATTTGCAACTTAACGACCGCGAATATTTTGAGCGGCAAGGTGTCAACGTGCTGGTTTTCAGCAACAGTTTTAACGGTGGATTCAACGACGAGAAGAACTCCGGAATCGAGATTATTCATCATGGTGTGCGGACGGTTCAAGGTGGGGCTGTCCGTTTGAACAAAACGCCCGAACAGTGGGATTTGGTGCCGAAGATGACCGCCCGCAAGGTTGACCGCGCCAATGGCTCCATCGAAGTGGCGATGCGCTACGATGATTACGATTTCGACAGCCGCGTGGTGGTGACAGCCAAAGGCAAGGCCGTTGAGATTGCCGTCTGGTTCGACAAACCCGTTCCCGAGGCGCTGACCGACGCAGGGTTCAATCTTGAGTTCCTGCCGTCGCAGTATTGGCTGAAAACGTTCGTCATGGATGGACGGCTCAACCGCTTCCCGCGATATGCCACCAGCCAGACCGTTACGCGCCCCAACAGTGAGAAACCGCGCCAGTTCAAAGGTTTCAAGACCTACGACGATCGCGGCACCGACCGTTTTGTTGACCCGAAACCGCTTGAGACAGGGCACAAAATCATTATGGCCACCGACGACCCCGAGCGTATGATAACCGTTAGTTGCGACGATGCAGAACTTGAGCTATACGACGGTCGCATGATTGCGCAGAACGGCTGGTTTGTGTTGCACAGCGCACTGCCGAAAAACAAGACAGGAAAGGTGTTGACATGGACTGTAGAGCCAAACGCTATTGAAGGTTGGATTCGTCAGCCGAACATCGGTTTCTCGCAAGTCGGCTACATTCCCGACCAACCGAAAGTGGCTGTCATTGAACTTGATAAGGCCGACAAACCGCAAGCATCGGCATTGCTCATGCGCATCAACAACGACGGCACAACCACAGAGGCTTTCCGTGGCGACATCAAGCCGTGGGGCGACTATTTCAAGTACAATTATGTGAAATTCGATTTCTCGACTATCACCGAGCCGGGCGTGTACTATATTAAATATGGCGACATCCGCACCAACGACTTCCTGATTGACAGTCACGTTTACGACCGCATTACCGATGCCACAACCGATGTGTGGGTGCCAATCCACATGAACCACATGTACGTGACCGAGGGTTACCGCACATGGCACGGCGAGCCGTTCCGCGAGGGTTACCTGCAGGCACCGCCTAGCGACCACTTCGACCTTCACAGCCAGGGTGCCACAACCGATACTAAATACAAACCGCTTGAGTTGATTCCGGGCTTGAACGTTGGCGGATTCTTCGATGCGGGCGATTTCGACATCGAGACGCACTCCAACATCAATGTGGTGCAGAATTTCATCCGCACGTGGGAACTTTTCAAGCCGCAGCGTGATGAGGCGTTCATCAGCCAGGAGCAACGCTACGTTGAACTTCACCGCCCCGACGGCACGCCCGATGTGTTGCAGTTTATTGAGCATGGCGTGCTGAATCTTGTGGCGCAGGCCGAGCAGATTGGCCACATGGCATCGACGCTATCTAATTCAGTGCTTGACAATTATCATCATTTAGGCGATGCAGCCAGCATTACCGACGGTTTGCATTACGACCCGTCGCTGAAGCCTTACGAGGTGTCAGCCGACGGCAAGAGCAGCGGCACGCCCGACGATATGTGGGCGTTTACAACGCGCAATCCGCAACTCGATTTTCAGGCTGCAACCATGTTCGCCGCCGCAAGCCGTGCTCTGAAGGGTTACAACGACGACCTTGCCGAGCGTGCTCTCACTCAATCGAAACGATTGATGCAGGAGGCCACCGAACTGATGAGTCAGCGCCGTGGTCCGCGTGCCGATGCGCAGGCTCAAGCCGATGCCGACTGGCTGACTGGTGCCGGCGATGGCAACACCAACCAAAACACCAACCGACGCCGTCAGAACAATTTCCGCAACCGCAGTGACCTTGGCACTAATCTGCAACTCTATGCCGCCACTGGCGAGAAGCAGTACCGCGACAAATTTGAGCAGCAGATTTGGCCGGCTCTCGATTTTGGAGTTACCTACACCATTCAGACGGCTCTCGACGCTGTTCCCTATATGGATGAGGATTACAAAAACAAGTTGCGCCCATACGTGGAGAAGTACGCCGCCTACATCGACACTCTTGCCAACGACAATCCTTACGGAGTGCCAATCGGACTTGGCAACTGGGCTGGCGGCAATGCCGTTCTCAACTTTGGCACAACGGTTTGCTTTGCCCACCGCTACTTCCCCGACATTGTTAAGCGCGATGTTGTGTTCCGCACCGCCAATTGGCTCTACGGCTGCCATCCGTACCACAACTACTCGTTTGTGGCTGTTGTTGGCGCCACCCGCCCCAAAGCGGTCTTCTATGGCAACAACCGCGCCGACTTCTCGGCCATTCCGGGCAATGTGGCTCCCGGCTTGCTATTCCGCCGCCCCGACCACTTCGAAAATTTCGATGACTGGCCGTTCCTTTGGGGACAGAACGAGGGCACCATTGCCGGAAACACGCAGTACATCATTTTCGGCTCGGCGCTGAAAGATATTGTAGGAGTGAAATAACGGATAGTATCAATATAGCATAAAACTTTTCCCTGTCAGATTGTGAGAATTTGATGGGGAATAGTTTTTTATAATCCAAATTGTTTTTTCGTCCTAAGAATTTCAATCAGAAACAAAACTCTGATATCCAATTTGGTAACGGACGGTTATTGTCCGTCGTTTTCGGAATTATCGTCGGAGTCGTTGGCTAAAAACGGCTCTATTATGTCCACGTTGGTTTCGGTGATGATTGGAAGCCCTTTATACCGTAAAAACAACTGGCAGATAGTTACCACATCGTTGATGCAGTATTCGCTGATGCTGTCGATATTTCCGTCTTCCCAATACGCCTTGCCAACCATGCTGCCATTCATGTTCTCTTTAGGCGACGGCAGATTGAATATGTTGGCCAAAAGGTCGAGCGAGGTGTAGTGCTTATAATCGCCGAAACGCCATAGCTCCATGGTGTCGAGATTGTTGGTTTCCCATGGCTTTTTGCCGCTGCAATCAAGAATCTTGGGTATTGGCAGACCGTTTATCAACAGTCGGCGGCAGATGTACGGGAAGTCGAACTCTTTGCCGTTGTGGGCGCAAAGCATGTATTTGTCTTTGTTGTAGTGTTTGTTGAGCATGGCCGCGAATGCCGAAAGCAGCATCTTCTCGTTGCTGCCGCAGAACGATTTCACGCGGAAATGCCGCTCGCCGTCTTCGGTTGTGATGAATCCGGCCGAGATGCAGACAATCTTGCCGAATTCGGCCCAGATTCCGGCTTTTTCATATAGCTCTTCAGGTGTTTTATTCTCTTTTTCCATTGACCAACTCATTTTCTTTGCCCACAAATCTTTTGCGCGCTCGTTAAGTTGGTCGTACGACGGCGATTGCCCTACCGTCTCGATGTCGATGAACAGGATGTTTTCCTCTTTGATTTTGTCTAACATTCTTGATGTCAAATTATTCGGCAATATAATGCTTTTTGCAATAGACAGATGTAATTTGTTGCGGACAATTTGTCGTGGCGATTATTTTGCCTATTTTTGCGTGTTCATTTTGGGGTTGATTGGATTTGACAGCAAGATGAAATGGTGGGTAAGCACGTCGGGAGCAGTGAAACCGGCCCGTAAATCCCGGACACAAAACTATAACTGGCGAAAATTCTTACGCTCTTGCCGCCTAATCGAAGTATAGTAGATTGGCCTAATCCCGGCTCAAGGAGCTGGGACAAGACGCATCGCGGAAGCCCTTGTCTTGAGGCTCGCCGATTCTGATGTGCAGCAATTCGGGACTGGCTCGCATTAGCCTCGTAATGCGGGCGAGATTTAGAGGATAAGGCGTTGGTAGGTGGCTTTGGTCCGGCCGGCGCACGAAAACCAAGTCGAAGCTAAGCGTGTAGAAAGCTCATGGTTTCCTTGTTTGGACCCGGGTTCGAACCCCGGCAACTCCACTTCAGCAATATAGTCCGGGCGCAAATCCGGATTATTTTGTATTCGGCAAAATAATTTCAGATGCCCTTGCTATTTCACATTCAATAAATCAACAATTGAATTATATTCGCACGCTTTTTAAAAATAAATACAGTTATGAATTTCAAAAATTTAATGTTGGCTGGTGTGGTTGCGGCAGCATTTGCATCATGCAGTAAGCCGTACAAGGCACAAACAGTAATCGCAAACGATAAAGACTCCATTAGCTATCTTATGGGTATAATGGACGGTGACAATCTTGACCGTACTTTCAAACGCATGGGTTTGGATACCGTTTTGAATGTTGGCGCTTATTTTGAGGCAATGTACAACGTCAGCAATGGTAAGTCGTTGAAAATAAACGAGCCAGACTCTATCGCCGATTTCAAAATACAGAATTTCATTAACGAGTGGACCGATGTGATTCGTATGCTTCATATCGACACCACAGGCCGTTTCAAAGCACCGGTTTATCCTAAGTCAAAAATCGATTCTATCAGCTATCTGTTGGGTGTGAGCGATGGCCGCAGCATCTCGGAGAGTTTCGACAAGGCCGGTTTCGACACTCTTGGTCTTAAATTCGCTTTCTACTATCAGGGTTTGAGAGAGCGTGTTATGGAAGGCGATTCAAATTGCCGTATCGATGTTAAAGAATACGGTTCAATGGTTCGCGATTATTTCCTTGAGGTTCAGGACAAGCAACTGATGGATAGATACGGAGCCGTTAAGCGCGCCGGCGAGGAGTTCCTTGCCAAGAATAAAGCCAACAACGAGGTGGTTACAACAGCCAGCGGCCTTCAATATATTGTTTTGAAAGAAGGCAAGGGCGCAAAACCGAAAATCTCTGACCGTGTCAAAGTGAACTATGTGGGCACATTGCTCGATGGCACTGAGTTCGACAAGAGCGCCGACCATGGTGACAAGCCGGCAGAGTTTTATGTAGGTCAGGTTATTGCTGGCTGGACAGAGGCTTTGCAACTGATGCCTGTTGGTTCAAAGTGGAAGCTGTTCATTCCGCAGGAGCTTGCTTACGGCAAACGCGGAGGCGGCGAGGTGATACCACCATTCAGCATGCTTATCTTTGAAGTAGAATTGGTTGATATTGTAAAATAGAAACTCACAAAAAAGGACATCAGGCTTGCTACTGTTGTCCTTTTTTATTTTTCTGATAAGATGAATTTCGACGGAAAGACATTCTGGATAACCGGCGCGTCGTCGGGGATTGGCGAGGGTGTGGCTTACGAATTGGCCAAACACCACACAAAGCTGATTCTGTCGGGACGGAACACCGAGGCGCTTGCCCGTGTGGCCGACCGCTGCCAGACTTTGGGAGCCGCCACTCGCATCGAGGCTTTCGACCTGACCGATTATGCCAAGATGCAGGCGTCGGTTGACAGCGTGTTTGCCGATGGTGTGAAAGTCGACGGCTTGATGAACTTTGGTGGTATCAGCCAACGCTCGCTTGCCGCTGAGACGCCCGTCGAAATCGACCGCAAGGTGATGGAAATTAACTTTTTCGGCACCATTGCAATCACAAAGGCCTTGTTGCCGCACTTTATAGCTAACGGCGGCGGACTGATTGTGGTAACATCAAGTGTTGTAGGCAAATACGGCATCACATTCCGTTCGGCCTACTCGGCGTCGAAGCACGCGCTGCACGGATTTTTCGAGAGTCTGCGTGCCGAAACCGCTGACAAGAACATCCAAATTACCATTCTTGAACCGGGGCGCATCGCCACAAACGTGTCGTTGAACGCCATTACCAAAACGGGTGAGAAATACGGCATTATGGACAAAGGACAGGCGGCAGGAATGTCGGTAGAACAGTCGGCGCGGATAATTCTGCGGGCCGTCCGTCGTGGCAAGAAAGAGGTGCTCTATGGCGGCAAAGCCACGTTGTTGGTTCACATCCGCAAATGGCTGCCGGGGTTGTTCTATTTCCTGGCATCGAGAGTGGATTCAACTAAATGATGATAAGGGAAAAAGGCATAAGGCAAAAGTCATAAGTAGGGACGTCATATTATGGCGTCTGAATCAAAAATCATAAATCACAAATCAAAATTATAGATATGTCTCATCAAATCAATGGAATACAGCAAATGGGCGTCGGAGTGCCCGATGTGATAAAAGGCTGGGAGTGGTACAATAAGAATTTCGGCATGGATGTCAAGATTTTCGATGAGGAGGCCGTTGCAAAACTGATGTTGCCTCACACCGGAGGGCAGACACGCGCGCGTCGCGCCATTTATGCGCTGAATATGCAGGGCGGAGGTGGTTTTGAAATCTGGCAGCATACTGGCAAAACTCCCGAGATGCCTAAGTTCGACATTCAGATTGGTGACCTCGGCATCTGCATCGCCAAAATGAAAAGCGCCGATATCCATTTGACATACAATACTTTCAGCGAGCGCAACCTTAACCTTCTGACATCGGTTGAAAAAGACCCTGCCGGCAACGAGCATTTCTATATGAAAGACCTGTTCGGCAACTTGTGGGAGTTTGTGCAGGAGGCGTCGGTGTTTACTAAAACCAGAGCCGTCAACGGTGGAGTTTTTGGAGGCGTGATTGGTGTGAAGAATGTTGAGGACAGCATGGTTGTCTATCGCGATATTCTGGGTTACGACAAGGTGGTTTACGACAAGGAAGACGTGTTCAGCGACTGGGGCGGCGTTCCGGGCGGCAACAACCGCTACCGCCGTGTTCTTCTTGCCCGCACCGACACACCGCACGGAGCGTTCTCGCCAATCTTCGGCACATCGCAGATTGAGCTTGTGCAAGTGCTTGACCGTGAGCCGAAAAGCATATTCGAAGGCCGCATTTGGGGCGACCCGGGCTACATTCAGATTTGCTACGATATTGCCGGAACCGACGAGTTGCGCGAGTTTGTGAAATCGAAAGGATTCCCGTTCACTGTCGACAGTACTCAAGCCGCCGACACCTTCGATATGGGCGAGGCTGCCGGCAATTTCGCCTACATTCAGGCTCCAGAGGGCACGTTGCTCGAATTTGTCGAGACGCACAAGGTGCCAATCGCTAAAAAGTTCGGCATTGTCATCGACTTGAAAAAGCGCGGAATGGACAAACCGTTGCCAAAATGGTTGCTGAAATTGTTCGCCGTAAAACGTGTGAAAATGTAAAAAATGCAGGTTTGAAAATTCGCTCAATTAATTTAAATTTGCAGCCTAATTTTTAAGAATAATCACATTTATAAACAGTTATGGCAGATACTTCAGATTTACGTAATGGACTGTGCATCGAACTCGATGGCAAACTCTACACAGTTGTGAATTTCCTTCACGTTAAACCAGGCAAAGGCCCCGCTTTCGTCCGCACCAAGCTCAAAAACCTTGAGAACGGCAAAACTATCGATTACATCTTCCACGGCGACAACAAGATTAAGACTGTACGCATCGAACGCCGTCAGTATCAGTATCTTTATCGCGATGGCGACAGTTTCGTGTTCATGAACACCGAGACTTACGACCAGGTTAATATCGAAGGTGAGCTTATTGAGAACAACGACCTTATGAAGGAAGGCCAGATAGTCGACATCACTTTCCATGCCGAGACCGAAAAGCCGCTGCAGGCTGAGATGCCGCCGTACGTTGAGCTTGAGGTAACTTACACCGAGCCGGGCGTTAAGGGCGATACCGCAACCAACGCAATGAAACCCGCAACCGTTGAAACCGGCGCCACAGTTATGGTTCCGTTGTTTATCAACGCTGGCGAGCGCATCAAGGTCGATACTCGCGACCGCAGCTATGGTGAGCGCATTAAATAATTGGTAACAAACCGAATAAACATAAAACACCGGCCATCACCGGTGTTTTTTTTGTTTGCTTATTTTGAGGTGATGAACCAAATTTTAGTCGATTTAGTGCGTAAAAACTCGTAACTGTTTAAAAAACTGAAACTATAATCGGCGAATTGCTATATTAGCAACTTGATAAACACTATTATCATGGAAGGGAAAGCATCGCTTAGCCGTCTGCAATTGAGCAACTTCAAGTTAAATGTGCTTTTGCAGGTTACGCTGGCCATAAACGAGAACACGCCGGTTGACCAGTTGCTGGAAAAATTCCGCACCATTCTGTGCGACGACCTGAATATAGGCAAAGTACTGATGTTCAGCTACAATCAGAAGTGGCGCCGCATATTGATGTCGGGTGTCGACAGGGCAGTGGCCGACGGCATCCGTGTTGAGAACGACTTGCAGTATTACAAACAGATAACCAACCTGACGGCGTCGCTGAACCCGAATCTGGCGCAGTTCGACACAATAATTCCGGTTTATCACCACGAGCGCCCAATTGCATACGTCATCATTGGCGATATTGAGGAGGAAAGCCTCGGTATGAGCCCGACAATCAAGCATTTATATTTCATTCAGACGCTTGCCAACATCATTATGGTGGCTATCGAAAACCGCAATCTGTTTAACGAAAACGTGCGTCAGGAAGGTATAAAAAAGGAGCTTGAGCTGGCATCGCGGATGCAGACAATGCTTATCCCGAACCCGGCCACACTGCCCAACAACGACCAGATGCACGTGTCGGCCTACTATCTTCCGCACTTCGATGTGGGAGGCGACTATTACGACTGGATTAAGCTGAACGACATCGAGTTTTGCTTCTGCATAGCCGATGTTTCGGGAAAAGGTATTTCGGCGGCTTTGCTGATGTCAAATTTTCAAGCCAATCTGCGCGCCTTGACGGGTGCCAAAATGTCAATATCAGAGATTGTCAACAAGCTGAACGCTAAGGTTATAGAGAATGTGAACGGCGAGAAGTTCATCACTCTGTTCATTGGTTTTTATAATACCGAAACACGCAAACTCACTTATATCAACGCGGGGCATAATCCGCCGATTTATTTCGACTCAGCTTCGGGCGAGGTGTCGCAGCTGACGCTTGGTTGCATGGGCATCGGCATGCTCGACGAGATTCCAAAAATCAATATTGGTGAGATTGCGGTTAGTCCCGGCAGCCGAATCATCTGTTTCACCGACGGTACGGTTGAGATTGAAAATTCGGAGCGCAAGGCTTTTGGAACCGAGCCAATTGAACAGTTGATTAAGAAAGATGACGAAATTGACAAACTGATTGACAAGCTGATAGATGCTCTTGAAAAGCACAAAGGGCCGGATGGCGACTTCTTCGACGACATCACCATTTTGGGTATCGAGTTTAAATAGCCGCAGATTTGAAAACGCAACAGATTGATAATGAATAATAACACACCAAAAACGAAGATAATCAACGACCCGGTTTTGGGGCTTATCGATTTCTCGTCGCCGTTGATTCTGTCGCTGATTGAGCACCCGTGGGTGCAGCGGTTGCGCCGCATAAAACAGTTGGGAATGAGCGATATGGTGTATCCAGGAGCGCAACACACGCGCTTTCTGCACACCATTGGTGCCACATCGCTGATGCGGCTCGCCATCGACACGCTCAACCTGAAGGGCGCCGGCATCACCGACCACGAACGCGAGAGTGCAATGGTGGCCATTTTGTTGCACGACATCGGCCATTGCCCGTTCTCGCATGCGCTCGAGCACCACATTGCCGATGTCAGCCACGAGGACATATCGCTGGTGTTTATGAACGAGTTGAACAAACAGTTCGGCGGTCAACTCGATACCGCAATTAGCATATTTACAGGTAATTATCCAAAGAAATATCTTTCACAGTTAGTCTCTGGCCAACTCGATGTCGATAGGCTCGACTATCTGCGCCGCGACAGCTTCTTCACCGGTGTGACCGAAGGCATTGTCAATACCGACCGCATAATAAAAATGCTGGAAGTGGTTGACGATAAGTTAGTTGTGGAGAAAAAAGGTATCTATTCGATAGAAAAATTCCTGATTGCCCGCCGTCTGATGTACTGGCAGGTTTATCTGCACAAAACGGTGCATTCGGCTGAGCAACTGTTGATTAACATTCTGCGCCGCGCCAAATATCTGACCGACAAAGGCGAGGAGTTGCCGGCATCGCCCGCGTTTGCTTATTTCCTACGCAATAGTGTTGAGTTAGAGCAATTTAAGTCAGACGAAGTTTGCAAGAACGGAATGACCACGCTCGAGAATTTTGCAATGCTCGACGATGGCGACCTGATGGTGTCGGTGAAAATGTGGGCATCGCACCCCGACCGCGTTTTGAGCACCTTGTGCCGCAACCTTATGAACCGCCAACTGCCCAAAACCATTGTGCAAGACCAACCCGCCGACGACGGAATGGTGCGCCTTTTGCAGGACGGCGTGATGAAAAAATACGGGCTGACGGAGGACGAGGCAAGTTATTTTGTCAGTTCGGGAGTTATTGCCAACAAAGCCTACAGCCAACGCCACGACCAAATTCTGATAAAGGAGAAAGATGGTTCGGTGACCGAAATTGTCAACGTGGCCGATATGCTCAATATTCGCGCGCTTTCGACCACCATCAGTAAGTATTACATTTCGTGGCCTAAAGAGATAACTAACAGATAATAAAATAGATATGAAAAAGAAAATTAACATAGCGTTTGTCGCTTCGGCGGCGGTTTACATTATAACAATGTTGCTGATGAGCGCGCACGCAAATTCGTTGTTAAACGAGTTCGCCACCAGTTTTGTAGAGGGTGACGAATTGCAGTTTTCGGTTTTAAGTTCGATTCAGAAGCCGCACACTACGGTCAACATCATCTTTTATGTAGCGTTGCTCGGCTTTGCGCTCTACCTTTTCGCTAAAGGTGCGAAAAAGGCGATAGTCTATCTTCCGGTTCTGATTTTCAGCGTGTTTGCGCTGTTCTGTTACGTGTCGTTGAGTGGCGCATTTTACAGCATCGGCGGTGGAAACTCAAGTTTTTCGGGACCATATTGGCTGATGTTTCTGATAGGAATATTCTTTGTCGCAGGAGCAATTGTTGTGACAGTGATTGGCTCAAATGCTGTTCGTAATCTGCTGAAGCACAAAGAAAATGGAACAAAAAAATAGAATCATAAATCAAAAATCATAAAATTAAAAATGAGAACATATACATCAGTATTCGATTTGCCGAAGTTAGACGAGGCGCTGAAAATGGCCGCCGAAGTGAAAAAGAATCCTTTCGGTTGGGAGCATCTGGGCAAGCACAAAACCTGCCTGCTCATCTTCTTCAACAACAGTCTGCGCACCCGCTTGAGCACGCAGAAAGCCGCCCGCAACTTAGGTATGGACGTGATTGTGCTCGATGTGAACCAAGGTGCGTGGAAACTCGAAACGGAGCGCGGCGTGGTGATGGACGGCGACAAGAGCGAGCACTTGCTCGAAGCCATTCCTGTGATGGCGCAGTATTGCGACATTCTGGGTGTACGCTCGTTTGCCCGCTTCGAAAACCGCGACGATGACTATACTGAAAAAATTCTGAATCAGTTTGTTAAATATTCGGGTAAACCGGTATTCTCGATGGAGGCCGCTACCTGTCACCCGTTGCAGGCCTTTGCCGACCTTATCACCATCGAGGAGTATAAAAAGGTGAAACGCCCGAAGGTTGTGCTCACGTGGGCGCCGCACCCGCGCTCGCTGCCGCAGGCCGTGCCAAACTCGTTTGCCGATTTCATGAACGAGGCCGATGTCGATTTCGTAATCACTCACCCCGAGGGCTACGAGCTCGACCCGAAGTTTGTGCGTGGCGCGCGTGTCGAGTACAATCAGAAGAAGGCTTTTGAAGGTGCCGATTTCATCTACGCCAAAAACTGGTCGTGTCCGGGCGTTACCTGCCCCGACAAGTACGGACAGATTTTGAGCAAGGATATGAGTTGGACCGTTGACACCGAGCATATGAGCTGGACCAACCAAGCCAAGTTTATGCACTGCCTGCCCGTCCGCCGCAATATGATTGTTACCGACGACGTGATTGAAAGTCCCGACTCGATTGTCATTCCCGAGGCCGCCAATCGCGTGGTTTCGGCACAAACGGTGCTGAAATTGATGCTGGAGAGTGAGTTTTGATATTTATGTGAACGAACCCTATTAAGGAATTATATAAAATTCAGCCAAAATCGATAAACACTTCGGTTTTGGCTGAGATTTTTAATGCCATATTCAAAGAGATTAATTTCATAAACAGAGGTTAAAAAACGCTTATTGCTATGACTTATAGTTGTTTACGCTTAGCATCATTGTTTTTTGAAAAAAAATCTATTGCAAGGTTAGCCGTTTGCACTTTTTTCTATCTTTGCGGCACGGATTCGTAGCTCAGTTGGTAGAGCAGCAGACTCTTAATCTGCGGGTCGTGGGTTCGACCCCCACCGGATTCACCGAAAGCCTTGAAACGAAAGTTTTGAGGCTTTTTTGTTTGATTTTGTGAGGTTTGCGGTTGCCCTTATTTTGATATTCCCAATTCGCGGTAGGTTTCTTCAAGTGCGGCGTTGTCGTCGGTTATGACTAACAGCTTGTCACCCGCCATAAGTATGGTGCGGCCAGTTGGCACGAAAAAGGTGCTGTCGCGCTTTACCATAATGGCCAACGTTTTCTCTGGCATTTTCAAATCCATCAGTCGCGAGCCGTTCCTCAGTACTTCGTCGGTAATCAGAATCTCCGATGTGGCTGATTTTATCTCTTCCGGAAAATCGATGTCGAAGTGCTTGGGCTTTAGGTTGTTACCCTTCGGTTCCTTTGATACGCCAAGTTTGTTGGCAATGAACGGCAACGTTGTGCCTTGCACCAGTAGCGACACTAACGTGCAGAAAAACACCATATTAAATATCAGCCGTGCGTGCGGAACGTTGTTCACTATCGCCAATATTGCGAAAATGATTGGAACGGCGCCGCGCAGTCCCACCCACGATATGAAGATTTTGTTGGTGAAACTGAAATTCTTGAACGGCGAGAGTGATGCAAAAACACTTATCGGTCTTGTAACCAGTATCATAGCCGCACTAACCAATAATCCGGGAATCATCACATCCTTGAGTTCTGCCGGGTTGACTAACAGGCCAAGTGTCAGGAACAGACACAGTTGGCTCAGCCATGTGAGGCCGGCAAAAAAGTTCGACGTCGAGCGCTTGTGTGCGAACGGCATATTGCCGATAACCAAACCTCCCACATACACAGCCAGATAGCTGTTGCCTTTCAGGTAATATGTCGATGAGAAAATGAATATGCAGAAGGTGAGTACCAGAATGGGGTAGAGCATGGCGTTTTCCATTTTCAACCTGTTGATAATGCCTATCAGAAGGCCGCCAAGCAGCAGTCCGACAGCGCCGCCGATAGCCATTTGAAAGATGACCGAGAAAACGGCCAATAGGTAATGCGGCTCGGCGTTTGCCTGCGCAAGGCCGATGAATGTTGTTGTGAGCACATACGCCATAGGGTCGTTACTGCCGCTTTCGAGCTCAAGTGTCGGGCGTAGGTTATTCTTCAGTATCAGGCCTTTAGAACGCAAGATTGAGAAAACCGAAGCCGAATCAGTCGACGACATTGTGGCGGCAAGCAGCATGGCGGTTATCATGCCAATGCCGGCCGACTTCATTGTCATGCCCAAAATCCACCAAATGGCGATGCCCGTGAGTATGGTTGTCAGCAGCACGCCAACGGTCGCCAGCATTATACCCGGTGCGATAACCGGCTTAATGTCAGCTATTTTAGTGTCCATTCCGCCCGAGAACAGAATGATGCAAATGGTTACGGTTCCAATGGTTTGCGCCACATTGTAGTTGTCGAAATCGATGCCGAAGCCGTCGCTGCCGAAAAGCATGCCCACGCCAATGAACAGCAACAGTATGGGAATGCCGAATTTGGAGCTCGCTTTTTCAGCTAAAATGCTGATAAAGAAGAGTATCGACACAATCAACAGCAGAAGTTCTATCTTGACATCCATTCTATATCCTTTTCTGTCCGTCTATTTTTCAGACATCGCAAAGTTATTAGAATAAAGGTGGGTTTGACAATGTTTTTTCGGCTGAGAATGAAGAAAAATGCGGTGCTGACCGATATCTGGCACCAGCCTGATGCCCTAATTGAACTTTATGGCCTTTGCCGGACTTATGTGCGACACGAGTAATGAAGGTAACAGCATGACAATCAGTGTTGAAACGAGCGTGCCGACGTTGAGCGCAACCACATGCATCCATTTCAGATTGATGGGCACGGTGCTCATATAGTACGACGCCTCGTCGAGCGGCACAATGCCGAAGTGCTGTTGCAACAAGCACAGACCGATGCCGATGATGTTCCCCCAAGCCAATCCTTTGACAATCAGGAAGAATGACTGAATGATAAATATCTTTTGAATATGCCAATTGCTGTAGCCTAACGCCTTGAGAAGGCCAATCAGGTTGGTTTTTTCGAGAATCAGAATCAACAGGCCCGAAATCATGTTGAAGCCTGCCACGGCAAGCATCAGAGCCAGAATCACCCACACGTTCATGTCTTGAAGGTTGAGCCAGTCGAAAATTTGCGGATAGCGTTCTTTTATGTTCATGATTTTCAGGCTCGAACCGCCCTTCAAGAAGTTGTTGCCAGCCACAAAAAAGATGCTGTCGGCAATAGATTCAAGGTTGTCGAAGTTGTTGATATTCACCTCGTAACCGCTTATTTGGTTGGGTTGCCAGTCGTTCACTTTTTGTAGGTGGCGCATGTCAACCATGGCGTAGATGTGGTCGAAATCCTCAATGCTTGTCTTGTAAAGGCCGCTCACAATAAACGGGCGCATGCGTGGCGGTTTCTGCACAAAATAGACCGTAATCTTGTCGCCTACAGACAGATGCAACAGGTTGGCCTGATATTCTGACATGAAAATCCTGTTCGATTTTACGGTGTCGGTGATGCTGAACGTGTCGCCGGCCACCAAATGGCTGCGCAGAAACGACCAGTCGAAATCAGCGTCGATGCCCTTCAAGACAACGGCCTGAATGTCGTTCTTAGTTTTCACAATGCCCGATTTCAGCACGTATGGTTGCACATGCGTAACGCCGTCAATGGCAAGTATGTCGTTGATTGGCACTGCATTAGCGTCAATTGGTTGAGTCTCGAACGAGTTATTGGCGTCGAAATTTGAAATCTGCACATCGGCGCTGAACCCTGTAACTTTTGAGCTAACCTCGTTGCGGAAGCCAGTGACAATGGCCATACTCAAAATCATCACGGCCAGCCCCAGAGCGATGCCCGCAACCGAAATGTTGACAATCGGGCCGGTAAACGAGCGGCCGTCTTTCCGGTTGAAAGTGATACGGTTTGCTATGAAAAACTCAGGTTTCAATTTTTTGTTTTTTCTGACTGACAAATGTAGCAAACGGACTGTATTTTTTCACAAATATGTTGAGGAGTCGCAAACGCAAACTAAAACCTTATCATATAGCAAACATAAAGGGAAGATATACGATTCTGAATGCATTTAAATTGGCAATAAAAATCCGCAGGCAACCCAATGCAAAGGCTACCTGCGGATTTCAGCAACTATTTCATCAATTTTCAAAACCTCGCCTTAACCGCAAAATTAGGCAGCAAGCGGAACAATGTGGTCTGCATTACGCGAACCTGGCCGTGGTCGGTGTCGAAGCGGTAGCCCAACGGATTCTTGCGACCATAAACATTGTAAAGTCCGAAGTTTGCCGACCAAACCACACGACCTTGTTTTTCAGGCTCATAGCCAACCGACAGGTCGAGGCGGTGGTAGGCAGGGAAACGGCTTGAATTGCGCTCGGAATAGATTGGCACCGCCATTTCAGTGTAACTGTCCTCGGTTTGATAGAAACCCACGGGCAAGGTTGTGGGGCGGCCGCTGGTGTAAATCCACACCGCGCTTGCCGACCAATTGGCTGTGAGTTTGTAGTTTGCGTTGATTTTCAGGTCGTGCGGAATGTCGTAGAGCGAACTGTACTCGCGGCCGTCGTTAATGTCATCGATGGTACGCAGTGAGCGCGAATAGGTGTAACTGATGCCACCCGTCAGGCGTCCTTGCGTTTTGCGGGCGTTCAACTCAAGACCGTAGGCGCGGGCTGTGCCTGTGCGCACCTCGCCCTCAATGTACGGATTGTTGAGTAGCCGTGCGTGGTCGACATAATCAATCTGATTGGTGTACCACTTGTAGTAAAGTTCAGCCGACAGACTGTATTGACTGCCAATGTTTTGGAACCACCCAGCCGACACCACATCGACCAAAACGGGCTTTATGTTGGCGTTGGCTGGAAACCACGTTTCGAGCGACGAGTACGACAACGTGCTGTTCTGTAAAACCTGCATATACTGTGCGTTACGGGCATACCCCTATGTGAGCGAACGGTCGGCGGGTAATTTGAAATTGACATTCACGCGCGGCTCAACGCTTGTGTGCGTCTTGTAAACGCCGCTGTTGTTCTTTTTAGTGCCAACCACTTGATGTTCAGAATCATACTCATACCAAGTAGCCTCGCCGCAGTTTTGGAAAACCGACAGGCGCACGCCGTAGTTCACGCCGAGCCACTCAACTGGCGTAAAATCGTGAAGCAGATAGGCAAAATGCTCAAAAGCGCTAATCTGCGGAATGCTTTGTAGCGAGTCGGCCGTCTGCCCTGGCACAAAATGGTGGTGCGTTGTGCCCAAACCCGCTTTCACGGTATTTTCGGGGCTGATGTAGAAAGCCAAATCGGTTTTCAGATTCACGTCAGTTATGCCCGTTTCCCAGCGGTATTTGTGCTTGTTCTCGTTGAATTCCATATAGTTAGTGTAATCGCTGACAATGACCGACGTGTTCACAAACAGGCGGCTGCCAATGTTGACATTCCAGCGCAGCGTTCCCGACGTGTTGCCCCAGCGGTTGAAAAATCCGTCGGACGATTCAATACGGTCTTTACCGTTGTAGAACGACAGGAACAATCGGTTTCGACTGTTAATCTGAAAGTTAAGTTTGGCGTTCACATCGTAGAAAGCAGGCATAAGCGAGAAAACATCGCCTGCGCCGCAGAACAAATCAATCAAACTTTTGCGTGCCGAAACCAAGAAACTCGCACGCTCGCGCAACACTGGTCCGCTGGCCGTCAGTGTTGACGATAACGGGCTGATACCCACCGCAAAATCGAATTTGTTGGGGTTGCCTTCCTTCATTTTGCAGTCGATAACCGACGACACGCGCCCGCCGTACTGCGCTGGCATATTGCTCTTGAACAATTCGACGTGGTTCACGGCGTCGGGGTTGAAGATTGACACCAAACCGAACAAATGCGAAGGGTTGTAGATAGGCGCCTCGTCAATCAGAATCAGGTTCTGGTCGTTGCCGCCGCCGCGCACGAACATTCCCGACGAGCCGTCGCCCAGCGTTTTCACGCCCGACTGCAACTGCACAACCTTCACCACATCGGCTTCGCCAAACATCGACGGCATCTGGCGGATTGAGCGCATTGTAAGCCTTTCCTCACAAAACTGGTTGGTTCTCAACGCCATATCACGACCTTCAGCCGTAACCGTTACAGTCTCAAGGCTCACCGTTTCTTCGGCCAAACCGAAATTGTGGCTCACGTTGCCGTTAAGGTTGGCACTGAACTCGACGGTCTGATAGCCTACAAACGAGCAATGCACCGTGTGACTGCCCGCGGGCAGCGAGAGCGAGTAAAAGCCGTAGCCGTTGGTTGTGGCGCCCTTCTGAAGCGCGGTATCGTAAACGGTCGCACCCACAAGCACCTCGCCCGTGGCAAGGTCTTTCACGTAGCCGCTGATGGTGTATTGTTGACCGAACGCACTTGCAACTGATAATATGAAAATTGAAAGTATAGTTGTCAGTTTCATTGTTTTGAATTGATTATGAGTTTTGTCCGCTGTGTTGAATTTTGAGAATGAATATTTATGATGTAAATGCCGTTAATCAAACAATCAACATCTATTGGCACAGAATTGATTCCCTGATTGGCTGAAATGTTTTCTTTGATAAATGCACGGCCCGATAAATCTGTTATATTCAATGATATATCTACATCTTCCAGACATTCGAGCCGAAGCGAAACACTTTTCTTGGTAGGATTTGGGCTTACTGAAACTATTTTCAGTGGCACAAACAGATTCTTTTCATAAATGTATTGCGATTCATAGCTGTCGCACAGCAGTTTAACGCTGTTGAAAATGTTAAGCTGACCACCCGAAACGGTTATGCCGTTGAGTGTCTCACTCTTCTTCACACCGCCAATGACGGCCGATTTCACGGCCAATGCCGTTTCCGACGGGTTAGTTATGACGCTCTGGTGAAAATTATCGGACGGCAGAAGATATAGCAGGGCCACCGTTCCGCTCACATACGGCGCGGCTGCCGATGTTCCGCCAAAATGGCCGTAGCCGCTGTTGTTCAATGCGGTGTAAGTGTTGTCGCCTGGCGCGGCCAAATCCACCGATACACTTCCGTATGCTGCATCATACACTTTGTCACCGTTCTTCCTTGAGTTTGTGACGGTTATAAGATAATCGCTTTGGCAGGTAGTGGGCATATCGCCAAACTTATCAACATCAATGTTGTCGTTTGGCACCGAATTGACGCATAGCACACCCACGCTGCCCAATTTGTCATACATCGCGCACCAATCTTGATAATCGGCCGCCCAAAGCGAATCCAATCCCCACGAACAGTTCACGGCAACAACAAATGCTCCTTGCCCGCCATTGGTTAGATTATACTGATTGCGCATATTGTACACATATTCAAGCGATTCAATAATTGATTCGACACTCTCGTCTTTTACAATATTCATCAGACGAACTGTGGGGCAGATTCCTATACCGTTGGCGCCAATTATTCCATTGACAGGTGTGCCGTGCCAGTTGCCAATGCCGCCTACAGTAACATCGTTGGTGTTGTTGCTGAAATTCCAACCATAAAGGTCATCAGCATAGCCATTGCCATCATCGTCGAGACCGTTAGCAGGGACTTCAAAGCGGTTGCGCCAAATGTTGCCCGTCAAATTACAGTGCGCAAGGTTCACCCCCTTGTCGATTATTGCCACAACAGGTGTGTCGATTATATAACAATCAACTGATTGCATTACTTTCACAGCTTCGTAGTAATCAACCGATTCGAGGTTGGTTTGGGCTGATAGCGGACAAAATCGCATTAGCGACAATACTACTATTAACGCCAAACACTTCATTCACAGGAATTTTATTCAGTAACTTTGTAAACCACCTCGCCATATGCTTCGGTGCCGACGCGGGCGCTGATTTTCACTAACGAGCCAATGTGTACTAGCGAATCGGCAAAATGGGTGGTAATGATAACTTTTTCAAAATCAATCCCATTTGTTCTACAACCATTTGATTTGAGCCTGTAATCGGTGCCCTTTATCAAGTTTTCGATATGGCCGCAGTCTGTTTGCCTCAAATATTCGGGGGTGCTGTCAGAATAATCCTCCTCGGCAAAAACTTGCACCTCGCTGTTAATCTGTACGTTTATGGTATCGTTGGTTATTACTTTGCCATCGTTGTTTTTAAAAACGACTTTTGGGTCGGCATCATCTTTCTGGCACGAGGCAAACAATACCGACGCAATAAGAACCGCCATTACTAAAAGGCGGCACTTTTTGTGATTTTTAGTTTTCATTATTTTAAATTATTGTTTGTTATCATTTTTCTCATAATCATCGCTCAATTCCTTATCGCCAAATATTTTCACCAATTCAAGCAGTTCGTCTAACCCCAAATATTTGATTTTCACATCGCTGGCATAGAAATAGCCCGTACCGCCCTTGCTCAAATTGGTTTTGGTGTTACCTGGAATAGTTGAAAACATTCCGCCCGACCAGTCGGTTAGGTTAAATTCAGAAACAAGATAATCGTAGTATCTGTCTGACATTGACATTTTTACGCATTGAATAGGTGCTTCGTCATCTTCATCTTCATAATCGTTATAAGCCGCAAAAGTACCTTCGGTCGCCATTGGAAAAACACCTTGTGGTATTGAACTTTGGTGAGAATAGGCAGGGTCAAGAAGAACAAGGTCTTTAGGCGTCTTTACATAATATGACGAATCTATATCTTTAAAAGTCCATTTTGCCGTTTCGACACAACCGAATTTATGTTTAGACAGGTCTATTCCGAAATAGTTGTTATACACAGTAGCACCATCTTCCGTCCATTTTTCAGTTTTCACATATTTTGTTTGTTCGCCCGCTGGAACCTGTTCCAGTTCGATTTCAGTGGTCGCAACCATACTATCGGAAGCATAATAAGTGTTACCGCCGTACTCAATTTTCAAGGTGTAAACCTTGCCAACTTCGCCAGCAAATTCTTCAACCGATTTGTACTCGCCCTCTTTTTCAGTTTCACGATATTGGTAGGTGTTTTGACCGTCGCTCACCTCAATTGTTGCCCCGCTTGCAGGTTTCGCCCTACCATTTTGTTCGAATGGTTGTGTGAGTTTCAAAAATTGATGGCCGCCAAACGAGAAAACACCGCCATCTACGGCAATCTGATAAGGGTTGCCAGAGTTTTTCAAATCAAAGGTTACTTCCTCTTCGGCGCAGCCAAATAGCATAGAAGTTATTATTATACTACAAAATAAATTCCTCTTCATATACTTATTTTCACCTTATTTCAACAGAATAAGTGAAGAGAATATCTCTTCACTTATTGGAAATATCTAATATTCATCAAAGGCAAACGCTACTGTTACCGAATTGTTTGAACCTTTATACTTACGAGTTGCTTTCATTTTATAGCATATCGCCGTTTTGGAATCAGAGTCCTTATTTTTAATCTTTGTCCACTCACTAACCAAATCAAACCATTTTGTTGAATATGAATAATTCAAGAAACTGATTCCATAAAATCCTCTATGGATAGGATTATGTCCATATACTGTACATTTTATCCAACCACGATTTTCTTCTCCTATATTATTGCCACCAGCATA
>JAFZKK010000147.1 GCA_017551905.1 Salinivirgaceae bacterium
AATCCGGTCCACATTGGGCACTTGGCTCTGGCCAACTACATTGTGGAATACACTGACCTTGAGGCAGTTTGGTTTGTTGTGAGCCCGCAAAACCCGCTGAAACAGCGCGCCCAACTGCTCGACGATTACCAACGCCTGCACCTTGTAAACCTTGCTTTGCGCGATTTCCCGAAGTTCCGCGCCTGCGATGTAGAGTTTCGAATGCCGAAACCTTCGTATACCATTGATACTCTGGCATATCTGCGCGAACAGCACCCCAACCACCAATTCACGCTCATTATGGGCGAGGACAACTTGGCCACGCTGCACAAATGGAAGAACTACGAGTTGCTGTTAAACGATTATCACATAATGGTTTATCCGCGTCCCAACTGCCCGAAAACCGACTTTCACCAACACCCGCACGTTCGGCTGATTGACGCGCCGCAAATCGAAATCTCGTCGAGTTTCATACGGCAGAGCATTGGCAGCGGCAAGGATGTGCGTTTTTTCGTGCCCGAAAAGGCTTGGGAATATATCGATGAGATGAATTTTTATAAATAACCGCCGCTATGAAGAACATTATCAAGATTTTAGCCATTGGATTGATTGCCACCGCCTGCGGTAACCGCGGCATTGACATTAGCGGCACATACAAAGACCTTGACATTCAGCGGTTTGAGCAAGACTTGTTCGCCATTCCGGTCGATAGCGTCTGGCAATATGTACCGCAAATGGAACAGAAATACGGACAGTTCTTCGACCTTTACAATCAGCGAGTTATCTGCATTGGCGGTACCAACCAACTCAACTACGACCGCAAACTCGCATCGTTCCTTACCGACCCCGACATCCGCGGCTCGTACCGCGAAGTGAGCCGCATTTTCGGCACGGGCGAACCGGCTTTCAGTCGCGACCTGTCGAAAGCGTGGGCGCGAATGGCTGTGCTTTTCCCCGAAATTGAACTTCCGAAAATCTACACCCACCTGTCGGGCTTCAACCAAAACATTGTGGCCGACTCGGGCGTAATCAGCATCAGCCTTGACAAGTATCTGGGCGTCAATCACAAATACTATCAAATGCTGCGCACGCCGGTCTATCTGCAACGCAATATGCATCCGCAAAAAGTGGCCACCGACGCCGTAATGGCCTTGTGTCTGACGGAATTTGAGTATGCACCGAAAGACGATAATCTGATTTCGCAGATGCTCTACTACGGCAAGATTCACGTTCTGCTCGACGCTCTGCTACCCAACGCCCCCGACACGCTGAAATGGGGCTACACCCAGCAGCAACTCGACTGGTGTCACCGCAACGAACAGCCAATGTGGCTCTCTATGGTCGAAAAAGACGCGCTTTTCAGCACATCGATGAAGGAAATAAACCGAATGGTGGCGCCCGCGCCGTTTACATCATCGTTCTCGCAAAAATCGCCTGGCGGTGTCGGGCAATGGATTGGATATCAGATTATTAAATCATATCTAAAACACAACTCACAAGTCACAATTCAGCAACTGATGCGCGAGAACGACTACCAAATGGTGTTGAATGCGTCAAGGTACAGGCCGTAACCCTCTTCACTCCTATCGATATGAAAATGAATGACAAACCTCGCCGTGAGGAACCCAAAGGAACATCGTACAGTGTCAAGAGGAATCAGACTGTGGAAGAATTTCTGGCGCACATTATGCAAGGTAAAAGCCGGACATCGATAAAACAGCTTCTGCAAAAAGGAGCAATCTCTGCAAACGGCCGGACAATCAGCCGATTAGACGAAGAACTGACAGCCGGTGAGACACTCTTCATCGGGAAAAAACCAGAGCCGAAATTCCCGATGCCTAAAGGCTTGAGAATCATTTGGGAAGACAAATGGCTGATTGTTGTCAAAAAGGAAACAGGGCTACTGACCGTTGGCAATGACGAAGACCGCAAACACTCTGCCCAAGCCTATCTGAACGCTTATATGCAGTTCAAAGGCGAAGGCGAGTGCATTTTCATAGTCCACCGCATCGACCGCGACACTTCGGGAATACTGATTTTCGCAAAAAGCGAAGAGGTGCAGTACCGCCTCCGCACAACTTGGAACGAATCGGTACGGAGCCGCCGATACATCGCCATTGTTGAAGGTCACCTTGATAATCAGGAAGGTACCATTGACACTTGGATTGATGAGAACAAGTTCACGATGACAATGCACATCTGTGCAGAAGGAAAAGGCAAACGCGCCATAACGCACTATAAAGTGCTGAAAACCATTGAAGGATACTCAATGCTCGCGCTTGAACTTGAAACCGGCCGCAAGAACCAGATTCGCATTCATATGAGCCACATTGGGCACCCAGTGGCCGGTGACGGCAAATACGGCGCCCAGACATCACCCTGCGGACGACTTTGCCTACACGCGCAACAAATTGAATTTGTGCATCCTATGACAAGAGAAGTTATGGAATTCACATCAGAAATTCCGTCGGAGTTCACTAAATTGTTCAAGGGGAAAGGTTAGTGGTAAGTGTTTAGCGTTTAGTGATTAATGATTAGTGAGTAATGTGTAATGACGCTGGTTGCTGAGTGAGATTTAGAACTTATCACTTGCAACTTATAAATTCTAACTTATAACGCCTACCCTATCAGCCGTTTAACAATGACTTTGCATTCTCGCGAGCCTCGTTGGTAATGTCCTTGCCGCTCAACATACGGGCAACCTCATCAACTCGTTCACTGTCAGAAAGTTGCTCAACAAAAGTTTGAGTAGTTCCATTAACATCGCGTTTTACAACACGGTATTGAACATCGCCTTTTGCCGCAATTTGTGGCAGATGAGTAATTGTTATAACCTGCATATGTTCAGCCATTTGCGACATTAATTCCGCCATTTTGTGAGCAATATCGCCCGAAACACCAGTATCAATCTCATCGAAAATAATGGTTGGCAGAGCAACCGATGCTGAAAGAATGGCTTTGATGCTGAGCATCAGTCTGCTAATCTCACCGCCCGATGCAATTTTCGAAATATTCTGCAACTCTCGGTTTCGGTTTGCAGTGAACATAAAATTGATGCAATCGCAACCAGTTGGTGTGAATTGTGAAGATTCTGAAATGTCGATTCTAAGTTGCGCGTTTGGCATTCCCAAACCTATCAAATGGCTGCAAATCTCACGGCTAAGCGGCTCAAGCATTTTCGTTCTGCGCTCTGTCAGTTGCGTTGCAAGCCCCTTCAGGCGCTCAGTGGTTTCTGCCAGAAGTTTCTCGGCCTGCTCAATCCTCAACTCGTAGTTGCCCGACTTGCCAAGTTTACCTTCAAGTTCATTTTTAATTCTGACAAGTCCCTCAACATCAGCCACTTGATGCTTCTGCAATAAGCCATAAAGCTGGTCGAGCTTTGAGCGCAGAAATTCCAGTCGTTCCGGCTGGTTCTCAAGCTGTTGAGCATCGTGTTCCATTTCCTGCGCAAAGTCTTTCATCTCAATTATCACCGACTCCAAACGTTGAAGATAATCGGCGGCCTTGGGGAAATAACGCTTGACCTGCTGCACTGTTTGCCGCAGTTGCGAAAGCTGCGAAAGCAAATTCTGCTCGCCGTCCTGAAGAAGATAGACTGCCGCATTAAGATTCTGCTGAATTTCAACCACATTCGACAGAGTCTGAAACTCATCCTCCATTTCCTGCTGATTGATTTTTTCTGGCGCGAATTCAGCTAACTGATTGTATTGAAACTGATTATAATCGTAATCAGCCGAAAGACGACGGGCTTCGTCCCGCAAAGTTTCCAATTCGGTCTGCTGCTTGCGGTAGTTGCGATAGGTTTCGGCATAATCATTCAGTAAATCAGCATTTTTCGCAGCCGCATCCACAACCCGCAATTGGAACTGATTGTTGTTCAACTCCAAGTTTTCGTGCTGCGAATGAATATCGATAAGATATTGGCCTAAAGTCTTAAGATTGTTGACATTAACAGGTGTGTCATTCACAAAAGCCCGCGATTTTCCGTTTGGCAACAACTCACGGCGGACAATTGTTTCATCTTGATAATCAAGGTCTAAATCGGCAAAAACCGATTCAAGTCTGTACGGTTTCACATTGAATGTTGCCTCAACAACGCATTTCTTTTCGGCATCGCCAATGGCCGAAGTATCGGCACGGTTGCCCAAGGCCAACGCCAGAGCGCCCAAAAGAATTGACTTTCCTGCTCCAGTTTCGCCGGTCAGAGTTGAAAAGCCCTCGTTAAAATCAACGGTCAACTGGTCAATCAGCGCATAATTCTGTATATGAAGCCGTAAAAGCATAATTTCTAATCAGTTACCAAAGATACTGTCATCCACACAACTCCACCGGCAACTACTCCGAACAAACCGCTACGGAAACGCATACGTCCTACTGCAGCCTGTGCACCCGTTATATAGTATTCATCCTCAGACATATCCGGCTTTTGTCTTTTAAGTTTTGCAACCGATTTGCCCGTATTTGAGATAATGCCCAAATAGGCGAACGGGACAACCACTCCAACAGGAATACTGCCTGATACATTGCCTTTTATGTCGATTGTCGGAACGGCAGCCGCCCCCGCAACCGAAGCTACACCACCAGCACAAGCTCCCCAACTGAACCCTTGACGGAAATCGGCCAAACCATTTAAATAATTCCGCATCTGGCTGACAGTCAAGTCTTCTTCAT
>JAFZKK010000148.1 GCA_017551905.1 Salinivirgaceae bacterium
GAGGCAAGGTGCATATTGGCGCTGTCCATTGAGAGCATGCTATCGAGTTTGAATATCAGCAAAAGCTCGTTTCCAAGTCCGCCCAATTTGCCTGCGACACTAACAACATCATTATATTTCGACTGCCATCCTTCAAGCACGCTCCCCTCCTTCTCGCCCGCACCAAACAGAAAAACCCGGCAGCCGTGTTCCGATAATTTCTTAACAACATCTTCGGTTTTGTCAAGTGGCAGAATTTTGCCTTTATGCGCGGCAAACGGTGCCACTCCAACCCATTTCTGAGTTTTGTCGCCTGTAATCTTTTTTATCTCATCAGGCAAGTCTTGAACAGCTCCGCCAAAAATTGAAGTGAAGTTTATTTTGAAATCAAAACCGAGACGGGCAAGCACATCTTGATAACGTTCGACAGTGGTTTTCAGTGGTTTGCATTGCTCCGCACCTAATCTTGCAAGGCGTTTCTTTTCCGAGCGCCCTTTGTCAATCTTTTCGGTTCTGATACCCGACAGCGCACTTCTGAATCGCAAGTATTTGGTTCTCAACACATCATGGCAATCGGCGTATGCATCGATATTCAAAGCCTTAACCTCGGCAAAAAGGCGGTTCAAGCCCGAAAAACCTTTGTAATCGTTTTTCAAATCGACACCTATAAAACGCACATTCTTAGGACAATGCGCGAACATGGGCGCAAAATTTTTACGGCTAAGAAAGATTATCTCCACATCGGGGTATTTCTCGGCAAGCGACCATACAACAGGCACGGTCATTGCCACATCGCCCATTGCAGAAAAGCGAGTCAGAAGCAAACGCCTGATTGTCATTGCTTTGTGCCGTATAGAACAGGGTTCAGATTGGGGTCGTTATACATCTTCATCTGTTTGTAAACTTTCATGTATTTGCGCCCCGCAACAATGTCGTCCAAAAGCTGGTCGATAGCGCCGCCAAGGTCTTTTTTCTGTTCCAAAAGAACATTCAACTTGTTCTGGCACTGCGCTTTATGCTCGGCAGAGACATCGGTGCGACCAACTTGCTCCTGCATGTGATAAATCTTCAGCGAGAGGATGCTGTAGCGGTCGACAGCCCATGCCGGCGACTCGGTGTTGATTGTTGCATTTGGCTGCACCTTCACATCTTTGTATTTGTCAAGGAAATAGCGGTCAATCAGTTCAACAAGGTCGGTGCGGTCTTGGTTGCTCTTGTCGATGCGGCGTTTGATTTTCAGCGCCTCAACCGGGTCAATCTCCGGATTACGGATAATATCCTCCAAGTGCCACTGAACCGTATCAATCCAGTTTTTCAGATAAAGATAATACTCTATCGTTTTGATTTCGAACGGATTGGCTATCGGAGTGTCAACATCGTCCTTTTTATGATAATCGGCTATCGACTGCTCAAAAATCTTCCAAGATAATTCTGTAAATGTCATTTTTCTATTTTTTAGTTATAAATAATAGGTGCAAACATAGGAAAAATGATACTATTGCAAAAAAATAGCTTTTATGAAACTGAAAATTCTTACATCGGTGATGCTGTTGTCGTCAAGCCTTTTCGGGCAGAAACCGCTCACTTTGGAAGTAACCGTACCGGGCAGTCCCGAATTTTACGAGCATTACAACTCGCCCGCGCGCGGACAGTTTGCCGGCAAAACCAATGTTTTTGTCACTCAGGACAAAGACGGTTTTCACGTCGGGCAGACGGTGGTATCGTGGCAACAACTCGATAAAGTGCTGACCGACAACGCAAAAGACTCGTCGGCTTACATTGCCGATTGGCAGGACACCGAGAATGTGTGGGTGTGCGCACAAAACGGCAATATTTATGGCATCAACCTGACTAACAATACGTTGACCGACTCGATAACGGGCATCTCGTCCGACGATAATCTCTGCCTTGCGCCCAATTTTACGCACGCGGCATTCAGCTGTGGCTCAAGCCTTTACGTTGCTGGGCGCAACGGCAGCCGCAGAGTGAACGCCGACTCGCTGCCTGACGTGGTTTACGGGCAGACAGTGCATCGCAACGAATGGGGCATCGACGGCGGCACGTTCTGGTCGGAAAGCGGACGGCTGCTGGCCTTCTACCGAATGGACGAGAGTATGGTTGGCCAATACCCGATTGTTGACATCACCCAGCGCGAGGCCGCCGCAAAGTCCATCCGCTACCCAATGGCGGGCGAGGCGAGCCACGAGGTGCAAATCGGCATTTATAACACTGAAACCGAGAACGTTATCTACCTAAAAACAGCTTCGCCAGTCAATCGGTTTTTCACCAACATTGCGTGGTCGCCCGACGACAAATTCATTTTTGTGGCCGAGCTGAACCGCGAGCAAAACCACCTGTGGCTCAATCAGTACAGTGCCACCGACGGCTCGCTGGTGCGGACGCTTTTCGAAGAGGAAAGCGCCGAATGGGTTGAGCCGTGCATTCCGCCGCTGTTCATCGACAACAACCGCTTTGTTTGGGTGAGCGAGCGCGACGGTTTCAAGCATCTATATCTTTATGACACAAGCAAATCCACCTGCAAGCAGCTCACCCGCGGCAACTGGTGCGTGACCGACCTCTACGGCTGCAATCGCACAAGCGGCGAGGTGTTTTTCCAAGCCAACGCCGAGGGCTACCTGACGCGCGACATCTACAAAGTGAATCTGAAGGGAAAAACTGTGCGGTTGAGCAACGGCTACGGCGTGCACACGGCGCGGTTCAGCAAGAGCTGCGAGCGGTTTGTCGATAACTTTTCGGCACCCGACTACGCCATTTTGAGCACGCTGCGCGCCGCCGACGGCAAGGTCATCGACACGCTGAAAAACGTGCGCAACACCTACGAGGGCTACACGCTGCCTATCTTCAAGACTGTCAGCCTGAAAAGCGCCGACGGGCGGTTCGACCTCTGCGGACGGCTCATTCTGCCGCCCGATTTCGACTCGACAAAGTGCTATCCTGTAATCGATTATATGTACGGCGGCCCGCACTCGCAACTTGTTGACGCGAGCTGGCTCTACGGCGCGGCCACGTGGAAAATGTACTTCGCGCAACAGGGCTACATTGTGTTCACAATGGACAACCGTGGCACCGAGAGCCGCGGCGTTGAGTTCGAACACTGCATCCACCGCCGTTTGGGCACTTGCGAAATGGAGGACCAAATGGTGGGAATCAATTACTTACGGAGTCTGCCGTATGTCGATACCACGCGCATCGGCATCCACGGCTGGAGCTTTGGCGGATTTATGACAATATCAATGATGCTCAACCACAACAACGTGTTCCGCACGGGCGTGGCGGGCGGCCCCGTGTGCGACTGGAGCCTCTACGAGATTATGTACGGCGAGCGCTATATGGACACGCCGCAGGAAAACCCCGAAGGCTATGCGCAGAGCCGCGTCACTGACAAAATCGGCAACTTGCGCGGGCGGCTGCTTGTGATTCACGGCGACATCGACCCTGTGGTGGTTTGGCAGAACAGCCTGCAACTGTTGCAGAGTGCCGTCAAGACCGATGTGCTGGTCGATTACGCAGTCTATCCGCAACACGAGCACAACGTCATCGGTCCCGACCGCGTGCACCTTTTCAAGCGGATTTTGCAGTATTTCGACGATTTTCTGAAGTAAATGGTTAGAGTATCAGAAATTTATCTGTTCAGAAATCAAAAATTCCGCATTCTGAATTCTAAAATCTTAATTTTAAACCAACCTCTTGCAAAATCAAAAGCAATTTGTACTTTTGCGACTCGATTTTTAACAAATAAAATTTAATTTTATGTCAAACAGTTACGAGACCGTTTTCATTGCAAATCCCGTTTTGTCTGCACCACAGATGAAGGAAGCGGTTGACAAATTCAAAGGCGTTATCACCGATATGGGAGGTGAAATCGTTTACGAGGAGGA
>JAFZKK010000149.1 GCA_017551905.1 Salinivirgaceae bacterium
AGCATCGGCTATAACCGCAATGTGATTGTCCTGACGCAGCCCGATACCTACCGCAAAAAGCCAAACCGATTGTTGTGGCTGATGAGATTGTTTCTGCGGCGTTATCCAATGATTATCAAAGCCATGCGCGATCGCCACATAGAGTATAACCGCACCACCGCCACCATTCGTGAACGTGCCGCTCGGGGCGAAGTGTTTGTCATCTGTCCCGACAAACCGCTCAATATCAGTCGAACCTCAAAAAATCCCGACGAGATGCAACGCGTCTATGAAGAAGGGCGCCGTGTGGCTTTGTCGCAAATCGATAGAATCAGAGAGTATTTGAATAACTAATGCGGCCTGATTGAAGTGACGTTTCCGACTTGCCCATAAATTAATTTCACTCTCAAAATCCCCGTTTCGTATACAGCAACCCCCGTTTTGTATACAATTCAAAATTGGTGATTGGCGGCCACCTACTTTTGGCACCAGAATCAAAAAACAAAATTGAATATGAAACGGATTTTATTTCTTGCAGTTTGCTTAATGCTTCAGAATCAGATTGTTGAAGCGCAGTCGTTCACTCAAAACATTAGAGGCGTGGTTTTCGACGCGGCGTCAGGAACGCCAGTGCCGTTTGCCACTGTTTACGTTGAGGACCAGCCGACACAGGGTGCGGCAGCCGACACCGCAGGTCGGTTTGTGATTAAAAACGTGACCGTCGGCCGCCATACCGTTATCGTTCAGACAATCGGTTACGAACCGCTGATAATGAAAGAGTTGATGGTGTCGTCGGCAAAAGAGACATACATTGAGGCAGGTCTGCACGAGTCGGTGACAGCGCTTGACGAGGTTACGGTTCGTCCGCAAATCAACAAGCAGCAGCCGCTCAACAAGATGGCTTCGACGGGCGCGCGAATGCTCTCGATTGAAGAGGCAAGCCGCTACGCAGGCGGTTTCGGCGACCCCGCGCGTTTGGCAAGTTCGTTTGCGGGTGTGTCGCAAGACGGTTGCACCAACGGCATTTCAATCCACGGCAACGCACCGCATTTGCTCGCGTGGCGCATTGAGGGTATCGAGATTCCGAACCCCAACCACTTTGCCGACATTTCGGTGGCAGGCGGCGGATTGGTTTCGTCGTTAAGTGCCTTTGTAGTAGGCAATTCCGACTTCTTTACGGCGGCTTTTCCTGCCGAATATGGCGATGCCGTTTCGGGCGTTTTCGATATGAAACTGCGCCAGGGCAACAACGACAAGTATGAACACACCTTCCAGTTGGGCACTTTGGGTATCGATTTTGCGTCGGAAGGCCCTATCGGCAAGGACCGAAAGGCTTCATACATAGTCAATTACCGATATTCGTCGTTGGGTTTGGCGTCGAAAATGGATTGGGTTGATATGGGTGGCGAAGTGGTTGATTATCAGGACTTGAACTTCAAGATTAATCTGCCTACAAAATCGGCGGGAACGTTCGCTGTTTGGGGCACGGGGCTTATCGACACCGACGAGAAAATCGTTTCCGACACCACCGAATGGGAAACCAGTTTCGACATAAATCAGGGAAAATCGAAACAAAAAATGGGCGCTATCGGCCTGAAACACCATATTTTACTGCCGCGCGGCGGACAACTCACCACCACTTTGGCCGCCACCGCCAACACAATGGAAGCCGACCGTAAATCGTACAATTTCAGCACTAACGCCTACGACCTTCCCGCTGTTGTAATGTCGACAAGTTACACCGACCTGATTGCCGATGTGGCCCACAGCCGCAAGGTTTCGGCGCGCTACACAATGAAAAACGGCGTTCACTACACGCATTTCCTTTACGACATTCAGATGCAGCACGGCGACACTATCGGACAGCCGCTCTACACAGTGTTTGAAGCCGATGGCGAGTCGGGGTTGCTGTCGGCCTACACAAGCCACCAGTTGAGTTTGAGCAACGAGTTGACACTCACCGCAGGTCTGAATCTTGAGAGCCTGCGCCTGAACGGTGCCGTCAGCCTTGAGCCCCGTGTGGGACTGCGTTGGCAGCCAACTGCCCGCTCAACTTTCGCTGCAGCCTACGGTCTGCACAGCCGCCGCGAGAAAACCGATGTCTATTTTGTGAAAATCGGCGGCGAATTGGTCAACAAAGACCTTGATTTCACTAAAGCACACCACTTTATGCTGTCGTACAGCCTGAAACTCACCGACAACTCGTTGCTCAAAATCGAGCCGTTCTACCAGCACCTTTATAATGTTCCTGTTGAGGAAGGCACTTCGTTCTCTGTGCTCAACCATATCAATTATTATATCGACAAAGCGTTGGTTAACAAAGGTTTGGGAAGAAATTACGGTGTCGATATCACGCTTGAGCGATATCTGAACAACGGTTGGTACGGAATGACCACGGCTTCGATTTTCAGTTCGCGCTACCGCGGCGGCGACGGCAAATGGTACCACTCGCGCTACGATAGAAACTACGTTATCAATGTGTTAGGCGGCAAAGAGTGGATGTTTGGAAGCGAGAAGCAGAACGTTTTTGCGCTGAACGCGAAAATCACCGTCCAGGGTGGCGACCGCCACGCGCCTGTGGCCGACGATGTTACGCCCTACGAGATTATCCATTCGTCGGAAGGTGCCGCACGCCTTGACGAGACCCGCGCCTTCACCGAGCAGTACGGCACGGCCATTGCCTACAACTATTCGGCCCGCGTCACCATTAACAAACACCGCGTGTCGCACAGTTTCGTTATCGATATGACTCAAAACAAGGGCTACTACGACCACGTTTACAACCTGCGCACCCACAAAATTGAGCCGTACACCGTGAAACTGACTCTGCCGAATATTGCTTATAAACTTGAGTTCTAATAAGTTGATGGATGTTTAAATTTGCTAACACAGATGTTACTAACAAGTTTGTTACTAACAATGTTGTTAGCAAATTAAAAAGTAATTATCTTTGCCGATATAAATGATGTAACTATGGACAATCCGTTTGTATATGGAGTTGCTGCCGACAACGCACATTTTATCGGCAGAGAAGATGAGGCAAGACGTCTGATGATGAATTTTAGCAATGGCATCAACACCATTCTGATTTCGCAGCGACGATTAGGCAAAACTTCGCTTGTTAACAATGTTATTGAGCGAATGGCTGACAATAAAAACGTGAGAATCATTAAGATGGATGCGTTTGCCTGCAAAGATGAAAGCGATTTTTATGTGATGTTCGCCACCGAAATTATCCGTCAGATAAGCAGCAAGGCCGAATCGCTGATTGAGAACGCCAAACGCTTCCTTTCGAGCCTTGTGCCAAAATTATCGGTGGAGCAGAGCGGAGACATTTCGTTCTCGCTTGAAACAACTGATAAACAATACAATGCCGATGTCCTATCACTTCCAGAACGCATTGCCGTTGAAAAAGGAATCCGAATTGTGGTCTGCATCGATGAGTTTCAGCAAATTGGTGAATTTACTGATTCACTGTCGTTTCAGAAGAAACTGCGGTCGGTATGGCAACATCAGCACAACACAAACTATTGTCTGTTTGGCAGCAAGCGGCATCTTCTTATGAATATGTTCGGCAAGGCCAGTTACCCGTTTTACAAATTTGGCGACATCATTTTTCTCGAAAAAATCCCCGTCGAACGTTGGGTAGAGTACATTCAACGGCAGTTCTCGGTTACAGGAAAATCGATTTCGAGCGAAATCTGCGAGGCGATTTGCAGTTATGTCGAGGGCAATTCTTCATACGTTCAGCAACTTGCGTGGTTGCTTTGGGCGCGGACGGACACTGCAGCAACCGAATCGTTACTTGAATTGGCAAAGCAGGATTTGTTGCAGCAAAACCACATCCTTTTCCTGAATTACATAAGCAATCTGTCGAGTTATCAAATACGTGCTGTTCAGGCAATTGCCGAAGGTCACACAACCGACCTTTCGACCAGCAATGTGATTTTCGACTATCGGTTGAGTTCAACTGCAAATGTAAGCCGAGTGAAAAAAGCCTTGGAAGAAAAGGAGTTTGTGGAGATAACAGGCAAAAACGTGGAATTGTCCGACCCCATTTTTGGTCGTTGGGTGCTTCGGAATCTGAAAACTTACATTTAGACAAGGATTGAAAACAAGCAAAATCACCATTCTTCAAACTTTTCCCTAACTTTGTCTGAAATCGCACAAATCGCAGTTGTTATGCTATTCCAGAAGAATATTCTCAAAAAATACACCGATGCCGTGCCGCAGGATGTTGTGGCGCAGGCTTGGCAGCAGTATCAGTCGTACTTCCTGAACCCCGAAATTCAGGCCAATATTCGCCAGAGCAAAGAGGAACAGTTTCAGGAGGGATTCCTTCGCGAATTGTTTGTCAAGGTGTTGGGCTATACGCTCAATCCGTCGCCAGACTACAATCTGATTACCGAGCAGAAGAACGAAACCAACTCGCGGAAAGCCGACGGAGCCATTCTTGTCGATGGCAAAGTGGTTGGTATTATCGAACTTAAAGACCACAAAACCACCGACTTATCGAAAATCGAGCAGCAGGCTTTCGGCTACAAAAGCCAAAACCAGAACGCGGTGTATGTTGTGATTTCGAATTTTGAGAAACTGCGATTCTATATCGACAACGCCGTGGAATGCGTCGAGTTCGATTTGTTCCATTTAACTGAAAATGAATTCTGTACACTTTGGCTTTGCCTTGCTTACACCAATATTGCCGCCAATCTGCCCAAGCGTATAAAGACCGAGAGCGTGAGCAGCGAGGACGCCATTACCAACGCCTTGTATCGCGACTACACAAACTTCAAACGTGTTCTGTATCAGGATATTTGCGCAAACAACGACGTGGCCGACGATGACGCGCGTGTTGAGTTGTACAAAAAGACGCAGAAATTGCTCGACCGTATGCTCTTCATTTTCTTTGCCGAAGACAGCGGACTTCTGCCGCCCAACACAATGATTCGAATCATTGACGATTGGCGCAAACTCGCCGATTTGGACGCCTATGTGCCACTCTACGAGCGTATTAAGAAATATTTCGGCTACTTGGATACGGGATACAAAGGCAAAGATTACGAGATTTTCGCCTACAACGGCGGACTTTTCAAGCCCGACGATGTGCTCGACTCGCTCAAAATAACCGACTCGGTTCTTGAGCAGCACACCCGCCGACTATCGGAATACGACTACCAGAGCGAGGTCGATGTCAATATTCTTGGCCATATCTTCGAAAACTCGCTGAACGAGATTGAAGCCGTTGCCGCGCCGACCGATGCCGCGCCCAGCACCACCAAACGCAAGCGCGACGGCGTTTTCTACACCCCGCAGTACATTACCAAATACATTGTCGAGAATACCGTGGGGCGGCTTTGCGCCGACAAGAAAGCCGAGTTGCAGATTGACGAGCAGGAGTATTTTGCCGACCGCCGACGCAACAAAGACACCAAAATCAAACTCTTGAAACGGCTCAACGATTACCGCCAGTGGCTCTTGCAGATAACCATTTGCGACCCCGCGTGCGGCTCGGGCGCTTTTCTGAACGCCGCCCTTCAGTTCCTGATTCAGGAGCACCGCCTGATTGACGAGATGGATGCCAAGATTACCGACTCGCCGATGGTCATTCCCAATGTCGAAAACTCGATTTTGGAGAACAACCTTTTCGGTGTCGATATTAACGAGGAGAGCGTTGAGATTGCCCGTCTCTCGCTTTGGCTGCGCACCGCCCGTCCGCACCGCAAACTCAACTCGCTCAACCAGAACATAAAGTGCGGAAACAGTCTGATTTCGGACCCCGATGTTGCCGCCGACAAAGCCTTCGATTGGCAGCGCGAGTTCCCGCAAGTGTTCGAGCGCGGTGGTTTCGACGTCGTGATTGGCAACCCGCCGTATGGCGCAACATTTAATGATGCTGAAAAAGCGTTTATTACAAAATCTTATAAATCTTACAGATATAAGTATGAAAGTTATATCTATTTCATAGAAAAATCTTTGAATTTGGTTAAAGATGAAGGTTTTGTGGAATTTATTACACCCCAATTATGGTTGTCTCTTGATGAATCTTACAACATTCGCAATATTGTTTTAAATAATGATTTACAAACAATTAGGTTTTATGGAGAAGATGCTTTTGCTGACGCAGTAGTGAATACTTGTTCATTTATGATTAGGAAAAAAGCACCGAATAATGAACTTGTAATAATTGATATTGCAGAAAGAAAAAGATTGTTATCAAAATCGGATGTTATTGAAAAAGAAACACTTAAAATCAATTATAGATTGGACAATATGCAAATGTCCATTATTAAAAAACTTCAACTTAACACAAGAAAACTATCATATTATGGTACTGTAATTCAAGGAATAACACCTTACGATAAGCACCGCGGCCAATCAGAAGAAATAATTAAAAACAGAGCGTATCACCATACAGAAAAAATTGATGATACGTGCGGTTATTGGTTAGAAGGTCAAGATGTTTCTCGTTATTCTGTATGTTGGAGCGGCAATTGGTTAAGTTATGGCACGTGGTTGGCTGCCCCCAGAGAAAAAAAATATTTTGAGGGTGCAAGAATACTCTTTAGGGAAATTCCAGGACAAGGGAAAAGATTGCAAGCCGCATATTATAATGAAGTTGCTTATTACGGGCATAGCATATCACCATTTAAGTTAAATCAAGAAAACGAATCTTTATTGAAAGCAATATTAGGTTGTGTTAATTCAAAACTTATTAGTTGGTATGGGGCTTTGTTGCTTCCCAATTTGTCAAAAGACATTTTCCCAAAGGTAAATCCAAAGGATATTTCTGAATTGCCCATTCCAAATGAGTTGGAAAATGACACAAATACTATTTCTGCATTAGCAAATTTAGCCGACAAAATGCTGACACTAAACGCAGATTTGCAGCAGAAAGTGAGTCGATTCCTACGCCGCATAACGGAGACCTACAATTTGGAAAAGACCACCGCCGCGCTCGAAACATTCTACACGCTCTCTTTCAGCGATTTTGTGAAGGAACTCGGCAAGCAGAAGGTGAAACTCACCCTTGTGCAAAAAGACGAACTCGAGGATTATTTCAACGCCTACCAATCGGAATGTCAGTCGCTCAAAACCGCAATCGCCACCACCGACCACGAGATTGACCGTATGGTGTACGCCCTTTACGGCCTTACGGATGAGGAGATTGGGGTGGTGGAAAATTAAATAAAAACGCTATGGATAACAACAAGTCAATCATACAATTAACGGAAGCAGTTGAAACCATAAAAACCGCCATTTTGCAAGGTCAGTACGAGGCGTTGAAAGACATTGAGGATATTTCGGTAGTCGGGACTACCGAATTGGCGGAATAATTGAAAACAAATTAATTAGGAACACGATGGAAGAAATGAGCGAAACCAAATTGTTCTCTGACTTATGCGCCATTGTAGAGACAACAAAGCGCAAAACCGCCGTAGCGGTCAACCGAGGAATAGTGTTTATGTATTGGCACATAGGCCACCGCATAAATACCGATGTGCTTGGTAACAAGCGCGCCGAATATGGTAAACGAATTGTGGCGGAATTGGCGACACAATTAAACGAGCATTTTCAAACCAAAGAATTCTCAAGTCGCAATTTGCACCGAATGATGCAGTTCGCCGCTGATTTTCAAGATGTTGAAATTGTGTCGGCGCTGGCGACACAATTGACGTGGAGCCATATAATCGAGATATTGCCACTGAAAAGCACCGTTCAAAAAGAGTTTTATCTTACAATGGCTTCGAAAGAAATGTGGGGGACGAAAACCCTGCGGGCTAAAATCGACGGTATGCTTTTTGAGCGCACGGCTATCAGCGGCAAGCCCGAAGAATTTATTAAAAAGGAACTTACAGAACTTCGCGAAACCAACAATCTAACCCCCGATTTGGTTTTTAAAAATCCTTATTTCCTTGATTTTACAGGATTGAAAGGCTTTTATTCGGAACGTGATTTGGAAGACCGTTTGGTCACAAAAATCCAACAATTCTTAATGGAACTTGGCAACGGCTTTTGCTTTGTCGAACGACAAAAACGTATAATAATCGATGGTGAGGATTATTATATCGATTTGCTGTTTTTCCACCGAAAATTGCGCCGATTGATTGCTGTCGAGTTAAAGTTAGGCCGTTTCAAAGCCGCCTACAAAGGGCAGATGGAGTTGTATTTGCGCTGGCTCGACAAATACGAGCGTCAAGAAAACGAGGAAAGTCCGTTAGGATTGCTTTTATGCTCTGACGGAGGCGACGAGCAGATTGAATTGTTGCAATTAGACCAATCAGGCATTCGTGTTGCTCAATATCTAACCGAATTCCCTTCGAAAGAATTGTTGCAACAGCACTTGCGTCACCAGATTGAAAGTGACAATGATAATTCTGCAGAAACAGATTTGATTGGAGATAATAAATAGTCGTTACCTAACACCCAAAGAAATGCAATCCACACCAAAATCCCTAGCCACCGACCTACTTCTCGACGAGCGCTACCACCTGTTGAGGTACGTTGTTCTGTGCGTTGCGCTACTGATTTTCAGCATTTCAGAGATAACGTTCAACTACGTACAACTGATTGGCGATGCCGCAGGACAATTGAGTCTTATATTGCTGATTGCCAATTGTTTCCTTTGGAAGGTGGCGTATTTGGTAGTGCTTGTGAAGTTGCTTGTGCCGCGATTTTTCAACCGTGGGCGCTACGGATTTTTCTTCGTGAGCCTACTTGTGGTGACGGTTGCGCTTGTGGGACTGCAGTATTTGGTCGAGGGCGGAATTTGCAGCCGCTACGGCATTGCCACGCGCTACACGGCGCCGTTGCACTATATTGCGCTCGACGCGATGGTGCTCAATATCCAGTGGCTAATCGTCATAATTGGCGTAATATTAGGACTTTGCGTCAAGCGGATGGCGCAGGAACGGCAACTCAACCAACAGCAGCAGGCCGAGCGTGCGCAGATGGAAACCGCCCTGATGAAACAGCAGATTTCGCCCGCAATGCTCTGCACCACGCTTCACACCTGTGGCCAGCGCGCCTTGACCGACGCCGAAGCCACGTCGGGTGCGCTGTTGCGGTTCAGCCGAGTGCTGCGCTACCAACTCTACGACAGCCGCCGTGAACTCTCGCTACTGAAAAGCGAACTCGATTTCGTGCACGAATATCTCAATGTTTTGCAGTTTGATGGCGTTTGTAAATCGTTCACAATCAATACCGATGGCTCGATAATGGGCATTATGGTGCCGCCGCTCGTCTTCACGTCGCTGATGCAGTACAGCGAGCCAGTTGGCAATATCGATTGTCATTTTACGGTTGGGGCTGACAATCTGCAATTTACAATTGTCGATGGCCGTACCGAGGCTGATTTTTCGGCAGCACGCAAGCGGCTCTCATTGCTCTATGCCGACCGTTACTCGCTGATTGTCAATAACAACGGCATTTGTCTCACAATTCCAATCAGTTAGTTATGGCACAGTTCAACTCGTTTTTCAATAAGTTGCTTTTCGATGGCAAATATCGGATAATCAGACATTTGCTGTTCCAATTCCCGATATTTATGCTGTCGCTCTGCATATTCGGCACCAACGACAGCCGCCTTTTCGATTTTCAGTTGTCGTTGGTTCCCGTATGGTTGGGATTCTACGCTTATCTGATAATGTGTTGGTACGTAAATATTTATGTGCTGACGCCGCGATATTTGCTCAATGGTCGGATTCTGAAATTCACACTTCTTGCGCTGTTGCTCATTGCGCCAATCGCGATTTTGAGAATTATGGTGGTGGTGTTGTCCGACGCGAGTCAATTTCCGTTGAGTATCAGTATTATAAACTTTATAGGAAACACCCTGACGTTGGTTTTCCTGATGGCTGCGCCAACAAGTTTGGCCCTGTTCCGACAGATTGCGCTGCAGAATCTTCGCAACAGCGAACTGCAGGCCGCCACAGCGCATACCGAGTTGCAAATGCTTAAGCAACAGATAAATCCGCACTTCCTGTTCAATATGATAAACAATGTGAACGTGCTTGTACGCCGCGAGCCCGAGCAGGCTTCAGCGTTGCTTTTCAGGCTCGAGGACCTTATCCGCTATCAGTTGGCCGACAGCAATCGCGAGCAGGTTAACTTGCTGTCCGACATTCAGTTCCTTCGCGATTTTCTTGACCTTGAGAAGGTTCGCCGTTCAAGTTTTCGTTTCAGTATCGACACCAGCGGCATTGCCCCCGACATTGAGGTGCCGCCGTTGCTTTTCATTCCGTTTGTCGAGAATGCCGTCAAGCACAACAGCGACGGCGAAAACGAATCGTGGGTGAATATAAGTTTCAGTCTGTCAGATGGTTTGCTGACGTTTGTCTGCCAGAATTCCAAACCGCCCGTTGCGCCCGTACCGTCGAAAGCAAGCGGCATTGGCCTGAAAAATATCAGCCGCCGCCTTGAACTACTCTACGGCAACCGCCACACGCTTTCAATTACCGACGAAAACAGTATATTTACGGTGAAACTTTCGATAGATTTGAGAATTTGGATGAAGGATTTATTGATTGCGAATAGCGTGACTCGCTGCCGTCTGTAGTCTGATGTCAGTTGTCCGTAGTCAAGAATTAAACTTTTGAATCAGTATGAACTGCATAATAGTTGACGATGAGCCACTTGCGCGCGAGGCGATTGAGATTCTTCTTGAGTCGGAACCCGAACTGACGCTTGTGGGAACGTTTGGCAGCGCATTGGCAGCGCAGCGTTTCCTGTCGCAGACGCAAGTCGATTTGGCCTTTCTCGACATTCAGATGCCAGGGCTCACAGGCATTGAGTTCGCGCACACCATTTCGCCGCAGACGCTTGTGATTTTCACCACGGCCTATTCCGAATACGCCATTGACAGTTACGAGGTCGATGCAGTCGATTTTCTTGTGAAACCCGTTGAGAAAGAACGCTTTCACAAGGCTGTTGATAAGGCGGTATCTTACTTCAAATTGCTCACGCAGGGCGACAAGCAGAACATTGAGCCCGGTGCCGATGACTACTTTTTCGTCAAGTCGGACCGCAAGTTCTGCAAAGTTTGCTTCGCCGACATTCTTTTTGTCGAAGGCCTGAAGGATTATGTGGTTCTTCAACTTGAAAATCAGAAGATTATCACCCGAATGAACCTAAAAAACATATCGGCCCTTCTGCCGCAACCGATGTTTATGCGCGTCAGCAAATCGTACATTGTCAACACCGCCCGAATCGAAGCCTTTGACAACAACGACATATTCATTGGCCCGCACGAAATTGCTATAGGTGAGAGCTTTAGAGACGAGTTTTTCGATTTGTTTGTGAAGAATCAGAGGCGGACATGATAAGCACTAAATCTTTATCCGCCGTTTCGAATTCTGTTTATATTTGCGTGAAAATCATAAATCAAAATTGAGATGAAAGAGCATATCAATTCGTTTGTATTGGGCGCCAGCATTGTTTTGGGCAGCTACTTACTTTATTGTGGAATAGACAATTACGCGCATAAAGACCGATATGTGTCGGTGAAAGGCTTGGCAGAACGCGAGGTTTTAGCCGACAGGGTGGTTTGGCCGCTGCAGTTCAACGAGGTGGGCAACGATATGCACCAACTCTACGACCTGATTGAAACCAAACAGCGCACCATTGTCAACTTCCTGAAACAGAATGGAATAAAAGACGATGAAATTACCATTTCGGCTCCGTCGGTGCTTGACCGTCTGGCGCAAACCTGGGCGCAGGACAACGTGCGCGAGCGCTACCAGACAAGCTGCACCATTACGGTCATTTCGTCGGATGTGCCAAAGGTTATGTCGATTATGAAAATGCAACAGGAGTTGCTGAAAAAGGGCGTGGCCGTTGGCGGAAACTCTTACGATAATCAGACTGAATATCAATACACTAACCTTAATTCGCTCAAGCCCGAAATGATTGAGGAGGCAACGCGCAACGCCCGTCAGGTGGCAGAAAAATTTGCACAGGACGCCGACTGCGATTTGGGCAGCATTAAGTTCGCCTCGCAAGGTCAATTCTCTATCAATGAGGAATATACAACTCCGCATATCAAGAAGGTGAGAGTGGTTACGACGATTGACTATTATCTGAAATAACGTAAATTGAAAACGTAAACGAAAACACTGACACTGACACTAACACTAACACTAACACTACCACTGATGCTGATACTGATACTAACACTAACACTGACGATTAAACATTTAAACTTTTAACAATAACTAAAAAACTTAAAACGATGAAAATCAAAAGCATGGCATTAATTGCAACAACGCTGGCAGCTACGGTTGCCTGCACTTCGGCACCAAAAAAGGCTGAACCGGTACAACCGAAAGCATTGGTTGTATTCTACTCGCAAAGCAACACCACACGCACTGTGGCACAGGAAATTCAGAAGCAACTGAACTGCGATATCGCTGAAATTGAGTGCGTTGACCCGTACACCGGCGATTTTGGCCAGTTGATTCAACGCTGGCAGAAAGAGCAACAAGAGGGCACACTGCCCGAAATCAAGCCGCTTGCAAAAAACATTAGCGACTACGATGTTATCTTTCTTGGCTACCCGATTTGGGGTGGCACATACGCGCCTCCGGTTGCATCTTTGCTGAAGAACACTGATTTTGCAGGAAAGAAACTTGTTCCGTTCTGCACTTTTGGCAGTGGTGGTTTGAACACCAGCGTGGCAGCTTTGCAGCAAAACGCACAAAACGCAGAGATTCTTGACGGCTACGGAATCCGTCAGGCACGTGTTGCCAACGCTCCGGCCGAAGTTGAGCAATTTCTGATAAAAGGCGGATTTAAAGACGGCGAACTCGAGCAACTGCCCGATTTCTCGGCTCAAGCTGAGTGCACCGATGCTGAAAAAGAAATCTTTACACAAGCCACTTCGGGCTATCAGTTCCCGCTCGGAACACCTGTTTCAGTTGGCTCGCGCGCGATAAAAGGCGGCACCGAATACCTTTTCAATGTTGAAGGTCAAGGCGGAATGAAGTCGCAGATTTACGTTCTGGCAAAAGAAAACGAAACACCAGAGTTTACGCAAGTGGTTCGTTAACAGTCGTTTTGCCATAGCGGCACAAACAAAAATCCACGGTAACAATGTTGCCGTGGATTTTTTTGTTGTGTTATGTTCAATTTTGTTAGTCTTCGAGTAGTATTATAGGCTCATTGTCTGACTGTTGCACCTCGACAAGCTCATTGTTGTCGCATTTGATTACGCGTCCCGGAAACTCTTTAATAAGAGGGTAGTCGTGAGTGGCTATTACAACGGCACGGCCGGTGGCGCTGATTTTTGTCAGAATCTGCATAATGCCGCGCGATGTGTCGGGGTCAAGGTTCCCGGTTGGCTCGTCGGCAAGGATAATCTCCGGATTGTTGAGCAATGCCCGCGCAATAACCACACGCTGTTGCTCGCCGCCCGAAAGCTCATTCGGCATTTTGTAACCTTTTTGCGCAAGTCCCACTTTTTCAAGCACTTCCTGAATGCGACGGTCAATCTCCATTTTGTTTTTCCAGCCAGTGGCTTTCAGCACAAACTTCAGATTTTCGTTCACATTGCGGTCGGTAAGTAGTTGAAAATCCTGAAACACAATGCCTAACTTGCGGCGCAGGAAAGGAATCTGTTTGTTTTTGATTTTCTCGAGCTGAAATCCGGCTACAGTGCCCGTTCCCTTAGCCAAAGGCAGTTCGGCGTATAGCGTTTTGAGCAGGCTACTCTTGCCGCTGCCGGTGCGACCAATCAGATAAACAAGCTCGCCACTTTTTATCTCAAGGTTGATGTTCGACATAATGACGTTGTCGGGCTGAGCTATTGTGGCGTTCAGCAATTCTATTTTGGTATCCATTTCCATACTTCGCAAAATTTTTTCGACGTTTCAAAAGTAAGATTTAGAGGTGTCGCATTTGTGATAAACCGCTCATTTAATAAACATTCAATTGTTAATTAAAACCTTGCTGAGGCCGATTATAGGCTCTCAAATGCATTTATTTTGATTTCGGTTTATTAGCTTCATTTTTTATGCGTAAAACGATATTAACCAATGTCTTAATCGCCGTATTTCTGTTGACGGCACTTGGCGTTTCCGCCCAAAAGACACAAATCTATCTTGATGAGGATTACGACTACCGAATAGGCGTCGATTTGTTTAACAAGCAGCACTATTCGCAGGCGCAGCAGTTCTTTGAGCGTGTTGTGGCGCACTACGGCAACGAGTTTTCCGACATCAAAGCCGATGCGGAGTATTATGCGGCTTTGTGCGCGCTCGAGCTTTTCAACAGCGACGCCGAATATCGCATTGGCAAGTTCATAAACGAGTATCCCGAGAGTCCGCGCACACGGGTGGCTTATTTCGAAATGGGCCGCTATCAGTATCGGGCCAACCATTATAAAGAGGCGCTCGACTATTTCGACCGTGTGTGGAAGCAGAATCTGAACAAGGAGCAGCTTGCCGAGCTCTATTTCAAGAAAGGCTACAGCTATTTCAAACTCAAACAGTACGACCGTGCGTCGAAGATGTTCTACGAGCTTATCGACGGGAAAAGCAAATACGCCAATCCGGCAATCTATTTCTACGCTCACATAGCCTATACCAACAAGAATTACGAGACGGCGCTCAACAATCTACAAAAGATTGAGTCCGACCCGACATTTGCGCCGGTTGTGCCATACTACAGGCTGCAGATTTACTTTATCCAAGGCAAGGACGACAAGGTTATTGAGCTTGGAAAATCACTTTTTGAGCAGACCGACGCCAAGCGCCAGGCCGAGATGTCGCGCATAGTGGGAGAGGCGCTCTACAACAAGGAGATGTACACCGAGGCCGTTCCCTATCTGGAGATTTACAAGAGCAAGGCCGACAACTACACCCGCGAAGACATCTATCAGCTCGGCTACGCCTATTATAAGACAGGCGATTTCCAACAGGCGGCAACCACAATGTCAAATGTTACCAATATAAAAGATGAACTGACGCAGAACGCCTATTTCCACATCGCTTACTCAAATATGCAGCTTCAGCAGAAGGAGCAGGCGCGCATGGCTTTTGCCGCTGCATCGAAGTACGATTTCAACGAGCGGATAAAAGAACAGTCGTTGCTCAATTATGCTAAACTGTCTTACGAACTATCGTATTCGCCTTTCAATGAGACGATTAAAGCTTTCAATCAATATCTGGAACAATATCCCAACTCGGTTCATCGCGATGAGGCTTACGAGTATCTAGTGAAGGCTTATCTGTCGTCGAAGAACTATCAGGCGGCGCTTGAGTCGATTGCCAAAATCAAAAACAAGACGCCCGAGATGCAGTCGGCATGGCAGCGCGTGGCTTATTTCCGCGGCTTGGAGCTCTACAACAACCTGAAATTTGAGGAGTCGGTTGTGGCGTTCGACAAAGTTATTGAGCTGAAGGCTTACGACAAGGAAATCAGGGCTTTAGCGCAGTATTGGAAAGGTGAGGCGCTATACCGGCTCGAGAAATACACCGATGCCGCCGCCGCCTACAACCAACTTCTGACAACGCCCGGAGCCTACACAATGCCTGAGTACAAGACTTGCTATTATAACATCGGCTACTGCCATTTCAAAAATAAAGACTATACAAAGGCTGCCGACTGGTATCGCAAATACACCGAGAAAACCAGCGACGCCGACACCGCCAAGCTGGCTGACAGCTACATCCGCATTGGCGACTGTTTCTTTGTTACGTCGAAGTTCAGCGACGCATCGCTGTTCTACGGAATGGCAGCCGACCTTAACGCGTTCGATGTCGAATACGCATTGTTCCAGAAAGGTTTTGCAATGGGACTTGGCAAAGATTTGACCGGCAAGATAAAGACAATGAGCGAGTTGCTTCGCCGTTACCCGAAATCGAACTATGCCGCCGACGCGCTTTTCGAGCGTGCGCGCGCCTACACCATTATCGATTCAACACAATTGGCAATCAACGATTTCCACACGCTTGCCAAGAATTACCCAAACAGCTCGTATGTTGTTAAATCGCTGTTACAGACAGGTTTGCTCTATTATGCCGATGGTCAGAACTATCTGGCTATCGACAATTTCAAGAGTGTGATTGAGAAATATCCGGGCACATCGGAGGCCGACGAGGCGCTTTTCGCTTTGAAGAATGTCTATGTCGATATGAACAAGGTTGACGACTATTTCGACTATGCCAAGAGCCGCGGAAACCTGACCGATGTCGATATGTCGGAGCGCGATTCGCTTACGTATGCTTCAGCCGAAAAGGTCTATATGACAGGCAATTGGCGTGAGGCCGGAGGCTTGTTCGACAGCTATCTCGACAAGTTCCCCGAAGGCAAATTCTCGCTCAATGCCACTTACTATCGCGGCGACTGCAACTTGAAGATGCGCAACAACGACAAGGCTCGTGAGGATTTCGAGGCTATAGCCGCCCGTCCTAAGAATATGTTCACCGAGGCGTCGTTGCTGAGTGCAGCATCGCTTGCCGAGAGTGCAAAGGATTACAAACAGGCCGTCGAGCTTTATAAGAAGCTGGAAGACAATGCCGAAGTGAAATCGAACTTGATGATTGCGCGCGAAGGTCAGATGCAAAATGCTTTTGCCGACAGCAATTTCAATGCGGCAATCGAGGCGGCGCGTAAAGTACTGATAACCGACAAGATAACTGAGGAGCAGATTCGCCGTGCACGTTATGTGATGGCCGTAAGCTACTATCAGACGCACCAAGCCGACCCGGCAATAACTCAGTTCCGCATTCTGGCGCTCGACATGACGAGCAAGGAGGGAGCAGAGTCGCAGTATATGGTTGCCCGAATGCTGTTTGAGCAGGGCGAGTTGCAAAAGTCGGAGGAGGCTGTCAATGCGCTCATCTCGTCGGGAACATCGCATTTCTACTGGATTGCCAAGGCGTTCTTCTTGCTGTCTGATATCTGCATGGAGCGTGGCGACCGTTTCCAGGCCAAGGCCAACTTGCAGAGTGTTATTGAGAACTACGGCGACACCTCCGACGGCATTGTTGACGAAGGCAACGCCAAGTTGAAACTCATTACCGATGAGGAGAACGAGAAGTTTGTTGAGGATAATTCGACGCAGGAGGTAGTGATTAAGTTCAACGAGAACAATTCGGAAATGGAGTCGGAGGATGATGACGAAGAAGAAGCGCAACCGGAACCGGCACCCGAACCAGCCGTTGAGGAGGCTCCCAAAACCGAATCGATGCAAGTGGTAGAACCGCAAAATACTGAAACAAAACAGGTTGAACCGACTGAAAACGATACTCTGCAAGAGACAGAAACAACCGAAGACGCTGGCACGCAGACCGAAACTGAAAGTGCTGAAAGTCAGTCGGCCAACGAAACCGAACAGTCGACAGCCGAAAGCGAACCTGAAGCCGCAGAGCCGCAAGCTGAGGAACAGCAGGAACAGAATACAGAACAGACTGATACTGAGCCTGCTAACGACAATCAAGAACAAGACGAGGCTGAAAATCAAGAACAAGAATAAAGGAGATATACCGATGAAAAGTAATAGAATAAGTATATTGACTATCATATTGTTAGGCGCAACAACAGCATTCGCGCAGAACAACAACCTGAACCAAGAGGTGAAAGTGATAAAGGCATACGAGCCGGTAATCAACGATGCGTATAAAATCAGCTCGCTGCCCAAAATTGTTGACACTCTCAACGTTACGCCAACTTTCGACTACGATGACGGCGTTACTCCGGAGATGTACAAAACCAAATACAAACCAAAGCAGATGAAACCAGCAAAGCTTGTCGCCGAGCCGCTCCCGAAGCTCTACAACGTGTATGTGAAAGGCGGTTTCGGAATGTACACAACGCCGCTACTTAACATCTACACCGGCAGCCAGAGGTCGGAAAAATGGCTGTGGAACGCCAACATGAACTACACTTCGAGCAGCGCCAAGGTTAAGAACGAAGACGACAAGCGGGTTTATGCAGGATTGTCGAAGTTCGACATTAACGGCAGCGTGCACCGCTATTTCAAAAACGATATGGCGGCTTCAATATCAGCTGGTTACGGCAATCGTGGCAATTATTATTACGGATATGCCACCGAACTCAATCTGCCCGATTCGCTTATTCCTTTGAAACGGAAAGATATTGAGAAACAAAGTGTTAACTACTATAACATAGGAGCGACGGTCTATTCGACAAACCTTGATTCGGCTGAAATCGACTATAAGGTGTCGCTTGGCTACAACGGCCTGAAAACCAAAGACAGCAAGAGCGAAAACAATATCCATTTCGACGGATATATTAGCTATCTACTTGATAAAGAGTTCTTAGGCGTTAAATGTGTGATAGACAATTACAAAACGCAAGGTCTTGCTAATGATGTCAACTCGGCGGTTGTCAATTTCAATCCGTGGGTAGGCGCCTACGGCCGCAAATGGCGCGTCAAGGTGGGTGTCAACACTTTCTACGACCAGCGCAATCAGAAGTATATGTTCTTCCCCGACATCAGCATGCAGTATAACATTATCGACTATTTCCTACTGCCGTATGTCGAGCTGAACGGCAACTATAAAGTGCACGATTACAAGGATATGTACTTCGAAAATCAGTTTGTGAAATCCGATTTGCGGATAAACCCGACCAAGACGCGAATCAATCTCGCTTTGGGTTTCCGCGGCAACATTAGCTCGCGTATCGCATTCAATATCAAGGCCGAATATGCTAAAATTGACAATCAGTATTTCTTCGTGAACGACACATCGACTTTGTTGCACGAGAAATTCTTTGTTGTGTACGACGACATTATGCGTACTCACATCTTGGGCGAAATATCGTACAAGACGAGCGAGAAATTTAAGATTGGCCTGAAGGGACACTATTATATTTATGATATGTCGACAGAGCTGGAGGCATGGCACTTGCCAACTTACAACATTAGCCTCGATGCTAGCTACAACCTGTCGAACAAGATAATAGCTACGGCCAATGTCTATGCCGTAAGCCGCCGTCAGGCTTGCCTCTATCAGGTGGACGGGCCGGGTAAGGTGCTACCTGTGGCCAAAGAGCTCGACGGTGTCATCGACATCAATCTGGGCGTGGAGTACCGCATCACCAAACGGTTCTCCGGCTTCCTCGATTTGAACAACTTGACCGGCAGCCGCTATTACCAGTGGAACCAGTATGCCAACCAGCGCTTCAATTTCATGCTTGGGTTGACTTACGCATTTTAAATTTCGAAAAAGACTACTTTAAACATAAACTTTATGATGCTACCTAAAATCTTCAAATTCCGAAAGATAGAATCGAAAATTTCGGAAACTGAAAACCGAACCAGTAGGCAACAACACCTTGCGGAACTGGGAATTTTTATGTCGGAAGATGAATTTAAATTGAAAATCAAACAGTTGAAAATGGCAAATGTCAGCATCTGAAATTTGCCTGACTGAATTGTAAAAAGATTAAATATGGAAACAGAAAAAGTGAAAGTCCTGATAATTGGTTCAGGACCAGCAGGATACACTGCCGCCATTTACGCTTCGCGGGCTAACTTGCAGCCGGTTTTAATTCAGGGTTTGCAGGCTGGTGGACAGCTTACGCAAACAACTGAGATTGAGAACTTTCCGGGTTATCCGAATGGCATCGATGGCAATCAGATGATGGAGGAGTTCCGTCAGCAAGCCGAGCGTCTTGGCACCGACATCCGCTTTGGCGTTGTAACCAAAGTCGATTTTGCCGATGGCAAGCATCTTGTAACTGTCGATGGCGACAAAATAATTGACGCTGAGGCTGTTATTATTGCTACTGGCGCCACGGCCAAATATCTTGGTTTGCCCTCGGAGGAGAAATACAAGGGCAGCGGAGTGTCGGCTTGCGCCACTTGCGACGGCTTTTTCTACCGTAAGAAAGATGTGGCTGTGGTTGGCGGCGGCGACACGGCTTGCGAGGAAGCCACCTACTTGGCGCATCTTTGCAACAAGGTTTACATGATTGTCCGCAAAAACTACCTGCGCGCCTCAAAAGCCATGCAGGACCGCGTGATGAACACACCTAACATTGAGATATTGTTCGAACACAACACTTTAGACTTGTTTGGCGATGGTGTTGTTGAGGGCGCAAACTTGGTTTACCGCCAGGGCACTCCCGACGAGCAAAAGCGTCAGATTAAGATTGACGGTTTCTTCCTTGCCATTGGTCATCACCCGAACAGCACTGTTTTTCAGCCGTTTGTGAAGACCGACGAGGACGGATACATTCTCACCGAGCCAAACTCAGGCCGCACCAACGTGCCGGGCGTGTTTGCTTGTGGTGATGTTATGGACCGCACCTACCGTCAGGCTATTGTGGCTGCGGGTTCGGGCTGCAAGGCCGCGCTTGACGCCGAGCGTTATCTATTGTCGAAATAGCTTCGGTTATGATTCTGAAATTTGATTGTTACTGCCCAACCGAGTGGGGGCAAAGCCTGAAAGTTGTCGGCTCGTCGCCTGAGCTTGGCAATTGGGACATTGAAAAAGCTTTGCCGTTAACGTGCTGTGAGTTAAATCGTTGGCGCACAACGGTGGAGTGTCCGAGTCAGCTGGTGCATTACAAATACATTCTGGTTGACAGTAAAACGGGCAGGCAGACAATCGAAATAAGGCCGGTGCGGACATCGCCGGTCACATCAAAAAAAACGGCAACTTGCTATTGTATAGACACTTGGCAACAGTTGGGAACGGAGTACGCCGCATATCTGAGTTCGGCGTTCACAAATGTCATTTTCAAGGTTGATAAGAAATTCCGAAAGAAGGGCAAACCGCTTTCCGTCGCACGGCAACTCGAGATAAATTGCTTTGTTCCAAAGCTTAAGCTTACGCAGTTTGTGTGCATTGCCGGCGGTTGCGCGCAGCTGGGCGACTGGAACGCTCCGCTGCCAATGGTTGCCGGCGACAACGCAAAATGGAGTGTGAGCTTCGATTTGGAAGTGCTTCCGCCTGAGTTTGAGTACAAATTTGTGGTTTGCGACACCGCCGATTCCGCAACGCGCATTTGGCAGGACGGCCCAAATCATCGCTTTGTCAACACTTTCGGAAGCGAGCCGGCAATTATCAAGGTTGACGACGGTGTGATTTGCGTGAATACTGAGAAAGTGCGTTTTGCGGGTGTCAATGTGCCGGTTTTCTCGTTGCGCACCGAGAACAGCTTCGGTGTTGGCGACTTCAGCGATTTGCGAAAACTTGTCGATTGGGCGACGAAAGTGGGGCTGAAGATGATTCAGATTCTGCCCATAAACGACACAATATCAACATATTCGTTCCTCGATTCGTATCCATACAATGCCATTTCGGTTTTTGCGCTCAATCCGCTTTTTATCGACATTTTCAAGCTTGGCAAACTGGCCGACAAGAGACAGCAAGCCGAATATGAACGGGCGCGGAAAAGCCTGAACGAAAAGATTGACGTTGATTATGAGCAAGTTATAAAACTGAAACTGCAATATTGCAAGTCAGTTTTCGAAAGCGGTTTTGATTCAATAGTAAACTCATCTGATTTTCAGAAGTTTATAAAAGATAATTCGGAGTGGCTGATGCCATACGCGGCGTTCAGCCTTTTGCGCGACATCAATCAAACGGGCGATTTCAATAGATGGCAGAAATACTCGGTTTATTCAGCAAAGGTTATTGCTAAATTCTTCCAACCCAGCCACTTATACTATCACAGTGCGATGTTTTGGTGCTATGTGCAGTTCAAGCTCGATGAGCAACTGCGCGAGACTACGGCCTACGCTCGCAAGGCTGGTGTCATTCTGAAAGGCGACATCCCGATTGGAATTAGCCGTTGCAGCGTCGACGCTTGGAGCAATTCGCACCTTTTCCATTTCGATGGACAGGCTGGTGCGCCGCCCGATTTCTTCTCTGAAAACGGGCAAAACTGGGGCTTTCCGACCTACAACTGGGACAAAATGGCCAAAGACGGCTACGCTTGGTGGCGTCAGCGTTTGGCTAAGATGAACGCCTATTTCGACGCTTACCGCATCGACCATATACTCGGATTCTTCCGTATCTGGGAGATTCCAACATCGGCCATCTACGGGATGTTGGGGCATTTCCGTCCGGCTATGCCGTTGAGCGAGGTCGAGCTGTTCAAGGCTGGCGTGGTGCTCGATTACGATGCGGCTTGCAAGCCTCAAGTTGAAGCCGAATACATCGACCAACTGTTTGGTGTTCAGGCCGAAAAAGTGAAACAGACTTATTTTGAGCCAACCAAAAACGTATTGTTCACACTCAAACCCGAATATGCCACACAGCGGCAGATTTACAATAAGGTGGTGGGGCATAGGTCGCCCGATTCGCTTACCAAGCGCACGCAAACCCTGTTCAACGGCTTGACAACCATAGCTTCGGATGTTTTGCTGTTGAAAGACACCGAGCAGGGCGGCTATCATCTGCGCATCGATTTGCAGAAAACCACAGCATACAAACGCCTTGCCGAGAGCCAGCGGAAAGTGCTTGACGAGCTATATGAGGATTTCTTCTATCATAGGCATAACCATTTTTGGGAACGTCTTGCAACACAGAAACTTACGGCGTTGTTGCAAGCCTCCGACATGCTTGTATGCGGTGAGGATTTGGGCATGATTCCCGATTGCGTGAAACCAGTGATGGAGAAGTTCGGCATTCTGAGTCTCGAGATTCAGCGGATGCCTAAAACATTCACCGAATTTGCTCATTTACAAGACATTCCATATATGTCGGTTTGCGCCACATCGTCGCACGACACATCAACCATACGCGGCTGGTGGGAGGAGAACCACGAATCGATTCAGCGCTATTTCAACAACTGGCTTAACCAGAAAGGCAAGGCGCCGGTGCATGCCAACGAAAAGATTTGCAAGCAGATAATCGAACAGCATCTGCAGTCGCCGGCCTTGTGCGTGATGATGCCAATCCAGGATTTCTTTGCGCTTGAGACCGATTTGCGGGTGAAAAATGTGGAGCAGGAGCGGATAAACGTGCCCGCCAACCCACGCAATTTCTGGAAATACCGGATGCACGTCGGCATTGAGCGGCTGTGCGGAATGAAAAGCTTCAATTCGCGAATAAAAGCAATGCTTGAGGAAAGCAACAGACTGATTTAACTTTACCCTTTATTCAACTTCTAAAAGAAAAATTACATTTGCGGCCGCAAAACAGACACAATGGCAACAAAGTTTAAAGTTTACATAATTCGTCCTGTCAGAAATTTCGTAATCTACCATTTCCTGCATTCGATTTTTGTTTTGGGACAGTTCATGCCGCGCCGGCCCTTGCTTTGGTGGCATGGCGTGCTGGCCAAGATTGTCTATCGGATGCTGAAAAAAACACGCCGGATTGTGGAGCAAAACCTTGCCATTGCCTTTGGTCCCGAAAAACAGAAAGGCGAGTATCATCGTATTGGACAACAGATGTTTGTGTCGCTCGGGAAGACCTTTACCGACTATGCGCTGTTCTGGAAGATGAAAACCCGCGAGCAGTTCTCACGTTATTTCCGTTTTGAGGGCGAAGAAAACCTGAAAGCAGCCTACGAGAAGGGCAAGGGCGTGCTGTGTTTGGTTACGCACACGTCGGGTTGGGAGTTTTCGGCTTTTATGCCGCCGGTGCTGGGCTACAAATCGATGGGAGTGAGTAGCCGCATCAAAAATCCGGCACTCAACAAGCTGATGATTGGTCTGCGCGAGTCGCGCGGCATGGCTAACATAACCCGCGACCATTGCTACGACACGCTTGTGGAGCGGCTCAAAAAAGGCGAGTGTCTGATAATAATGATTGACCAAGACAGCCTGAATATCCGTGGTGAGTTTCTGCAATTCTTTGGAAAAGAGGCATATACGCCGATTGGCTGCGCCCGGTTAGCAATGGACACCGGAGCGGCGGTTGTGCCAATGTACACTTATCGCAACGACGATAACACCTACGTTTTCAAGATGTTGCCTGAGATTCCTTTTGAACACAAAGCGACCGATTTGGAGACAATCAGATACAACACGCAGAAGCACAACGACGCCATTGAGCAGATAATCCGTGAGCATCCCGAGCAGTGGGTGTGGATGCACGAGCGTTGGAAAACAACACCTGAAATTCTGCGCCAACATCTTGAGCGTAAGCGTATTGCAAAAGAAAACTCACAAAAACAACAATAGCCATGACCGCAAAATTCTCTTACGAAAAGACCGTTGCCGAAATTGAGGCGATTATCGATGATATCGAAAACAACCGCCTTGATGTTGACCAGCTAACCGATGCTGTTGCCCGTGTTGGCGAATTGCTTGCCAAATGCAAAAAGAAACTCACCGATGCCCGTACCGTCGTCGATGAACTTGAAGCCAAGATGAACGGAGAAGAGGAGTGAGGCGTAAATAGCGCAATCCTACAAATCCATAGTAGTATACCGTATTCCAATCACCAGAATATCGTCAACCTGGTCGTATTTAGTGCCGCGCCATTCTTCGTTGGCTATGCGTATCAGGTCTTTCTGTTCGCGCATCGGTTTGTCTTTGATGCTCTCGAGCAGGTCTTTGAACCGGCGTGTCAGGTATTTCTTGCCGTCATCGCCGCCAAATTGGTCAGTGATTCCATCGGAGAAGATGTAGAACTGGTCGCCCGGATTGAATGAGCGAACATTGTTGTAGTATGTGGTGTTGATTGAAGTGCCTGTAATATTGCTGCTTATCGGTATTTTGTCGCCTTTAATCTCCTCAAATCCATTTTGGTTGAACAGATAAAGAGGACGCATAGCCCCACTGTATTCGAGCGTGTGCAACTCTTTGTCAATCACCGCAAAGGCAATGTCCATACCGTCGTTGTTCTGCTCTTGTGAGTCGCTTTTGAGCGATATTTTGATTTTGCGGTTCAGGTTTTTCAAGATGTCGGCTGGTGTGTGTATCCCGTTGTGTATCACTATTGAATTGAGCAGATAGCTACCGATAATCGATAGGAACGCGCCCGGAACGCCGTGTCCCGTGCAATCGACAGCCGCTATAAAGTATTTGTTCTCAATGCGATGATACCAATAAAAGTCGCCGCTCACAATGTCTTTCGGCATAAACAGCACAAAACTGTCGTTGAAGTCGCGGTGTATCTGCTTGGGTTTAGGCAAGATAGATGTCTGAATGCGTTTTGCGTAGCGTATGCTGCCGAACATCTCGTTCTGCCGGTTCTCTATTTCGTTTTTCTGCACAAGAGCAAGGTTGCGTTGCGTCTCGGCTTCGTTTTTCTGTTGCTCAATTTTTTTCTCGTACTGCTTAATCTGGGTTATGTCAGTGTCCACCGATATAATCAGTTTCACCTCGTCGTTGTCGTCAAGAATAGGGGTGAGGGTGGTTTGCAGCCAGCGTTGGTCGTTTTCGTTCTTCATCTCCGACTCGTAGGCAACCACGCTTTTTTCCTTTAGCACCGATGCAATCACGTGTTTCAGATTCTTGTTTGAACTCACAGTGGTCACGTTTATCGGTTTCTCAAGGAATTTGTAGTCTTCAATGTCGATGTTGAGCCGTTTGCCGTAGGCTGCGTTGTACCAGTCGATATCGCCGTTCGGCTTATAGATGACAATCATGTTGTTCGACATGTTGGTCACGGTCGAAATCTTGCTTAGGTCGGCGTTTCGCATTTGCAGTAGCTCCTTTTGCGCACGCAGTTCCTCGCGTTGCGTCTGCAAGGTGTCGCGTTGCTGAATCAGCTCCTCACGCTGCGAACTCAGTTCCTCTTTCTGCAGGTTAATTAGCTCGGTGCGCTTCTTGATGCCTTCTTCCATGTTCTGGCTCACTTTGATGTACTCGCTGCGCGCTCTCACAAATTTCCGTCCGAAAATGTACAGTAGCAGCAGCGCAGTCGTCATCATCGCTGTAAAGGCGAAATCTTCGTCGGAGTGCAGAAAGCCGATGCTCGATGAGTAGAAGAAGTATTTTATCGACATTTCCGCCAAAATCAAAGCCGATACTCCGACTCTCAGTTTGAAGAAATCGGAGCGGCGCTCGGTTGTCACAACGCAGTAGATGAAATATGCCAATACCGCCAGAATCATTGTGCAGATGAGGCCGGTAAACAGCATCCTAAGCCTTGACAGAATATTGACAACAGTAGCAATGATGCATACGTAGGTTATTATCATTGAGGGCGATGTGTAACGGTGCCTCGTCTTTTTGGGTGTGAAGTTCCATTTTGTGTAATAGGCAAATGCGGAAAAGGCGGCCGGCACTATGAAATGGAACATCATTATGTTGTTCGACGGTGTGTCGGGTGCCAGATATTTGAACAGTGTAGTGTCGTACCACAGAGCCAATAGCATGGTGCTTAGCAGCAGCAGCGCATTGCTGATATACATCTTGTTTCGTTCCGACAGATAGCTTAGCAGACTGATAATCAGCACGGCAATCACCAGACCATAGGCAAAACCGTTTGTACGTTTTTGGGTGTTGCCTTCGTTCATGAAGCTGTCGCGGCTCCACATCTCCAGTTTGACGCTGCACAACGATGTCTGTTTTGACAGTTTTATGCAGTATCGGCCTTTTTGTTTCGGCGCCAGGTTTATCTTGAAGGTGAAGTATTGCGAGTAAACATAGCGTTGGTAGGGGTAGAGCAGACCTGTGTTTAACGTTGTTGAGTCGATACCGTTGTAGAAGATTATTTCGGTAATCAGAGGGTTGTCGAGAGTCAGAAAGGCGGTGAAATTTTCGTTTGTGGTGTTGTTTATGTCGATGAGCACCCAAATGTTGTTGCGGCCGCCGCCAATGTTTATCTGGTCGCTTGCCGACTGCGAAAAATTGCGGAAGAACCGCTCCGATATGGCGTCATCAATGGTGAGAGTGTTTGTCGGGTCTTCGTACACAAAGAAATGCTCGGCAAGGTCAATCTTGCCGTTGCGGTTTGCTTTGTTGATAACCACATTGGCTTTCAGCCCCATTGCGGTCACCACAAAAATCGCCAGCAATATTATTCTTCTCATACTCAGTTTTTATCTCGACTAATTTAGCAAAATCCGTTTTGCAAAACCTTATTCCGATTTTTATTCTGATATTTTTTTGAATTTATCGATTCCTTCATCCAAAAAATCCACAAACTCGCTGACATTCAGGTTGTAACCCATTGGCGGGACAAGTAGTTGGCCGTCGGTGTCGAGCAGGCAGTAGTAGGGTTGGGCGTTGATTTTGAAGCGGCTGATTTGAAAATCGGCATTCACCTTGCCGATGCTTTTCTTCACTTTGCCGTCGTAGGCCGATGTCACCCATTCCGATTCTGGCAGCATGGTTTTGTCGTCAACATAAAGAGCCACAACTATATAGTCGTTGCGCAGGCGGTCGAGCACTTCGGCATCGGACCACACGCGGGCTTCCATCTCGCGGCAGTTGACGCAGCCGTGGCCGGTAAAATCGATAAACAGCGGTTTGCCTTGCTCTTTGGCGCACGCAAGTGCCTGATTATAATTGAAATAACCTTGCAGTCCGTGTGGCAGATGCAGAAGGTCGGCATATTTGGGTGTCTCGCAAATGGCTGATTCATAATCGTCTGCCACGGCGGCGGTTTTAGCCGAAAGGTCGAAGTCGATTGTTGTTTGCGGCGGCAGATATCCCGAAAGGGCCTTCAATGGCGCGCCCCACATTCCGGGAATCAGGTAGATGACGAACGCCAATGTGAGCATTCCGAGCAGCAGCCGCAGCACACGCACGGGTCTGTGCTTGGTGCCCCAAACTTGCAGTTTTCCAAGCAGAAACAGCGCCAGCAGACTGAAGTCGGCAATCCAAATGGCAAGATAGACTTCGCGGTCCAAGATGCCCCAGTGGTAGGTTTGGTCGGCCACGCTCAGGAATTTCAAGCCGAGTGCAATCTCGATGAATCCAAGTGTTACTTTAACTGTATTGAGCCAACTGCCTGATTTTGGCAACTTTGTGAGCCACGATGGAAAGAACGCCAGCAGCGTGAACGGCAGTGCGAAAGCTGCCGAAAAAGCCAGCATTGTGATTATCGGTTCCCAAATGTCGCCCTGCGTCGATTTCACGAGTATTGTGCCGACAATGGGGCCCGTGCACGAGAACGACACCAAAACCAGCGTCAGAGCCATAAAGAGTACGCCCACAAGGCCGCCTTTGTTCGAATTTGAGTCGGCTTTATTTATTAGTGAGCTTGGCAGAACAATCTCGAACGCGCCCAAAAACGATGCGGCGAACACCATAAAAATGATGAAAAACAGCACGTTAGGCAGCCAGTGCGTCGAGAGCCAGTTAAAAATATCGGCTGTAACCGATTGTCCGCCAATCAAGTATGTTGCAAAAATGATGATTGCGATTGGAATGGTGTAGAGCGCCACTATCGACAGCCCGAACGTAGTGGCCATCGAGCGTGAGCGGCCTTTGTTCTGTTCGTTTTTCAGGAAGAACGACACGGTCATCGGCACCATCGGGAAGACGCACGGCGTGAGCAACGCGGCAAAGCCCCACAGAATGGCCTCGAGAATCACTTTCCAGAGCGAGTTTGAGTTGGCGGTGTGCACTACGGGTTCACTTTCCGTTAGTTTTGCGCCGTCCGACGGCTCGGCAGGTGCCGGAACCGCACTCTGTCCGCCGTCTAAAAACGACAGGCTGAATTCTTTGTCGCCCATCACGCATTGCTCGTCGCTACAAGCCTGATATTCAATCTTTCCGCTCACGGCAGGGGCGGGGCCGGTAACTTTGAAAGTCTGTGCGAAGTGCGCCTCACGACTGAAAAACCGCACCACTGCGCCGGCATACTCGTCGTTTTCCTCTGTCACTTTCGACAGCTCACGAACGGTGTCAACTCGCTCAACATCTGTCAGTTGCTCGAACGTGAAACTTGTGGGCAGCGAGTAGTTGCCTTTGGGCAGATATTGCGCGAAAATGTGCCAATTGGCATCGATTTGTGCCTTAAAATCAATCTGATACTCGGTATCGGACAGCTTTTGGCTACTGATGTTCCATTTGACCGGATTTTGGATTTGCGCGTTGACGGCTATCGTGCAAAACGCGAAAATTGCTGAAAGTGTTTGTTTTATGAATTTCATACCAAAACAGTTTGTTTTTGTAAAAGTATGAAAATTGTTGGCTGTAACTTTAAAAACGCCGTTTTTCTTGCTGATAAGCCGCAGAAATCACAGAAAACACGGAATTTTGAGCGTTTCCGTGTTTTCAGTGAGTTCCGTGGTAATTGTTTCATCGTTTAGCCAATTCAACTTTCACGCCAGCCTTCACCCAACGCCCCGGCAGTTGCAAACCGCTGAAATCGAACGCTTTGGCATTGCCGATGTTGGTTGCTTCGGCAAACACGGTCAGCCATTTGAGCGAGTAGGCCGCACCCGCGTCAACGGTGCAAAAGCCGTTGTATGGCCGCGTCTCGACGGTTCCGTCGGCAAGGGCCACATCGTAGTTGCCGTTGCGTTTTTGATAGACGAAACGGATGTCAACTTTCAGTCGTTCAGCCGATTGCAGGTCGATGGCGGCTGTGAATTTGTGCTTCAGTTGGTCGAAGGCGTAGAGCGATTCGTAGCCGCTCGATGCCTTTGAAACCGAAATGTGCGAGTAGCTACATTCCACCTGATTGACTGTCAGCCATTTGCTGCACAAATATTCCGACGGACGTGCAATAATCTGCACTTCCTGCCCGAAGGTGTTTAGCTCTGTAATGTTTTGTGATTCATACAGTTCCGCCGCCGATGTCCGTGCCCAGTCGATAATGTTGCGGCCGCGGCGCAGGTAGATGTTGCCGTTCATTTCAAGAACCGACATTTTCGACCGCAGTCCAAGTTCGTAAGTGGTTGCTTTTTCAGCTTTTAGGTCGGGATTTTGACGGTGTTTTGGGTCGTTGTAGAACAGGTCGGTGAACGTGGGCAGGCGGTACGAGCGGTTGGCGGCGGCGTACAGCTTCAGGTTGCGGTTGGCGGCGTAGCTTACGTCGATGCCGGGGAAAACGTCGGTGCCTTTGTATTGCAAAACGGCCGCCCCAACCGACACGGCAAATTTGCTGCCGACATATTTATTGTTCAGTGCCACAGTTAGATAGCCGCGGTCATAGAAATGGTCGTAGCGGATGCTGTCCGATGTGCGCGCGCGGCGGCTGAGGCTCTCGTCTGCATTGCCCAAACGGTTGCTACTGATGCGCTCGCTGCGGTATTCGGCGTTCAGCGTTGTGCGGCCAATGGCGGTGGAGGTCTCAAGTCCGGCGTTCGCGCCCCAAACATCCGTAAGATGGTGATTTTGATATATGTTAGGATTGTCGCGCACCAGCACGTAATAGTCGCGTAGGCGGCGCCCATACACGTTTGCCGACATTTTCAGCCGTTGTCCGGCCTCGATGCCGATACTGCCGATGGTCAGTCTATTTTCTTCATATTGAGTAGGATAGGACAGCGTGTAAAATCCATTGCTGCCGAATTTCTTGTCGGTCAAGCCAAATTGTGCGTTGACGCTGAACCGCCCATCCGTGTAAACGCCTCTGTAATAGACGGTTTGGATGTCGTAATCGGTGTTCGCGGTGTAGCCGTCGGAATGTGATTTTGCGGCAGCGGCAAAACTGTTCAACCCATTGATTGTCAGGTTGGTCGATGCCGATATTTTGTAAAGTCCGTGCTGTCCGGCCGTCAGCCTTGCGGTGGCTGTGTTGACGGTGTCGGTGGGCGTGCTGAAGCAAACCGCGCCGTTGAGCGCGTTGGTGCCCAAAATGCGGCTTTGCGCACCGCTCACAATTTCAATCTTTTGCGTGTTGGCAAGGTCGATTGGCAGACAGAAATTGTTGTGTCCCGTTTGCGGGTCACTGAAGTTTATTTTGTTGATTATGATTGCGTTTTGGTCGGTTGAGCCGCCGCGGATTGAGAGGTCGGCTTGCACATCGTTCAGGCCGCGCTGCCTGATGTCTAAGGAAGGAATGTACTCGAGGAAATCGGTGAGGCTTTGTTGGGGCGCAGCGTCCATTTGGCGCGTGCTGACGACGGTTTGTTGCAGCACCATCTGCGTGAAGGTTACGGGCGTTCGGTCGGTTGCAACAATCACCTCGTCAATGTCGATGTGACTGCCTACTTGCACCGAGTCAATCATCGACTCACACTTTGCCTGCGTGGCCACAACTGTCAGTGTGTCAACCAGAACGCAGATTTTAATCACTTTGCCGATGCTGCAAAACGTAGCATACGGCTTTCGCGTCCATTGCGAAAAATGGACAAGTTTCTTTCCGAAACTTCGCTTTTTCTGTTTCATATAAAATGTGTTTAAAATTAGCGTCGGCTTTATTGCAAAAAGCGCACCAAAAAAGGCATGGTCGGAACAACCATGCCTTTTCTTCGTTTTCTATGTCGCAAATCCTATTTGTTTGCCAACTGATAAATCGCCAATATGTCGTTGTAAGCCAGCTTCTTAAGGTTGCCGACGGTTGAAGTTTTTCCAATTGAGCATTTGTCGGCCATAAGTTGCATTTCGCTGTCGGTGGCTTTGCGGCCAATCAGTTCCGGAATCGATGTCGGCATGCCGATGCTGTGGTAGAAGCGGCACATTGCGGCTATGCCTTCAAGAGCGGTGTCTTTTGCCGAACGGAAATTGTTGGGCACATCAAGCACGTTTACAGCAAATTGCGCAAAGCGTGTCGGATTCTCGTCGAGCACATAGGCGGCCCAGTGCGGCCAAATGGCGGCCAGTCCGGCTCCGTGCGCCACATTGTACAATGCCGACAGTTCGTGTTCGATGCAGTGTGTTGCCCAGTCGCCCGTTGTGCCGCAGCCAGTCAAGCCGTTGTGTGCAATAGAGCCGGCCCACATTATTTGGGAGCGCAGATGGTAATTGTCGGGCTCAGCCAGCACTTTCGGTCCGCATTGGCGCACGGTTTTCAGTATCGATTCGGCAACAGCGTCGGTTATCAGCATATCATCGTCGTGCGAGAAATAGCGTTCCATGGTGTGCATCATAATGTCGGTGATGCCGCATGCGGTCTGGAATGGCGGTAGCGTAAGGGTGCGCTCAGGGTTCATTATGGCGAAGCGCGGACGGCACAAATCGACATCGTACGAGCGTTTCACATCGGTTGACGTAACAGGCTCTTGCTCAGCTTCTTTTGTTATCACGCAGCCTTCGCTCATCTCTGAGCCGGCGGCCGGTATGGTAAGCACCACGCCAAGCGGACGGCAGGTGTCGGCTTCGCCTTTGCCAATAAACAAATCCCACACATCGCCTTTATAATCAAGCCCATAGCCAATAGCTTTAACCGAGTCGATGACGGAGCCGCCGCCAACGGCAAGTAGAAAATCGACATTTTCGGCCTTGCAAAGCGCGATGCCTTTGCGCACCAGCGACAATCTTGGGTTTGGTACCACACCGCCCAATTCAACGTGTTTAATTCCTGCAGAATCAAGGCTTTTGCGTACAACGTTGAGCACCCCCGACCGCTCGGCGCTTTGTCCGCCGTAGTGGATGAGCACTTTTTTGCCGCCATATTTCTGAACCATTGCGGCTATCTGGCTTTCCGAATCGCGGCCGAAGATGACTTCGGTTGGCGCATAGTACTTGAAATCTTTCATATTGTGATGTTTTTGCAGTGTAAATAGCTGTTTGTAAATGCTTTCCGACAAAGATAATTATTGTCGGCAAAGTTGTTCGTTTGCAGCTATTTTCTTTTTTGTGCTAATTGTTTTTCAGAAACGCTTCGGCCTCAGCAATTTTCTCAACAGAGCCGGCGTCGAACCAATAGTCGCTTTGGTGCGGATATCCGATAATTTTGTGGGAGGAGGCAAGTTTCAAATAATGAGGAATTATCGGGAAGACATCGTCGTCGGGAAATTTATCAATAATACTTGGCGAGATGATGTGAATGCCGCTGAAAGCATACTGCGAAAGCCCCGATTTTTCGGCCACGTATATGGCTTCGCACGTCTTTGTGTTCTGCCAGCCTTTAAGTTGTAAATTATTGTCAAACAACAGATAACGTGAACTTTTCCGCTCTCTTATAGCCAGTGTTGCGTCGGCTTTCGATTCAATGTGACGGCGCAGCATTTTCTGTAAGTCGATGTTGCTCAGAATATCGACGTTGGTTATCATAATCGGAGCTTTGCCGCTGAACAAACCGATGGCTTTTTTCAGTCCGCCGCCCGTGTCGAGTAGCAAATCGCTCTCGTCGGAAATCAGAATGTCGATGTCGTATTTCAGGTTGGCGATGTATGTTTTCATCATTTCGGCAAAGTGGTGCACGTTGATAACCACACGTGTGACACCGTTCCTAATCAGTAACTCGATGCAGTGCTGCAAGAGCGTTTTTCCGCACACTTCGACCAAGGCTTTCGGCTTGTCGTTTGTCAGCGGCCGCAAGCGTGTGCCCAAGCCGGCGGCAAATATCATTGCTTCCATTGTTTGACAGATTAACTGATTGATGGGTTGAATATCTGATTGATTTTCAGTTCGCGATGAATGAGTTTTACGCGGACATTGTGCTTTTTGCTTATTGCTTCGGCAAAATTCTGCGCGCAATAGGCGGAGCGGTGCTGACCGCCGGTGCAGCCAAAGCACACCATAAGTTTGGTAAAACCGCGCTCAATGTATTTTTCGATTGTAGGTGTCACAATATCAATGGCTTGCGACAGAAAATGGTCGATAGTGGAGTTCGCTTTCAGAAAGTCGATAACCGGCTGGTCGCGTCCGGTAAGCATTTTGTACTCGTCGTAGCGGCCGGGATTGTGCTGCCCGCGGCAGTCGAACACAAAGCCGCCGCCGGTTTCAGCGTCTGTCGGAATGCCTTTTTTGTACGAGAAGCTGACAACGGTTACCGTCAGTCCGCTGTAGTCATCTTTTTCGGGTTCTTCAATCTCAATTTTGTCGGCAATCTCGCATAAATGCGGTAGAGGCAAAATGTTGAGTGCCAGCAAGTTTTTGAGGTTTTTCAGTGCAAACGGAATGCTTTCGATAAAATGCTGTTTTTTCTCGTAATAGCCTCTATATCCGTATGCACCAAGCACTTGCAGAGTTCTTATGAGAGCGAATATCTTGAACTCGCGCTTCAGTTGCGCAGTGTCAATATCTATCAGTTTTTTAACCGACTCTAAATATTTGTTGAACAACAAATTGCGTGTTTCTTCGCTCAGCTTGGCTTTTGCCTGATACAAAAGCGAAGCCACATCGTAAGCCAATGGACCGTGTTTGCCGCCTTGAAAATCAATGTAATACGGAGTACCATTTTTCAACATTATATTCCTCGACTGAAAATCGCGGAACATAAAGTATTGATTGTCAGTGCCAGCAACGGCTTGTTTTATTGTCTCAAAGTCGGTTTCAAGTTTTTGCTCGTCGAAGTTGATGTGAGCGTTTTTTAAGTAACAGTATTTGAAATAGTTAAGGTCCCATTGAATGGCTGTTTGGTCAAAATTTTGAGAGCCTATGCACAGACTGTAATCGATTTTCCTTCCGGCCGAAATCTGTATTTTGGCCAAATCGTCTAAAACTTTGGAAAACAGCTTTATAAGTTCGCTATCTGGATTGCCGTCGGCTGCCGTTACCAAGTCGTAGAGCGTTTCACGGCCAATGTCTTCCACCAAATAGTAGCGCATGGTGTCATCGTGAGAGAGCACTGTCGGCACATTTATTCCGCAGTCGGTAAATGTCTGTGTGAAAGATAGATATGCTTTGTTTTCTGTTGTGTCATCGTTGTGAACGGCTAAAACCGTTGTGCCGTCGGAGGCCGTAAGACGGTAGTAGCGCCGGTTTGAGCCGGAGTGGGGCAGTGGCTCGCATTTTTTGTACGGCTCGCCAAATCTCTCCTGAAAAAGCCGTTCTATTGTGTTGTCTGGCATATAATTAGCTTATAACGAGGCAATTGCTTCGTCTAAATTGCTGTAAATGTCAAGAATCTGATTAATGCGTGTCATTGTTATCACATTGTTAACCGACTGGCTCAGATTGAAGAATTTCAGCTTGCAGTTGTTGTTGCGCGAGTGGTTGTAAATGCTTATCAATGTGCCTAATCCGGTACTATCGATAACCTCGATGTTGCTCATATCAACTAGAATCGAAAGGTAATAATGCTGGTCGACAAGCTCGTTGAGTTGATTTTTTATCTCGTTGTCGCTTGAAACCGTCAGACGGTTGTTTTCTGGCATGGGGGTTACTATGGCGCAACCTGCAATCTGATTGTCTATCTTTATCATAATTAGTGAGATATAAGAGTCCTAAGTTTAAAGTTTTAAGTTAGAAAGTTATGATTTAGTGTCAGCGTTAGTGTCTGTGTCAGCGTTAGTGTCAGTGTCAGTGTTTGCGTTATTTATGCTTTGCCGCAGCAATTCTATTTCCGACAACACATCGGTGCTGACCGATATGAAGTTGGTTACGATTCCTGCATACGTGTCGATGTCTTCGCCGGTTTTGGTTTTCTTCTCAAGCGTGGCCATGTCGAGACGCAACGACTCAATACCCATAAGCGCCACCGATGATTTGGTCTTGTGCGCTATTGCCCCAAGTTGCGCATAATTCTTTTCTTGCAAAGCTTTTTCGAGCCCTACGGCCAATATCGGCATCTGTTGCACAAAAACATCAATCAGTTCTTGTTTGAATTTGTTGTCGCCGCCCGTAATCGAGTCTAAATGAGCCGGATTGATGAACTTGAAATTGTTATATTCCGTAGCGGTTTCTGTTGCGGGCTGTTGCTCGGCGGCTGGTGCCTTTTTGCCGATATGCTTTTGAATCATGTTGATAAGGTCTTGTGTCTCAAATGGTTTCGAAATATAATCGTCCATTCCGGCGGCAAGACATTTCTCTTTTTCGCCTTTTATCGCAGCTGCGGTCAGCGCAATGATTGGTATGGTGCGTTTTTCCTGATTTTCCATCTTCCTGATGACCGAAGTGGCAGTGTAACCGTCCATTTCCGGCATGTGTAAGTCCATAAGTATCACGTCGAAAGGCTCTTTTTTGAGTAGGTCGATGACTACTTTTCCGTTTGGCGCAACCATTATGTTGAAGTCTTTTTTCAAGATTGTCTTCACAAACAATTGGTTTATCTCGTTGTCTTCGGCCAACAGAATGTTTGGTGTGTAATTGAGCAACTTCTCTGGCTTGTTTGTGCTTGATTCTGTGCTCTTTGTCACAACGGGTTCTTTGCTGTGCTTGTAAGTTATCTCCAAACAGAAGCTACTGCCCAATCCGTTTTCGCTGTTGAGCGTAATGTTGCCGCCTTGCAGCTCGGCAAGCTGTTTCGAAATGGTCAGTCCCAAGCCGGTGCCGCCGTATTTGCGGGTGGTGTCGCTACTTGCTTGTGAGAAGCTCGAGAAAATAAGCTCTTGCTTGTCTTTAGGTATGCCGATGCCGGTGTCGTGTACAATGAAATTCAGTTTGCTGGAGTTTTTGGTCTGGCTTACCACGCTGACTGTAAGTGTGATACCGCCATATTCGGTGAATTTGAGCGCATTGCTCAAAAGGTTGTTCAGAATCTGGTTCAGCCTTGTCGGGTCGCCGATAACGTTCTCTGGTGTGCGCGGGTCGGTGTTCACTTTGAAGTACAGACCTTTGTTTTTGGTGTGCTGCGTGTAAATGGCTGACAGATTTTCGATTATATTGTGCAGATTGAAACTGATGTTCTCAATCTCCATTTTTCCGGCCTCAATTTTCGAGAAGTCGAGAATGTCGTTTATGATTATCAGTAGGTTGTTGGCCGATATGGTGATGTTGTTAAGGAAAGTGTGCTGTTCCTCAGTTAGTTTAGTCTCGTTAAGCAGCCGTGCCATACCCACAATTCCGTTCATAGGCGTGCGTATCTCGTGGCTCATGTTGGCAAGGAACTGGTCTTTCACTTTTGCCAGATTCTCGGCTTGCTCCTTGGCTATTGTCAGGTCGATGTTCTGTTTTTTTATCTGCCGAATCATCATGTTGAAGCCTTTCATCAGCTCGCCAATCTCATCGTTGCGCTTTTCGATTTTTTTAACCTGATAATCAGTAATATCCGACATTGTGCGCATGGTTATTGTCAGGTCGATGATTGGGTTTGTGATGGCGTCCTGCATCTTGCTCGACAGCAGCAGCGCGATAATCATCGACACAATTATCATTATCAGCACCACTTGAGCCAGCTGTTTTATGTGCATGTGATATTCGTCGAGGCTGGCTTGCAGGAATATGGAGCCGATTTTTTCATCGTCAAGTATTATTATCCGGCTGACAAGCAATGCGTTATCGACAAAGGCGAATGTGTCGCGCTCCGATATGAAATTCAGGTTGGTGTTGCTGTATTTGGCCGATTTGGTGTATTCGGCAAAAATGCGGTTGTTGTTGTCGTAGATTCGGGCGGCGCAGATGTTTGTATCGACGCTGAGTGTCTGCAGCACCGTTTGCGCCTCCTCGGGGTAATCGAACGTGATGTTGGCGGTGTTGTTGCTACCGACAATGTCGGCAAGTATTGTCAGGTTGTTGAGCGCCTGACGGTCGAACTGCCGCTTGTCGTAGCGGGCAAAGATGATACTTGCTATGACAATGGCTATAAAGCTGATTATCATCACAAGTATGGTGATTTTCGTACGTATCGATAAATCCTTAAAACTCATCTTCCTTGGTCGATATTATTTTTGCGAGCAGCAGCAGTTTGGGGCTGATTTTCACACCGATACCGTCGGCGGCGTCTTTGTTTATCTCAAACTGGTGCTTCGAGAACTGCGGCATGAAATTGATTATTCCGCCCGTTATGCAGAATCCCGCTATTTCGTCGCCTATGGTCACTATCGGCTTCTTGTCGATGGCTTTCAGAACCTGCATTATCTCGTGTTGCCTGGTGCCCGAAAGAATCAATATGTGGCAGTTTCCAATATCGTTAGTGTTGTTTACCCGTCTGATGTTCCAGCTGCGGCCGTTGGCTTTCCGGCCTATCATGGTCTTTTCCAGAATGATACCGAACGGGTCGTCTTTGTAGATGCACAGTTGAATGGTGTCGCCGATGTAGTTTTCGGGCCACTCTATGAATTTCGCAAAGTTGAAGATGTAGGCCGCTTTAACCTCATATTCAGAATATTGCGCGTGCGCGCTGCCAGCAATCAAGCTTAAGACCGCTATCGCTCCGACTATCGTTATGTTTCTGATTGTCTTCATAATAGCTTAATCTTTAAGTTCGAAAAGGTTTATCTCTACGCGGCGGTAGTTCATCTCGCGCGTTTTAGCTTCGTAGCGCCCGTGCTCGGTCGATTCGCCATGGCCTTGGGTTATTATCTTTCGTCCGTCGACATTTTGTTCGAGCAGATACTTCAGAACGTTCTGCGCTCGTCGTTGCGACAGGCTGTAGTTGTGCTCGGCTTCGCCCAGTTGGTCGGCGTAACCGTTAATCTCAGCACCTATCTTTTCGTTGTCAATCAGCAAGTTGATAATTTGCTGAAGGCCTTTTTTGTCTTTTTCTGTCAGCTCGCTCAAATCGTTACCATAATATATGGTGTGCGTGTAGACAATTTTCCGCTGTTCTTGTTGCGATGTCTTGAACTGAGCCAGTTTGCTCTCTTTCTTGTCTTCGTTGTTGGCAACACGTCGGGGATGCGAGTAGCGGCGGCTGAGGTCGATAGGAGCGGCGGTGTAGAAGGTGTCGCGGCCTATGACTTGCATTGTCAGTGAGTTGTTTTGGTCGCCGTCGGTGTAGAAGTGTGTCTCGGTAACTTTGCCTTTCTGTTTCGAGTTGGCGTCAAGAATGCTCAGCGTCACGGGGTCGTTGGTGTTGATGGCGTCCTCAATCATGTTGAGCAAGTTGTCGGTGTTCTCTTTCAGCTTCTGTTTGTTGCCCTGCGTGTATGTGGCGTCGGAGTAGTTCAGTTTGCTTATGGTGTCCGATGTCTGGATTATATTCTCCACTAAATCAAGAAGATGCTCGTAGTACTTTGGTTGCTTGAGCGAGTCGTTTTGTTTTATCGAGTCGGCTTCGTTTGTCTGGTAGATGTCGTAGAAGATGTTGTTGACAATCACTTCCTCGCCTATGCTCTTGTTGTTCAGTTCGATAGGCGTAAGCGTTATCTCTTGATACAGCTCGTAGAAATAGTTCTGATAGGGGATGTGGACGCTGATGAGCTGCGGCATGAAGTTGGGTGTCGAAATCACCAGTTGGTAGTTCTTTGCCGGCGGGAAAATCATCAGGTATTTGCCTGTTTTTGAATCGGGTGTGTAGACATATTTTACCTCCTCCTGGGTGTTTTTGTCATACACTTTTATGTCCACCTTCAAAGGTTTGCCCGTGTCGCCGGCTTTGACGGTTCCTTTAACAAGTGTCAGCGGAATGGGGTCGGTGTAGTCGGCCTTCATTATCGACTGCCTGTTGTAAGGATTGTTCTTCGACGACGCGAAATAGCCCGTCTCACCGCTTGCGTTCAGCATAAAGTTGAAGTCGTCGAGCGTGGTGTTTGTAAAGCCCATATTTTCCGGCTCGGTCCAGCCGTTGAACTGCCGTGTGGTGCGGAAGATGTCGCGGCCGCCCATTGTCTTGTGTCCCTCAGAGCTGAAGAAGAGCGTGCGTCCGTCATAGTGTATGGTTGGCGCGTCCTCGTCATATTTGGTGTTCACCTTGTCGCCAAGGTTCTCGGGCTCGCCCCATTCGCCTTTCTTGTTGATAGTCGATACGTAGATGTCGCGGCCACCAAGTCCGCCCGGGCGGTCACTCACAAAATAGAGTTTGGTGCCGTCGGGGGTGATGCTGGCTGAGCCTTCATAATAAGGTGTGTTTATGTTCTTGTTCAGCTTTTTGATGTCGCTGATGGTTTTGCCTTGCAGCTGCCCGATGTAGATGTCCTGGTTAAGACCATCGCCGATGTTCAGGAAAACCGAGCGTCCGTCGGGCGACAGGCCGGCCAGACGTATCTCGTGGTTCAGCAATTTATGCTCGGCTACAATCTCAACTTTTTCGGCCCGCCGCCAGTTGTCGAGCGAGTCTTTGGTCGAAATCATTATGCTTTTGGTTGTGGGCACGCCCTTGCCAAAGTTGTATTCGCGCATCAGCAACATTATGCTTTCGTCGGCGCTAATCAGCGGAAAATAGTCCGATTCGGTCGAGAACAGGCCATTCACGGCTTCAACCTTCACTTTGTAGGGACGGTCCATTATCTTTATGGCTGTCTCGCAAATCGTAATCATGCGTTTGCAGTAGTTCAGCTTGTTGATGTCGGCGTTGTTGGTCTTGGCTGTTTTCGAAATGTATTTGTTGTACTCTTTTATGGCGTCTTCAAACCGATATTCGACATGATAGGCGTCGCCCAGGTAGATTATAGCGTCCATTGGGATGAGCGTGCCCGACGACGGCGCCACCTCTTCCAGATATTTTATCGACTGGTATTTGTTGGCTTGCGAGTTAAGGTAGCAAATGCCGATGTGGTAGGGCAGATTGATATCGTCGATAATCGAATCGAGCTTCAGATAGAGCGGAAGCGCTTTCTCATATTGGCCTGCGGTGAAGTAGTTGTGCGCCGTTTTGAACATTTTGCGTTCCGACTGCGAATACTGAGCGACAGCATGATGACTCACCGTCAGCAACAAAATGCCGACAGCAATCTTACCGATTAAACTTTTTACACAAATTTTGTTTGAAGTCATCGTTTCGCTTTATTTGTGATATTCAAAGTTATGATTTTTACTTTTATTGCAAACTAATAAATCCGTTTTGAATCATGTCTTTTTTCAATGGATTGATAAACAGATTGTTTCCCGCGAAAAATCTTTCTTCAGCCATGCGTCGGGCGGGCTATTTGAAAGACCAGACGGGCATCCGCAGGCGTTATGAGCGCGAACAAGAGCCATGGCAACAGCATATCGACAACACGCGGAGGTTTATTGTTGAGTCGGCGCGGAAAGTGGCAAGCCACAAGTCGGTGGCGGTGCTCGGCAGCGGCTGGTTGCTCGATGTGCCTGTCGATGAGCTATCGCAAATGTTTGAGAATGTGTATCTTGTCGACATTGTGCACCCTGAGCCGGTAAAAGTGCGGGCGCGCAAACTGGGCAATGTGCATCTGGTGGAGGCCGACCTCACTGGTGGCGCCGTGCAGATGGCTGTCAACGCACGCTCGTTTCAGCAATTTGTTGACAATTTGAAGAATATCAAACCTGATGCTGAGCTGTCGGGGTACGATTTTGTGGTGTCGGTCAATTTGCTCAATCAGCTCGATATAATAATGTGCGACTATCTGCAAGAACGATTCTGTGTTGATAATCAGCAACTTGAGCCGGTGCGCGCCATGGTTCAGCAACGCCATATCGACAGTCTGCCAATCGAAAAAAGCTGCCTGATAACTGATTATCAGCAAATTGACACTGATATAGACGGCGCGGTTACCGCCACAGTCAATCTTCTTCATTGCAAACTGCCCGATGTGGGCGAAAAAAAGGAGTGGAATTGGCTGTTTGACACCAATCAGCGTTATTCTGTAAAAAATAACACCACATTTAAGGTAATGGCTTTTTGTTTTTAGGCCGAACTTTATAATTTTAGCGTTTTTCAGTAAATGAATTTGGATAACATTTAAGTTCAATATTATGACAAGATTACGACTTATTTCCATTGCTGGAACACTGTTGATTTCCCTGTCGGGAATGGCTCAAAATGCCGTCAATAAAGATTCCACACTTGTAGTGGCCGACAATCAGGAGGCCGAAGTGGCATTTAATGCCGGCAACGATTTTGTTGCGCAAAAGAATTATCAAGAGGCGATAAACAGCTTCACTAAAGCTTTGTCGGTGAACCCGAAATTTACCAAGGCCATGGTGAACAGAGCTTTCGCCAAGTCGGAAATGGCCGATTACAGCGGCGCCATAACCGATTTCACAATGGCTATCGAGATTGAGGAGTCGCCTGTGGCTTACTACGGACGCGGTCTGGCTTACTTCAACCAGAACAACTCGAGCGACGCGCTCAACGATTTCGAGCTTGCCATAAAAGCCGGCTACGACGAGGCAAAGGTTTACTATTACGCCGGTGTCGCTCATTTTGAGTGCGGCAACTACGAGGAGAGTGTCAACAACCTAACGCTTTCAATCACCTTCGACGGCAACAACGCCCAGGCCTACAACGACCGCGGCAGCGCCAAGCGTATGAAGGAGGATTACGACGGCGCCATTGCGGATTATCAGCAAGCTATCAAGATTGACCCGAAGCTGGCCACAGCCTATAACAACCTTGCCAGTGCATTGCTCAAGAAGGGCAACATCGACGATGCCATAAGCAACTACGGTCTGGCTATCGGTCTCGACCAGGATTATGTTATCGCCTACAACAACCGCGCTCGCGCCAAGTTTGAGAAGAATGACTTCGACGGAATGATTGCCGATTGCCAGAAGGCTGTCGAGATAAATCCGAACTACGCATACGCATATAATAATATGGGTATCGCCCAGATGAAGAAGAAAGACTACGATGCCGCTTACCAGTCGTTCAGCAAGGCCATTCAGGTGAACGAGAATTTTGCCGAGGCTTATCTGAATCGCGGTTCGTGCCTCGAAATGCAGCGCAAGTTTGAAGACGCCGTTGCCGACTGGCGCATGGCTTACAAACTTGGCATCACCAAGGCCAGAAACTATATCTCATTCTACGAATAATCTGATAATACGATGAATATGAAAAAATTATATATTGTTTTGATTGCGGTTTTGTGCAGCTCAGCCGCATTTGCGCAAGATGTTCCTTTCGACAAGAATTTATTCCAGAATCAGAAAGACGCTTTTAAGGAGGCTAACAACAACCTGAAAGACGGTGAGTCGTATTACAGCAAGGAGCAATACCATGAGGCTCTTCAGTATTATCTTGAGGCTCAGAAGTTTAACCCGAATTTCTCTACATTGAACTATCGTATTGGCGTGTGCTATATGAACTTGTCGGCCAAATACAAAAGTCTTGAATATTTTGAAAAGGCCTACCAGTTGCGCCGCGATGTCGCCGACGACATTCATCTGATGCTTGCTCGCAGCTATCATCTTAACAATCAGTTCGATAAAGCTATTGCGGAATACAAGGCTCACATAGCTGTCATTCCGCCGGTTGATGCTCCCAAAGAGCGCCCGCTGATTGAGAAATACATTGCTGAGTGCAACGCCGGAAAAGCCATGATTGAAGAGCCGGCCCGCGCTTTTGTCGATAATGCAGGCTCGGTGCTCAACTCGCGCTTCAACGACCATAGTCCGCTGATTTCAGCCGACGAGTCGATGATGATTTTCACATCGACGCGCAACAACGGCCGTACAGTCAATGGTTACGACGGTCAGTACGACGAGGACATCTACACCAGTATCAATGTCGATAAGAATTGGAAAGTTCCGGAGTCGATAGGTGAGCCAATTAACACGCAGTTCGACGATGCTACCGTGGGTTTGTTCCCCGACGGTCAGCAACTTCTTATCTACAACGGACGTAAGGGTAGTGGCGACATCGAGGTTTGCTCGCTGAAAGGCGACAAGTGGGAGTACCCGAAGTCGATGCCGAAACCAATCAACACTGAATATCGTGAGACCTCGGCTTGCTTCTCGCCCGATGGACGGCAAATCTATTTCGTGAGCGACCGTCCGGGCGGATACGGTGGCAGCGATATTTATGTGAGCACACGCGGCCCGAAAGACAAATGGAGCGAGCCGGTGAACCTTGGCCCGACTATCAATTCGGAATATGACGAGGAGGCAGTGTTTATGCACCCTGATGGCCGTACGCTCTATTTCAGCTCGACCGGCCACAATACAATGGGCGGCTACGACATCTTCACATCAAGAATGGACGACAGCGGCAAATGGAGCGAGCCTGTCAATCTGGGCTATCCAATCAACTCGTCGGACCACGACCTTTGCTTTGTGATTTCGGCAAACGGACGCCACGGCTATTTCAGTAGCACACGTCCCGACGGCTCTGGCGGTCTGGATATCTATCGTGTAACCTTCCTCGGACCCGAAAAGCCATACACTCTGTCGGGTGAGGACAACCTGATTTCGGCGCGCTCGCAACCGGTTTCCGATATGGTTATGGAGGCTTCGGTTGAGCTTGTCACCATTCGCTTGACAATTGTAAAAGGCACTGTCCGCGACGCTATCAGCAATGACCCGGTAAGCGCAACTATCGATATTATTGATAATGAGAAGAATGAGGTCATCTTCACCTCACAGACCAACTCCGCTACCGGTAAATTCCTTGTCTCGCTGCCTTCTGGTAAGAACTACGGTCTGGCTGTGAAAGCCGACAACTATCTGTTCCATTCGGAGAACTTCGATATTCCGGCTGCAACTGAGTATCAGGAGATTGAGAAGGATATCGCTTTGAACAACATCAAGAAAGACGTGAAGATAATCCTGAAAAACGTCTTCTTTGAGACAGGCAGCGCCAAGTTGAAACCGACATCGTACGCCGAGCTGGGCCGTCTGACAAAGATGATGAGCGACATGCCGGCAATGCGCATCGAGATTTCGGGACACACCGACAACCAGGGCAGCAAGGTTACCAACCAACGTCTGTCGGAGGCTCGTGCCAAGGCCGTTGTCGACTTCCTGATTTCGGAAGGTGTCGATGCAAGCCGTCTTGAGTACAAGGGCTACGCTTTCGACCAGCCGGTGGCCGACAACTCCACCAAGGAGGGACGCGCAATGAACCGCCGTGTCGAGTTTAAGGTGTTGAGTACAGAATAATTTAAGGCGCACCGCTGGAATGCCGGCGGTGTGCTTCTTTTTTTATGAAGGGCAACAGGTTTTTCAAGATTAGAGAGCTATTCACCAAATACTTCCTGATTTTTCAAGATATATCGAGGAAGCTGGGAGTGTTGGTGGCCGGACTTTGCAATGTTGTGATAGTGTTGTGCGGCTTTTTGTTCGCCACGCTGTTCATTGCCAGGCTCGGTTTCTACAATCATCAGATTGTGCAGGACAATCTGATATCGCTTATGCGCAACATCTTGTTTGTGACCTATTGCGCCAAAATTTTCGTAACCTACATTGCCCGCAATCCCGACGGTACTATGCAGATTGTCAACCGGAAAGGGTGGGCGAGGTGGATTGACATTTCGGCAACGTTGCTTGCCACAATAGTGTTGTTCGCCAACACCCAGATATCTTGGTTTCAGCCGCTTAACGGCACATTTCTGTCGGGTTTTGTGGCCATATCGTTTGTGCTGGTTCTGATTTTCATATCGGAGTTCCACAAAGTGTCTAAGTTCTTGATGCTGGCCAAGTTATCGCCGCCGATGTTCTTTGCCATCAGCTTCCTGATACTTATTTTAATAGGCTCCGGCTTGCTAATGCTGCCCGACATCCGAATAGGCCAGATGAGTTATTTTGAGGCACTTTTCACCTCCACCAGCACCATTTGCGTGTCGGGTTTGTCGATAGTCGATTTGCCGGCTACGCTTACGTTGAAGGGTAATTGCCTGTTGCTGGTTTTGTTTCAGGTTGGCGGTTTGGGCATTATGGTTTTCACAGGTTTGTTCGCATACGCGTTTACCGGCAACGTGTCGTTCAAAGACCGTATGATGCTGAAAGACATGTTCTCATCAGAGGCCATGAGCGATGTCTTCGCCTTTCTGGCCAAAGTCATTTCGATAACATTGCTTTTCGAGTTGATAGGCGCTGTTGTTATTTATCTGAGCATTGCCGAAAGCAATATTTCAAATCCGATATTCTTTTCGATATTCCACTCTGTATCAGCATTTTGTAACTGTGGAATATCAACTTTGCCAAACGGTTTTGCCAATCCGCTGGTTGAAGGCAACAACATGTTTCTTTTGACGATAGCCATACTGACAACGTTTGGCGGCATCGGTTTCCCGGTTCTTATATCTATCTATCAGATAACGGCTTACAATACCCGCCGCTTGCTGCATCTGTCAACAAACCATATTCCCAATGCCACAGGTTCGCACATGGCTACTCGCATTGCGCTCATCACCACTATTGCCATTCTGATAGTCGGCACGTTGAGCTATTATTGGCTCGAAATCAAGAACACGCTTGCCAGTGACGATTCGTTTACAAGCTGGGTGAAGTCGTTTTTCTGTTGCGCCACGGCTCGCACAGCCGGTTTCAACGTTTCCGACGTTTCCAGCTGGAGTAACGGAACAATCGTTCTTATTATGGCAATAATGTGGATTGGCGCTTCGCCTGGCTCGACGGGCGGCGGCATAAAAACAACCACTTTCGCTTTGGCCGTATGCGCGATTGTCAGTTTTGTGCGTGGCAACCGCTATATTGAACTTGGTTATCATCGTATTGGTTTTGAGACAGTTCTGCGTGTGCTGGCGTTCATATTCATATCGCTTGTCGTTATTTTCAGTGCGTTTATTCTGTTCACCGTTTTTGAGCCCGACAAGAATCCTTTCGACTTGTTCTTCGACACGGTGTCGGTTTACAGCACCACAGGCCTTTCGCTGATAGGCACCACCGAGCTTTCGATGCCATCGCGCGTGCTCACAATGATACTGATGTTTGTTGGCCGCGTTGGACCGCTGACATTGCTGTCGGGAATGTTTGTGTCGCGTAAGCCGAAATATGCTAAATATCCATATAAAAACTTGACAATAAACTAATTAAAATCTATTGCGATGAAATTTATAGTTATCGGTTTGGGTTATTTTGGTGCAACATTAGCCACCCGTCTGACCGAACAAGGACACGAAGTAATCGGCATCGACAACCGTTATGAGCGCATTGATGAGCTTAAAAACCAGATTACCAGCGTGATGGAAATGGAGGCGACCAACGAGAACGCCTTGAAGACATTGCCGCTGAACGATACCGACGCTGTGATTGTGGCCATTGGCGAGGATATAGGCTCGTCAATCCTGTCGCTTTCGATATTGAAAAAACTTGGTGTGAAAAACATTATCGGCCGCATAATCAGCCCGATACACAAGAATATCCTGAATCAGATTGGCATCGACAACACAGTCCATCCCGAGTCGCAGACAGCCGTGCTGATAAGTCTTCAGTTGCAGATAAAAAACGCATTGAAAATCACCGAGATAGACGCCAACAATGTGATTGTGGAGTTCCGTGTGCCGCAAAAATACCTGACACACACGCTGGGAACTGCAAACTTCAACTCGCGTTTCAAACTGAAAGTTATCGCTGTTAAATCGCAGGAAAAGAAGGGGTTACTGTCGCGCGACCAGATAAAGACAACGCTCATGCCCGATGACAACTACATCTTCCGCGAGAACGACATCATAGTGCTTATGGGCGCTCTTGACGATATGAAACGTTTTGCGGCTGATTAATTGACAGATAAACAATGAATTAACCATCCGAAAATAATCGACTGATGAGAAAAATACTATTACTGACATTTTGTGCGTTTTTGTCGCAATTGTCTGTTGCTCAAAGACAAACGCGAGCACAATACATCGATAAATACAACAAGATAGCTGTCCGCGAGATGCAACGCGTGGGCATTCCGGCAAGCATAACGTTGGCGCAGGGTATTCTGGAGTCGGGCGACGGCAACAGCACGCTGGCACGGAAAGCCAACAACCACTTCGGTATCAAGTGCCACAAGGACTGGAAAGGTGAGTCGATGTACCGCGACGATGACCGCCCAAACGAGTGCTTCCGTTCGTATAAAGATGCCAATCAGTCGTTTGTCGACCATTCGGAATTTCTTTGCACCCATCAGCGTTACGCGTTTCTTTTCGAATACGGCACCACTGATTATAAAAAGTGGGCAAAAGGCTTGAAACAAGCAGGTTACGCAACCAGCCCCACATACGCCGATCGCTTGATTCAGATTATCGAACAGAACAACCTGCAACGTTTCGACAAGGCGGTAAAGCCCGAATCGACGCCTGAGGAGCGGACGGAGATTGCCGAACAAACCAACAACTTCATCGAGGTTGATGTGAACGATATGGAGGTTTCGCCATTCGGTAACATCAAAACCAACAACGGAGTTGATTACGTTGAGGTGCTTCCGGGAGACAACATTGAGTCTGTTGCCGCACGTTACGAGTTGGAACCGTGGCAGTTACGAATGTTCAACGATTTTGATTCAAAATCCGTCAAGCTGAAAACAGGTCAACGTTTGTATATCAGCCGCAAACAATCGAAAGCCGAAAAGCAATACAAAACTCACACTGTGAAGAAAGGCGAGACAATGCATAGCATATCACAGCAGTACGCCATTCGCTTGAAAGCGCTTTACAAACTCAACTTGATGGAGGAAGGCTCGCAACCTAACGAGGGTGATGTATTGCAGTTGAGGAAGAAGGCGAAGAAGAAATAATTGTATTTTATTGTAAAATAGAAGAATTATGAAAGCACGGAACTTGTTTTGTGTGGTTTTATTTCTCGGTTTGCTTTCGTGTGAAAAGCATGAAGGAAATTCATCAAATTCCGAATCAGCCATTGAAATCGCAGGAGATTGGAAAATAGTTAGTATTTCAGGTGGAATAACAGGCCGTGCAATTGTCTCAAGTTATTTTAAATACTTAAGTATCAGGCCTAATGGTGAGTTCCTCTTTTCAAATGATACAGCCATACTTGCAATTGGTAATATTAAAACCGAAACCGATTCGCGTAACGATGTATGGTATTATTTTGATGTGGATAGCACAAAATATTTGCCTATAGTGCCATTGCCAACACATTTCCCTAAAACGGTCTTACAAATTGATTCTGAAAATTTGGTTTTGGCCGACCCTTGCTGCGATTTATACTCATATATATTCGTTAAAAAGGAGTGATTGTATGTTGAAGCAATGTGTCGTCAGTGCGAAAAATCTATGCAAAACCATTCAATCTGTGTAATCCGCATTCTAAATCCTAATTCCTAAATCCTAACTCACAACCTTCCGTCTTAAACCCACGCAGAAAATCCGCCACAGGCATACGTTTTTTGCCGGCAAGTTGAACGTCGGCAAGGGCAATGGTGCCGCCATTGACATACACCTTAAACGTGTTTTTGCCGTCGGTGTTGACTTTGCCAAACGGTTGGTTGTGAGCGCATTGCTCGAATTTGGCAGTAAAAATCTTCATTGGCAGGGGTTCTTCGTCGCCGCGTTGCAGATTGCTGAAAGCGGCAGGATAGGGGCTTAAGCCGCGAATTTGGTTGATGATTGTTTGTGGCTCGGCGTTCCAATTGATGCGGCAGTCGTCTTTGAAAATCTTTGGTGCGCTTTTCAGAATTCCGTCGGCGGGCATAAGGTCGCTTTGAGGCGTGCCGTGGGTGTTGTCAGCGCAAATCTGTTCAACGGTTTTGATGAGCAGTCCGGCACCAATCGTCATTAGGCGGTCGTGGAGCGTGCCGGCGTTGTCGTCGGGAGTGATGGGCGTGCGCTCGAATTGCAGAATGTCGCCCGTGTCAATCTCGTGTTTCAGCAGGAACGTGGTGACGCCCGATTCTGTCTCGCCGTTCATAATGGCGCGGTTGATGGGCGCGGCGCCGCGATAGTTGGGCAGGAGCGAGGCGTGCACATTGATTGAGCCCAATGGCGGCATTGACCACACGCTCTCGGGCAACATTCGAAACGCCACAATCACCTGCAAATCGGCCTTCCAATTGCGCAGAGCCGACTGAAAATCAGCGTCTTTCAACTTCTCGGGTTGCAGTACGGGCAGACCTTTGCTCACCGCGAATTGCTTCACGGCACTTTCGCTCAATTTCTGTCCGCGGCCGGCAGGCTTGTCGGGTGTGGTGACCACCCCAACCACGTTGTACCCATTATCAATCAACGCTTTAAGGCTCTCAACCGCAAAGTCGGGCGTGCCCATAAAAACTATTCTCAACGACTCTTTAGTATACATATTCAATAGTGTTTTTTCCGTGTTTTAGTAAGGCGTTTACGCCATTTTTGAAAATAATGATTTCCGTGTTTTTAGTGCGTTCCGTGGTAAAATCTGTGCGAAAATCTAACAAAAAAGGCCGCACGCGGCAGCCTTTTCTGTTTGTATCTTTTTGATATTATGCCTTTTCGTAGCAGCGAACCCAATCAATTTGCATTGCAGCCGGCAGATTGTCGGCATCTTTATTCAAGCCAGCCGACAGCATTATGAATAAAGGCTCGTTGATGTTGTTAGTTGCAGAAGCAACCTCGTAACCATTTATTTTCCAGCTGATTTTGTCGGCCGTCCAATCAACGGTGTAGATGAAGAAATCTTTTGCCAGACCCGAGCCGCCGAATTTGTTGCCTGCGGCAGCGCCCTTGTTGTAGGCTGACAATTGCATCTGACCTTTTTTGATGTTGTATTTGAAAATGTCAATTTCAGGTTCCTTGTTTTCGCCTTTCAGCCAGAAAGCTTGATATACAGGTGCTTCTGCGTTTATTTTTATTTTGGCCTCGAAGCGTCCGTATTGCTGGCGGAAGCTGTTGGCGGTGCTCAGCAAGCCCGAAGTGTAGTCGAAATCCTGTGTGAAGAAGCCGTGTTTTGCGTCCCAAACCTTGCCGTTGGCTTTCTCTTTTTTGGTGACGATGCTCAAAACCGAGTTTTTGATGTCTACGTTCTTGTTGTCAGTGTAATACTGTTTGTCACCGGCCAGCACGTAGCGGTCGTTCAGCATCATCTTGCCCCAGAAGAATGAGTTCATCCACTTCTTCTCGTCAACTTTTGCCTCGTCAAAATTGTCCTCAAAGGTTAGTTTCCAAGCGTTCAGCTCGTCAAATTTGTTCGAGTTGACGGTGGCCTGATACCATTTTATCTCTTCTGAGTTCTGCATCTCGATGAACTGTTGCTCGCGTTTGGCCTCATCTGTTTTGCTAAAGCGGTCTTTGTCAAGAAGATAGGCTTTCTGAGTTTTGAACTCCTCTGAGTTGACGTATGTTTTAAGTTCTTCGTAATCAGCAATCAACGACGAGTTGCTGGTTTCGACATACATCTTGTAAGCCGATTTTTTCTGGTATTTTGTCCAGAATTTTATTTCCGAATTCTTTGTCAGCGATTTGTATTCCTGTTGCAGGCTTTTGCATTCGGCCATTTTCTCCGGATTCGATTTGTCCGATTTTGCCTGTTGGAAGTCGGCGCTGTTGACAGTCTCGGCCAATTCCTTCATGCGTTTCAGCGCATCGGAGTTGGCGGCAGATTCAAATCGTTTTAAATCAGCCGATTGGCTTACACTGAAATAGTTCTTCACGCGTTTGTCCTTCTCAAGCGCAATGTATTGCTGTTCCTTTTTATAATATTCAGAATCAGCGTATTTGAGCGAGGTAACATCGCTTTTTATTTTCTTGAATTCAGCCGAATCGACATATTCCTGCAACTTGTTGAAGGTTTTCAGCGTGTCTGATTTCTTAAACTCCTCCAACCTATTGTATTCATCGATAAGCTGTTTGCGGTCGTTTTCTATTTTTTCTGTTTTTGGCAGCAGGCCAAATGCTAAACGCAGTGCGAAACTGAAATTTGCCATGTTTTATCGTGTTTTTTATGTGTGCAAATATAAAATAAGTTGAACAAGTTGACTCAAAACTTAAAACTTAAATGCTTATAACATCATTTACATCGCCTTAGGCATCGTAAAAAAGAACGTGCTTCCGCTGTCTTTAGTGCTTGTGGCCCAGATTTTTCCGTTGTTTTTCTCGACAAATTCCTTGCAGAGAATCAGTCCGAGTCCGGTGCCTTCAAGCTCGTTGTTTTCGTTGTGGCTCAGGGTGCGGCTGTCGATGCGGAACACCTTAGCCAGCTGTTCCTCGTCCATTCCGGGGCCTTGGTCGGCAATGCTGACCTCCACCATGTCGTCTTCAACCTCGCGCGCCTTGATTGTGATAGAGCTGTTTTGCGGACTGAATTTCAGTGCGTTCGACACAATGTTGCGAATCACAAACGTAGTCATATCCTGGTCGGCGTAAATGTCGAGATACGGGTCGGCTTCAGTGTCGATGTTGATGTTTTTCTCTTTGATGACGCCAGCTTGTTGCTCTACAACGCTGTTTATGACGCTGTTAAGGTTGACGCTCTTGAAGTTGATTTTTATCTGTCCGGTCTGCGAGCGCGCCCATTGCAGCAGGTTCTCGAGCAGGCCGAAAATCTTGTGCGAGTAGAAGTTTATCTGTTTGATGTACTCGTGGTCTTTGTGCGGATTCGATTGGTATATCCCGCTCAGCATCAGGTCGGTAATGTTGATGATAGCCGAGAACGGGTTCTTCAGGTCGTGCGAGATTATTGTGAAGAATTTGTCTTTGGCGGCGTTTTTCTGTTCCAGTTCGTTTTTCTGTTTCTCCAGATTACGCTTCTCAACTACAAGTTTCTCCTGTTCTTTTTGTATCTCGTTGGCTTTCTGAGTCATAGCCTCCTCACGGTTGTTGAAGTTGCGCAGGCGGCCCAGCAGCGAAATCATCATCTTCTCCCAAAGGTCGGGGCGTTGCGCCACCACTTGGCTGAACCTTTCGCGTGTCAGAATCAGGAACGTTGAGCCGTGCAGTGTTGTCACACTGGTTGAGCGTGGCGACTCGTCGATGAGCGCGTATTCGCCAAAATATTGGCGGCTGTTGAGTGTGGCAAAGGTATGCTCGCCATTGTGGATTTTCACGCTTCCGTCGACAATTATGTACATCGATTTGCCCGGCGACCCTTTGGCAAACAAAAGCTCATCTTTCTTATAATGAACCTCTTTCATGTTGCTTGCCATGGCTGTGAGCGCATCCTCGTCAAAGTCGCGGAACAATTCAACCTGGCGGAGCAGCATAATCGATTTCTGAATATCATCTTGCATAAACACGTGTTTTTACATCTCCTAAAAATAAAGAAACTTAGGTAGAAACTTCAAAAAAAAGAGATTTTATTTGATAATATTCCGATAAATGCAGAAAAACGGAACTTTTCCGCTTGTGTCTTGCATTTTTTTGTAGATTTAGTAAAATTTTGAAGATATGAAAGTGCCAAAAATTGTTAAGGACGACCCTTGGTTGAATCCTTACCGACAAGTAATTACAGACAGAATGCAGCACTGCGCCGATGTTGAGGCTCACTTGACAGGCGGCGGCAAACAGTCGCTTTACGATTTCGCCAACGGCTATATGTATTACGGTACTTTTTGCGACGGACAGACAACGACAATCCGCGAATGGCTGCCCAACGCAATGCGCGTGACGCTCATAGGCGACATAAACGGCTGGCAGGAGAGTGCCGATTACGATTTCAAACCGCTCGACGGCGGCAACTGGGAGTTGAAACTGCCGGCGGCAAAGTTCGGGCACGGCTCCATTTTCCGTCTGAAAGTTTACTGGAACGGCGGCGAGGGCGAGCGCATTCCGGCTTGGTCGCGCAGGGTGGTGCAGGATTCGAAAACCAATATCTTCAGCGCGCAGGTGTGGTGTCCGCCGCAGCCTTACGAGTGGAAATGCACCGAGCGTCCGAAAGCCGACGAGCCTTTCATCTACGAGGTGCACGTGGGCATGGCGGGCGAGAAGGAGGCCGTGAGCACATTCAACGATTTTCGCCGCGATGTGCTGCCGCGCGTCATCAAGCTTGGCTACAACACCATTCAGATGATGGCCATTCAGGAGCATCCTTACTACGGCTCGTTCGGCTATCATGTGTCGAGTTTCTTTGCCGTCTCGTCGCGGTTTGGCACGCCTGACGACCTCAAGGCGCTCATCGACGAATGTCACCAGAATGGCATCCGTGTGGTTATGGATTTGGTTCATTCTCATGCAGTTAAAAACGAAAACGAAGGTCTTGGCCTTTACGACGGAACACGCTATCAGTTCTTCCACAGTGGCGACCGAGGCGTGCATCCGGCGTGGGATTCGTACTGTTTCAATTACGGAAAAGACGAGGTTATCCATTTCCTTCTGTCGAACATAAAATATTGGCTCGAGGAGTTCCATTTCGACGGTTTCCGTTTCGATGGCGTTACCAGCATGATTTATCTGAATCATGGTCTGGGCGAGGATTTTACGTCGTATGAGCTTTATTTCAACGGCGCGCAGGACGAGGACGCCATTGTTTATCTGATGCTTGCCAACAAACTGATAAAGCAAGTCAATCCGGAATCGATATCGATTGCCGAGGAGATGAGCGGTTATCCGGGCTTGGCAATGCCTTTGGCCGACGGCGGTGTCGGTTTCGATTACCGTCTGGCTATGGGAATCCCCGATATGTGGATTAAAGTGCTGAAAGAGAGCCCGAACGATGAGTCGTGGGACTTGGGGCACATTTATCACGAACTGACTTCGAAGCGCGCCGATGAGCGGACAATCTCGTATGCCGAGTCGCACGACCAGGCGCTTGTGGGCGATAAGACCATGGCTTTCTGGCTGATGGACAAGGAGATGTATTTCAGCATGCTTGTCACGACGCAGAATCTGCAAATCGACCGAGGCATCGCCTTGCATAAGATGATAAGATTGCTGACAATGGCAACGGCCGGCGGCGGCTATTTGAACTTTATGGGCAATGAGTTTGGACATCCCGAATGGATTGATTTTCCACGTGAGGGCAACAACTGGTCGTATAAATACGCCATGCGCCAATGGAGCCTTGCCGACCGCGACGACTTGAAATACAAATACTTGGATGCTTTCGATGTTGCAATTGTGCATCTTCTTCGCGAGCGTCATTTGCTCAAGATTTTCCCGTTCTATGCGCAGCTGGTGAGCCAGGAGAATATGGTGCTGTCGTTCTCGCGTGGCGATTTGCTGTTTGTCTTCAATTTCCACCCGACGCGCAGCTACACCGATTTCGAGATACCGGTTGTCGAGGGCAAATACAAGATATTGCTCAGCACCGACGAACTGCAGTTTGGCGGTTTCGGCCGCATCGACGAGGCTATGTCGTACCCGACATCGGTTGCCAGCGTTGACGATAAATCGACTATAAAACTCTATATACCAGCGCGTTCGGCAATCGTTTTGCAACGGCAGTTTATACCTAATGTTTATCAGCGGTTGCTGGGGAAAAAGTAAAGAAGGCATTAGGCAAAAGGCATAAGTATTTAGGAGTTAGGAATTAGTAATTAACAATGAATGCTTTAAACTTGTTCAACCTGTTCAACTTTTAAACTAAACATTAAACTCTAAACACTAAACATTTACAATGTCTCTAATATCAATATATCAGGTTTTGCCGCGATTGTTCGGAAACAAGAACACGAATCCGGTTCTGAACGGCTCGCGCGAGGAGAACGGAGTGGGGAAGATGAACGATTTTACTCCGCACATTTTCAGGCAGATAAAGTCGATGGGATTTACCCACATCTGGTACACGGGGCTTATTGAGCACGCCCGTTGCACCGCCGACGAACAATTCGGCATACCGGGCGGCAATCCGCGCATAGTCAAGGGCCGCGCCGGTTCACCCTACGCCATAACCGACTATTATGACATCGACCCCGATTTGGCGGTTTCAGTGCCTAACCGCATGAAGGAATTTGCTGATTTAGTGAAGCGTACACACGCCGCCGGTCTGAAGTTCATTATCGATTTTGTGCCAAACCATGTGGCGCGTCAGTATCATTCCGATGTCAAGCCTGAAGCCGATTTCGGGCTAAACGACTGTCAGGAGTGGCACTTCTCGCCGCTCAACGACTTCTACTACACCGGTGAGCCGCTGCATCTGCCTTTCGGCTCGGGCACCAATATCGATTTGCAGACAACATACGAGGAAAATCCGGCAAAAGCCACCGGCAACGACCAGTTCTCGGCTTGGCCGTCGATTAACGACTGGTACGAGACGGTGAAGCTCAACTATGGTGTCGATTACATGAACAATCAGCACAAACAGTTTGCTCCTATGCCTGTCCTGTGGCCTAAAATGGTTGATATTCTACTCTATTGGGCGCAGAAAGGTGTCGATGCCTTCCGTTGCGACATGGCCGAAATGGTGCCGGTTGAGTTCTGGCATTTCGCGATAGCCAAAGTTAAATCGCAATATCCTGACATTCAGTTTATTGCCGAGGTTTATAATCCGAATATGTATCGCGATTATATCTTCACTGGCGGATTCGATTACCTCTACGACAAGGTTGGCCTTTACGACACGCTGCGAGGCATAACTTGCTGGGGCGCACCGGCTTACGACATCACCCAGACGTGGAAAAATCTAGAGGGTATCAACAATAAGATGCTCCGTTTTTTGGAGAACCACGATGAGCAACGCATCGCCTCGCGTTTCTTTGCCGGCTGCGCCGAAAAAGCCATTCCGGCAATGCTTGTCACAGCTACAATCAACCAAGGCGCGCTGATGCTCTATTTCGGGCAGGAGGTGGGCGAACCGGCCAATGGCGAGTCGGGCTTCAGCGGCGACGACGGGCGCACCACAATCTTCGATTATTACAACGTTCTGGCGTTTCAGCGCTGGTATAACGGCGGAAAAGCCGATGGCGTCTTGCTTAGCGACAGTGAGCGCCGGCTCCGCGATACATACGTTTCGATTTTGCGATTGGCAACCACCGAAAAATGCTTCACCGACGGAGCCTTCTACGATTTGATGTGGGCCAACAGCAATGTCGATAGCTCAAAGATTTACGCCTATCTGCGTCATACTGAGGGCGAAGCTATGCTTGTGGTTGTCAATTTTGATGCTTGCAGTGCCCGTGATTTCAACATTCATATTCCGCAGCATGCCTGGCAGACAATGGGTTTCAACACAATGGGCGAGGTGTCGGTTAGTGCTGTTTTTGGCGGCAGCCTGAGCATACGGCAATCGGCACAAAGCATCGACGAGACAGGTCTGTTCGTTCAAATGCCGCCCATGAGCGGAGTGGTGTATAAAATAAAGGAAGTCTGAAAGGCGAGGAGTCTTATTTTGAATTGATTATCTTGATAATCTCCTCAAGACTTTTGTTCGAGTTGGGCATGATGCTTTCGGGAACTGGCTTGCCGGTTGCCTGTGCCGCCAAATAACGCTTGCACGTTTTGTATTTTTCCGGAACCAGGCAGTACATGTTCTTGTAAGCCAAATCAGCAAAATCATTCACAAGAACACCCTTTACAAAAATCGGGCATCTCTCAAGATTTTTACAAACATCATTCTCCATTGTTACAACTTTTAGTTTCCCGATTACGAACATACGAAAAAATACTATTGAGGTTACGATTTAGTCGAAAAAAACTGAATAAGATGGTTGGAAAGCCTGCATTTCGCAGGTTGACAAGAAATGTTTTTTTATGGGATACATATTTAAAAAAGAGTATTATTGTAGTTTAAAATGGAATATAGCCGGAGATATATTCAATATTCACGGCTGCAAAATTGGATTTAACAGATATGGACGGATTCAAAAACATTGAGATTAAGAACTTCAGAGGCATTGACCATCTGACAATTGATGATTGTTCACGCGTGAATGTCTTTCTCGGGCAAAACGGTTCGGGGAAGTCATCAATCCTTGAAGCATTATTGATGATTGCAGGAATGTCAAATCCGGAACTTCCCCGAAATATCAATATGTTACGTTCAAAGGGAACATATGGGCATTTTCTTGACGTAAGGTATATGTTTCACAATTTAATGTTAATGAATCCTCCGGAAATTTCCACAATTCAAACAAAAGGAGCGAAACGACATCTTACTCTAAAAATGCCATTTGTTTTCGACGAACAATCTCAAACCACAACGCCGATAGGCCAAATCCAACGGTCCGACGCAATGGTTCAAGTCAATCAAGTGGAGATGAATTTTGATATTACAGAAGACGAAATCGTTAATAGGTATAAAAGCACATTGTCCTTCAACCAACAAGGTCCCATTAGGGGAAAAATTGCTGACGGATATCAAGAAAAAATGTATGCATCACTGATTCCTGCGAATATTCCTACCGGGAATTCGACAAGTGATTTGTCGGAATTAGTAAAACGGAAAATGAAACAATTGGTTGTTGACCGGCTTGTCTATTTTGATAATAGGATAACGACCATTGAAGTATTGTCTGACGGCGTTTTTGTTGGTATCGAAGGTGTGCCGGAATTATTACCGGTCACAATGCACGGCGATGGTATGTTCCGTTATTTGACAATTGTGGCGGCGTCCGCCAATCCAATATCCGATGTTGTTCTGATTGACGAAATCGAAAATGGTCTGCATTATTCAGCCTACAAAAAACTCTGGGAAGCCATCTTTGCTTTGGCAACCGAAACAAACAAACAAATATTTATAACAACCCACAGCAAGGAAACTCTATACCGGTTGAACGAAATGCTTGAAGAGAAACCCTGCTACCAAGATGCATTGCGGCTATATACAATAGAGAACACCAAACTTAAAGGGCAGCAAGCATACAAATATTCCTTTGAGGAACTGAATGCCGCTTGCAAGAATGGTGTGGAAATTAGAAGTTTAGCATTATGAAAGAACGTTTTCACATTATTGTTGAAGGAATTGCTGATTTAGTGTTTTTTGAACAATACTACCAACATCTGTTCGGGAAACCAGCGCCAGAAGGTTTTATTTTTAAAACTGACGGAAAAGACAATTTGCATAAGTTTGTGAACAAGATGCGTAGTATGACGGCCAATGACGGGGTGAATCTTGTTATCTTCGATGCAGATAAAGACATAGATGCAAGGCGAAACGAATTATTGGAGTGGAAAGAAAAAGCGGGCGTTAACTTCGAGTTGTTTTTGCTGCCAAATAACAAAAATAAAGGTGCCTTGGAAGATTTGTTGGAAAGCATCATAAATCCGAATAACCGACCGATCTTCAATTGTTGGGAAGATTACGAAAAAGAACTTGTCAAATTAGAGATTCCTGGCCGCACACCACCGCCATTAACCACTCCCGCCAAGAAAACAAAGATTTATGGATATTTGGAGGCATTGCTTGGACCAACGAATGACGAAAAAGAATTGATAAAAGAGCGAAATAGAGAGTATTTCAACACAAAACATTGGAATTTGGATGCGGAGTATTTGGAGCCGTTGAGGAGGTTTTTAATTGAGCATTTAAAAGAAAACTAATGAAAAAGAAAAACTATACAGTAATTGACCTTTTTGCAGGGTGTGGGGGCTTATCGCTAGGCTTATATCAAGCCGGCTGGAAGGGTCTTTTTGCTATCGAAAAGAATGCATTTGCATTTGAAACTCTGAAATACAATCTGATTGACAACAAAAAACACTTCCAATGGCCTGATTGGCTGCCTCAAAAGGAACATGACATCAATGAAGTGCTGGAAAAATATCCAAAGCAATTGGAAGCATTGCAAGGCAAGGTTGATTTGGTAGCAGGAGGACCACCTTGTCAAGGTTTTTCCATGGCAGGGAAACGTGTTGAAGATGATGTGCGTAATCAATTAGTATTCTCGTATATTAAGTTTATCGACTTAGTGCGGCCGAAAATGATTCTTTTTGAAAATGTAAAAGGTTTTACATACGCTTTCGACAAAGGGAAATCAACTTCAACCGAGAATGAACCTTATTCTCACAAAGTAATTCGTGAATTGAGAAACTTGGGATACAATGTAAGACCCCACGTGATTGATTTTTCTGAATACGGCGTACCACAACGCCGCAAACGTTTTATTCTTGTTGGGATTCGACAAGAATTAGGTGCACCTGAGCAATTTGAGGATTTGTTGAAAGCCAATCGCGATACTTTTTTGACAAAAAAAGGATTGAAAACAACCACCACTTTGCAAGATGCCATTTCAGACCTTTTGCGTTCCAATGGGGAAGTTTCTTCTCCAGACAGAAAAGGGTTTTATTCTGGAATATATGATAAGAAAAAACTTACGGCATACGAAAAAATAATGCGTGGAGATTACCCAAAAACACATGATATAGCCGATAGCCATAGTTTTGCCAAACAAACACCAGATAAAATCAATTGTTACAAACGGTTGCTTGCTGAATACCCACAACGAGGTAAACGGATTGACGGGAAATCCCGTGAGCAGTGGGGTATCAAACAACGAGGTATTACGGTGCTGGATCCCAATGCCGTTTCGCCAACCATTACGGGGCATCCTGACGATTATCTGCACTATTGTGAGCCTCGTATCATGACCGTTCGTGAGTGCGCTCGTATCCAATCGTTTCCCGATTGGTACGAGATTAAGAAAAAGTACACCACTGGCGGCAAGATGCGCAAGTTGGAAGTTCCTCGTTATACACAAATCGGCAATGCCATTCCGCCTTTGTTTGCAGAACAAGCGGGGAATGTACTTAAAATGATGATATAAGATATGGCAAGTCTTCACTTTAAAACAAATGTGCAAATAAAAAGTATCATTGGTAAAGATCTTATCAATGATGATAATATTGCCATCCTTGAACTCGTCAAGAATTCCTTTGATGCAGATGCAAAACGAGTGGATATTTCATTTCTGAACCTTAAAGAAAATGACGATAGCGAAGTCGAGGAATATTCGCATAAAACCTCGAAATTGATATTAGCTGATGATGGAGTCGGAATGGACATAGTGGATATTCGTGAGAAATGGTTAAATATCGCTTATTCCGAGAAAAAAACAAAGTCCAGACAGTATAATAGATTAATGGCTGGAGCCAAAGGTGTTGGACGTTTTTCATGTGACAGGTTAGGCAAATATCTTAATTTATACTCTACGAAAGATAGCAACACATACTATTCTTTAAAGATAGATTGGAAAAAATTTGAAATAAATGACAAAGATACAGAAATACAATCTATTGCTCTGGATTATGAAGTGTTAACTTCTTCGGAGTTATTGCAACGTGGCATCCAACCGTTTAAGCATGGTGTTGTCTTGGAGATCATAAAATTGCGCAGCAATTGGGTTGCATATGATGGCAATCGCTGGATAACAGACAAATTAACAAACTTGAAAAAGTATCTCGAAAAACTCATCAATCCCAATCAGGCATTTGAGAAGAATGATTTTGGTATATATCTAAATGCACCAGAATTTTTGGCAGAGAATGCCGAACAGGAAGAAAATGACAAGTTTATAGGCAAAGTAGAAAATACGATTTTTCAGAAACTTGATTTTAAAACAACAAGCATTGAGTGCAAATCAATAGAAGGTGGCTCTCAAATACAAACAACTCTTAAAGATAAAGGAGAAACTATTTATTGGATTAAGGAAGTATCGGATTATTATCCGGCCATCAAGGATTTTAAAATCACTTTATATTTCCTTAATACTTATGCTAAAGCCTTTTTTACCAAACAAACAGGTATTCGCTCTGTTGATTACGGTTCTATTTTTTTGTTTCTTAATGGGTTTAGAATACCTCCGTATGGAGAATTTGGCGATGATTGGTTGAAACTTGATCAAAGGCGTGCACAAGGCTATGCGCGTTTTATTAGTGCTCGTGATTTGGTTGGTCAGATAGAAATATTGGATGTAGATGAAACTTTTCAGATTGTATCCAGCAGGGAAGGATTGGTCAAAAACGACAACTATGACATACTTACGAATAAAAAAAATGGTTTATTTTATAGGGTATTGAGACGATTGGAAAGGTATGTCGTTGATGGTTTGGATTGGGATAGTATTCCTGAAGAAGATAGAAACAAAACGTCAGAAATCGAGAAGAAAATTATTAGTGGTGAACTTGTTGAAAAAGATTTAAAATATAAAGAAGATTCTAATATAAAGCGACGTAGAATCTATGAAAGTATACATTATATTATTAATGCAAATCCGCAAAAGGTAATAGAATTATATATTAATGAGGACTTGATTGAGTCAAAAGTCGCAGAGGAAAAAGTGCTGGCTGAACAAGAATTTTCCCAGCTATTATCCGACTTTGAAAATAAAAAAGTATCTGGTGAACTTTTGGCACAAATATTAAGAAGAAAGGCAGAAGAGAGTGTGGAATTAGAGAAACAATTGGCTGCTTTCTCAAGATATACTACAACAGAGGCCACCTCTAAAGCTATAGCAGAGATTCAACAGTATAAAAAAACGATAGAAGAACAAACGCATGTTATTGAAGCTCTGAAAAAACAATTGGACGAAATCCAAAAGGAGATTGACGCGACAAAACAGGCTGCCCACATACGTATCTCGACTGCTGAAAAGAAGCAACAAGAAGCGGAAAGAGAGAGAGATTTGTTCAAACAAGCCAATACATACCTACAATCCACGCGAACCATATCTGAGGAAGAAGAATCTTTTATACACATCATAAATGTCTATGCAGCAGAAATTGAACCGGCGTTTGATAAGATTGACCATATTGTAAAGTCAAATAGTTCTATATCGAAAGAGTTTATTCTTGAGATTGGAGTCATTCGCGCTTTCTTTGATAAAATCATAAGCACAGCGAGTCTGTTGACAAAAGCTAACATAAAAAAACTTGCAGATAAAGAGATAATAAATTTATCCGATTTTATCGTTGAATACATAAATAAGTGTTCGGAAGTTCTCTTTAGGGATATAGATTTTAAAATCATCAATGAGAAAAATGCAGAATATTTCGGAGCATATAGTTTATTGGACATATCTGTATTGATAGATAATTTAATTAGCAATGCGAAAAAAGAGCATGCTGATAAAATACAAATAAATATCTTCCAAAAAGAGAACAAATATGTTATAGATTTTTCAGATTCTGGTAATGGAGTTTCAGACCCCACTATAGGAAAGCACATGTTTGACATAGGTGTAACTACCCGCTATGGAGGATCTGGAATAGGCCTCGCATCAGTTAAAAAGATAGTGAACGATATGAATGGGAAAATCTCGTTCTTGGGGAATAATATATATCTCAAAGGAGCAACATTTAGAATAGAATTTGACATATGAGAACACATTGCTTAATAATAGATGATGATAATCAGGAAGAATATTTCAATACTCATGTGCAGCGCGTATTAGGAGCTGAAGGTATTGAAGTCGTTCCTGTTTTTATCAAACCTACAGAGCGAAAATACATAAAACCAGACCATTCCGGTTTGGATATAGATTCCATTATTTCGGATTGTAATAACTTGATAGAAACATTAGATGTATCCATCATTGTTTCTGATTATAAGATTGCCACAAGAAAAGATTCTTTTACTGGTGTGGATATAGTTTTAGCTCTTATAGAAAGATATCCCCAAATTTATAAGATATTATATTCTGCCACAATTAAAGATGCCATTAAACAAGTCTTATCATTATTGCCTGCGAAAGCTAAAATTGATGATATAGATGTCGATAAAGTTATTGAAGATTTGGCAAGGATAGCCAAAATAAATGATTTTGTCAGTGGTAAAGGGTATGAGCAGAAACTAATAAAACATCTTCGCAATCCGGAAATACAATATAAGCAGCATTTAATCAATGTTCTTAAAGAATGTGCCCCAGATATTGTATTTAAATCATGTTATCCTCCGTTTGTTGGAAAGACATTAAAGGAAATTGGGAAAGAAATAGAATCTGATACACTCCAAGGACGTGAATTTCAGGAAGAATTGATTCGTCAAACACTTGCATATATAGTAGCCGTCAATCATGAGTAAAACTGTTTGTATATATTCTCAAGAGAGGGACGGTTCTACGGATTTCCTAAAACCTCTATATGACCATATTTGTACGACGCTCTCTGCAGATGGCGTTGGCTATGATGCGGATAGTGAAGAGGATACTATTTCCAGAATATATGATGCCACTAAGGATGCAGATACAATTATTTTCTTAGGGCATGGTAATAGCAAGGGGCTATATGCATGTGTTCAGGATAATTTTGAATTATTCAATCAGAAGAATGTTGCTATGTTGACTGATAAGTCATTGTTCCTACTTGCGTGTAGATCATCTGATTTTATAAAAAGATTCTCCTTAACTAATGCTATCGGCTTTGGGCATTTACCTACAAGTAATGAAGATGCTAAACATTGGAATAATGAGCATAGTATCGCATTGAATGATTTTTCTAAAGATGATATTAAACTTTACGATAACGCAATAGTAAGTATCCTCTACAATGCGATAGCCCCCGAAACAATATCAAATTCCAATCTGCTATATAATAGGATTAAGTTACAAGCGAGTATGGAAATTGTCAAGTGTCTTATTCTGCACAAAGATAACCCGCATTACCGGAAGATAGCCGATTTGTTATTCTATTTGCAGAAAGATATACGGATACAATAATCAAGAACAGTTTTTTAACAAACTATGTAATGAGGAAAAAAGCCGTAACTATTATGCCCAAGAAAAAATATACATTCATAGACCTATTTGCAGGAGCTGGCGGGCTTTCTGAAGGTTTTATTAGAGCAGGATTTGAACCTGTAGCGCACATTGAAATGAACAAGTATGCGTGTGACACTCTTCGCTCAAGGATGAAACACTATGGCTATAAACGCAGACAATTGTAATACATGTTAAAACACAGATACAAACGATTCAAAACGCAATG
>JAFZKK010000150.1 GCA_017551905.1 Salinivirgaceae bacterium
ACGCTGTTCGACACCATTGGCTATTACATTACGGTTCTTGCTCCGCAGATAAGCGATACGACCAGCTATTATCGCATTGCGGTTGAGCAAAATGGTGTGCCGCTCGACAACTATTCGAACCTTTGGATTTATGAGGACACGCACAAGGCTTCTACGTTCAAAATGACTGTCAATCATAACTTTGAGACCGGCGATTCGGTTGTCGTCAAGGTTTATTCGCTGTCGGAGAATGTGTACGAGTATTTCTTCGGTCTGTCGAAGCAGTTCAGCACCAATTTCAGCAACATTCAGCCGCCGCTTACCAATCCCGACAACAACATAAATCCCACAGCGTTAGGCTGTTTCCAAGCATCGCCGGTAAATGTTTTCCGGTTTGTTGTCGGCAACAAAGCCCGGACAATTGTGAAATTGCAAGAATTTCAATAACTAATCCCAAAATAGTCCAAAACAGCCTTGTAATTATCTTGCGCCGCCAGACAGGTGTCGCGCAGATAGCCGTTGACGCTGCCCCAGTTTTGAATGCCGCGATAGTAGAACAGCCGCAAATCTTCGGTGATTATGAACGGAACAATGGCGGCTTGCAGACATTGCCAGAACAGCAGCAGACGACCCACGCGCCCGTTGCCGTCTTGAAACGGGTGGATTCGCTCAAACTGCACGTGAAAATCCAAAATATCGTCAAACTCAATGTGTTTCAAGTTGTTATATTCGGCAAGAAGTTCCTTCATACGTCGGTGCACATCGGACGGTTGTGCGGTTTCCTCGCCGCCAACCTCATTGGCAAGTCGTTTGTAATCGCCAACGGCAAACCACGTTTTTTGACTATCCGACGTATTGGTTTTCAGAATCTTATGCAACTCTTTTATGTGCGCTTCGGTTATGCTGTCGGTGGCGTGGACAATAATGTAATCGATACAGCGAAAGTGGTTCACCGTTTCCAAAATGTCGTCGATACGGGTGTTGTCGGTGGTGACGCCAAGTGTGTTAGTTTCAAATATATAGCGCGTTTGTTCTTTGGTCAAGCGGCTGCCTTCAATGTGGTTCGAGTTGTAGGTTAGGTCGATTTGCGTGCGGTGATAAATGCCGCCTTTCAAATGCGCCTGTTGCTCGTCGCGCAAACGCTGCAACAACGGCGACACCTTGCTTTTGCACTTTTTGGGCAACGCGGCCTCAACAGGAATATTCCACGTTTTGCCTGTCAGAAAAGCGCCCTCGATTTTGCCCGCAGCGCAGTAGTTGCGGACTGTGCGCTCGCTGATTCCGTACTTTTCGGCAAACTGTGTTACTGAAATAAAATCCATTCTATCGGCAAGTTTTTACGTAAAAACTGCCGTAAATATACGGATTTTTTGCCGATATCGGCAAATTTTATGTCGTTTATCGCACAGTTTGTACAAATTATATTCATTTATAAAAAGAGCCGCAAAAACGCGGCTCTTACCAATACTTATAAATCCCCATGTTATTACCTTCCTTAGAATAGTCTTACTTACCTATCTTAGATACAATTTCATCAATTTTTTGTTCTTTTTCCGATTTAGTGACAAAATCTATATCAGTAATATCATTTCCATTCGGGTCATATAGTTTAAAACTTAATGGTTTCTTTAAATATGGCATACCCCTTTCCGATAGATTTTGATATGTCCCTTTTGCTGCACTGAATTTCGTGTAAGCACTTATGTATGCCGCTGTATCAGTTGCGGCTTTAATGGTTACAGGTTCTTCTTGTTTTGTTGAAACATTTCCAAAAACATCAGTTTCTCTAACTTTTTCAACATACTTGTATCTTTTTTCGCAAGAGCAAAATAATAATCCCACAGATAGGAACGAGGCAAATAATAATCTTGAATTCATGCTAAAATTTTTTTATTAATGATTAATAACTAATTACACTGTAAACCTTATCGTTTTAATCTAATGTTTACCAACATAAAAAAAGCGTTTAACTTAACTGTCTTCCGCTCTAAGTAGGTATTTGGCTTAACCCGAATTCAACGAAATAAGTCAAGCGCACGCTGAAATGTGCGCATTCAAACTCATTCCTTCTGAACTCTAAAATGGCCAAATTTTACTTAGAGAAAGAAAAAGCCGTATGCTTTAATATGTTGTATTTGTGAATTTTAATTGACGTTATACCATAGGCATTGTGTTTTAATGTTTAATAATAAGTCAAAGATAAAGAAAGTGAATGAAAAACAGAAAAGAAAAATTTGTGAAATCAGTTCAATCAGTGTAATCTGCGTTCAAAAAGGCACAAAAAAAGGCGGAATCACTTCCGCCTTTTTCCTTATATGCAAACATACGATTAAGCGTACATAGCAACAATTGCTTCGTAAAGCTCTTGTTGGCCCGAAGTCTGTTTCGGCTCGTTAACCTTCTTGCCGTACTCGTAAGCCTCTTCGAGAGTCATCTTACCTTCCTCAAACTTCTTGCCTTCGCCCTTGTCGAACGATGCGTAGCGAGCAGCCAGCATCTTCTTGTACGGGCTCTCTTCGAGCAGTTTGGCTGCGTTCTCAAGAGCGCGGGCCATTGCGTCCATACCGCTGATGTGAGCGAGGAAGATGTCCTCGAGGTCAGTCGAGTTGCGACGGGTTTTTGCGTCGAAGTTGGTACCACCAGTGCCAAGACCGCCGTTGCGGATAATCTGCATCCAAGCCTGTACGAGCTCGTATTGGTCGATTGGGAATTGGTCGGTATCCCAGCCGTTCTGCATATCACCACGGTTAGCGTCGATAGAGCCAAGCATGCCAGCGTCAACTGCGCAAGCCAACTCGTGCTCGAAGGTGTGGCCAGCCAAAGTAGCGTGGTTAACCTCGATGTTAACTTTGAAGTCTTTGTCAAGACCGTGAGCTTTCAGGAAGCCGATAACAGTCTCGGTGTCAACATCATACTGATGTTTCGACGGCTCCATTGGTTTCGGCTCGATAAGGAATGTGCCCTTGAAGCCTTTTTTGCGAGCATAGTCGCGAGCCATTGTCAACATAGTTGCCATATGCTCTTTCTCACGTTTTTGGTCGGTGTTCAGAAGGCTCATATAACCCTCGCGGCCACCCCAGAACACGTAGTTCTCGGCGCCAAGCTCGATACCAGCGTCGATAGCGTTCTTAATCTGCACGATAGCGCGGGCAACAACGTCGAAATCCGGGTTTGTCGAAGCGCCGTTCATATAGCGTTTGTTACCGAATACGTTAGCAGTTGACCACAGAAGTTTCTTGCCGGTCTTTGCCATTTTCTCTTTCAGGTAAGCAACAATGGCTTTCAGGTTAGCCTCGTACTCCTCAACCGAAGCACCTTCAGAAACAAGGTCAACATCGTGGAAGCAGAAGTAAGGAATGCCAAGTTTCTCCATAATTTCGAAACCAGCGTCAGCTTTTTGTTTTGCGATGGTAACTGCATCGGCGCCTTGGTTCCAGGGGAACGATTTGGTACCGCCACCGAATTGGTCGCTACCATCGGCGCACAAAGTGTGCCACCAAGCCATTGCAAAACGCAGCCAATCTTTCATTGGCTTGCCCATAATCACTTTCTCGGCATCATAGTAGTGGAATGCCATTGGGTTCTTCGAATCTTTACCTTCGAATTTGATTTTTCCGATTTGTGGAAAATACTCTTTTGCCATTTTTTTAAATTTTAGTAGTTATTAAACAATAATTTAACTCTCATATCTATTTGCTCATCGATTTCTCGAGGCGATATTTCCATTTTGCGTAAGCGTCGGCATACTCTTGACGGGCCGATTTATTTGGCTCGATAACAGCAAGTTTCTCAAGTGTTGCGAATGCCTCGTTGTTGTTCTTGTAGATGCCTGCACCCATTCCTGCGCCTTTGGCTGCGCCAACCGAACCGTCGGTGTCGTAAAGCTCGATGGTTGCTCCGGTTACGCCAGCCAGCGTGTCGCGGAAAATCGGGCTCAGGAACATATTGGCGTGTCCGGCGTGAATCTTGTTCACCTTCATACCCATCGACTCCATAATGTCGATACCGTATTTGAACGAGAAGACGATGCCCTCTTGTGCGGCGCGGACAATGTGGTGTTTCGAGTGAACGTTGAAGTTCAAGCCGCGGATTGAGCAGTTGATTTCGCGGTTGCCCAACATACGCTCGGCGCCGTTGCCGAAAGGCAGAACGCTCAAGCCGGCGCTGCCGATTGGGGCTTTGGCGGCCAGGTCGTTCATCTCGTTGTAAGAGATTCCGTCGGGGGCAATGTTGCGTTTAACCCACGAGTTGAGGATTCCGGTGCCGTTCACGCAGAGCAGAACGCCAATGCGTGTTTGGTCGGCAGTGTGGTTGACGTGCGCAAACGAGTTGACGCGCGATTGCGGGTCGTAGTTGGCCTCGCCGTTCACACCGTAAACAACGCCCGAAGTGCCGGCTGTTGCGGCAATCTCGCCAGGGTTCAAAACGTTGAGCGACAATGCGTTGTTCGGTTGGTCGCCACCACGGTAGGTTACCGGTGTGCCTTCTTTCAAGCCCAGTTCGCCGGCGGCTTTGGCGCTCAAATGGCCTTGGTCGCTGAATGTCGGCTTGATTTCGGGAATGAACGAGTGGTCGATTCCGTAGTAATCCAACAGGAATGTGGCCAACTTGTTCTCTTTGAAATCCCACATCATACCTTCGGAAAGGCCTGATACTGTGGTGCTTATTTCGTCGGTCATCTTCATAGCGATATAATCGCCCGGAAGCATAATCTTGTAAATCTTCTCATAGAGTGCGGGCTCGTTTTCCTTCACCCAAGCCAGTTTCGAGGCGGTGAAGTTGCCCGGCGAGTTGAGCAGGTGGCTCAAGCACTTTTCGGCGCCGAGAGTCTTGAAGGCTTTTTCGCCGTAAGGCACTGCGCGCGAGTCACACCATATAATAGAGGGGCGCAGCACGTTTTTGTGCTTATCGACGCAAACCAGTCCGTGCATCTGATACGAAATACCAATCGCCTTAACCTCTGCCGGATTGGCGCCGCTCTCTTTCATTATTGTCTGAACCGAGAGTTTCAGGTTCTCCCACCAGCTTTCGGGGTCTTGCTCGGCCCAGCCGGGGTTGACAGCTATAATTTTTGCTTCGGTTTTGGGGAAGAAGGTGGTTGCAACGCATTTGCCGGTCTCAACATTGACCAGGCTTGCCTTCACCGACGAACTTCCAACATCTACTCCTAACGTGTACATATTTTAAGTTTTTTAAATATTTCAAAGTCCTATCAGGCTAACAATTAGAGTGTTCGCACCTTTAGCCCAAAACACAACTTTTGCGCCAAATTTAAGAATAAAGTTGTACGTTCTACTTTCGCGAATGAAAATTTTAGTTGGGCGAAAGGAATGACGCGGCGCAAGGTCGATACGGATAATTAGTTACGGTTTACTCATCGTATCCGTCACGGAATTTCCCTCCCTTTTCCGGCTCGTAGTTGTTGGTGTCCTCATCGTCGCTGTAGCTGACGTGGATAGCAATCCAGTCGTCGTTGAGGGGCACTTTGGCCACGCCCGACAGCTCGTACTCTTCAAGCAAGGCGAAAACGGTCTTGTCGTTAAGGTCGGAGCCGGTTTTTGGGTAGCACAGCCACAGATGACCGTCGGTTTCGACAGCGTTCATGGCCTCGTTCAGAAGTTCTTCGGCCTCCTCGCGGTTCTTGGCAAAAATCTGAACGTGATTGTAATAATCTTCCACCTCAACGTGCGCTTCAATGCCGTTGTCTTTGAGTAGTTGCAGAAAATCTTTGGGGGAATTAAGAATCAGAACTGTCTTACCGCTGGTAAGACTTAGTTTCTTCAAAATGGGGTTCATTTATTCCAATCGATAAATAAGAATTAGTTGCACCAAAGTAAATGAAAGTTTTTTTCGTAATGCAACACATTGTGTGTTTTTTTTATGAATATGCGCAATTGTTTGTTATTCAGATAATCCGACAATGTCTAACTCATCAATCAGATGGCGGGCGCCGGCGTATTTGTCGATGAAGAAGAGGACAAAACGGATGTCGAGCCCGATGTTGCGGCAGATGTCGGCATCGAATTGCAGGTCGCTCATTGTGCCTTCCCAAACGCGGTCGAAGTTGAGGCCGATAAGGTTCCCGTCGGCGTCAAACATGGGGCTGCCGGAGTTGCCGCCGGTGGTGTGGCAGGTGCTGAGGAAACAAACGGGCATTGTGCCGTCAGGGTTGCAGTAAGGTCCGAAGTCGCTGTCGGCGTAAAGTTGCTTGAGCCGGTCGGGCACGGTGTAGTCATAAACATCGAGGTCGCATTTCTCCATAATGCCGCCGAGTGTGGTGAACGGTGTGTATCTCACGGCGTCTGACGGGCGGTATCCGCCAATCTGTCCGTAGGCGATGCGGAAGGTTGAGTTGGCGTCGGGGAAGATGCGGCTGTCGGCGAAGCATTGGCGCTGAAGCTGCATGAACAGACGTTGGTGGTCGTCGATTTTGTGCTCAATTTGGCCAAGCGGATTGCCGATAGTTGTTTTGTAGATTTCGACTGTCTCGCTGGCTAACATGTAGAGCGGGTCTTTCATCAGTTTTTTTGTGTCGGGCGCAAGACTTTTTCGGAAGAAGGCGACGGCCGCAGCGCTGTCGGTCAGGAACGATTTGCTGATGAGAACATCGGCGGCTGTGGCGCGGTTCAACTTTTTCAGCGTTGGAGGAATGTGCTCCGGCAGGGCATTGTCAAGATATTCGCCAATCAGCATCGACGTTACGGCGCGGTCGGTGGCAAGGTCGTAATCTGCGAAGAAATCGTTCAGATAATCAATAATTTGTGACTGTTTTGCGCTGTCGGAGATGTTGCGGTTAAGTATCGTCTTTATTCTCCGCCCGACGGTCAGCATTTCCGATTTGTAAAGCGTCTCGCTCATTAGTAGCCGTGCTTTTTCCAGTTTCGCATATTCGATGTAGTCGGCCTCGTAATAGTCTAACAGGTTGTCGTACTGTGCTTTGCGTTCATCGGTTTCGGCAATCCATTGGCTCATCTGTTGCTCGCGTCCGCGTTTCTTCTCAACCACGCGCTTGCTTATCAGTCCGGTGCGTTCGCCTTGATATTTTTTCCAAGCGTTGGCGAGGCTTGCAACTTTGCTGGTGTATTTAATCATCACCGATTGGTCGGCGCGCATGTGTTCTTTGATAATGTCGATTGATTTGCCGCGGATGCTGACCACAAGCGGGTCGAAGACATCCTGACGGGCGGCTACGGCAAACGACGGCAGATACTCGTTGGTGGTTCCGGGATAGCCCATCAGCATCACAAAATCGCCTTCTGTCTTTTGCTTTGCGTTTATTTTCAGATAGTTGCTGGCGCGATAGGGGACATTCTTTTCGGAATAGGCCGATGGTCGGTTAAGGCTGTCGGCGTAGATGCGGAAGAGCGTGAAATCGCCAGTGTGGCGCGGCCATGCCCAGTTGTCGGTGTCGCCGCCGAATTTTCCAACCTCGATGGGCGGTGTGCCAACTAATCTGACATCTTCAAAAATCTCATATACAGACAGATAATACTCATTGTCGCAATAAAAAGCGTCAACATGAGCTTTGAGTCCGGTGCTGTCCGACACTTTTTTCTCAAGCTGCGATATATTGCTATTTATCAAATCGTTGCGCCGCTTTACCGACAGTGTGTCGCTTACGCCTTGCAAAATGGTTTCGGTAACATCTTCCATTCGGCGCAAAAAGCAGACGCCAATGTCGTTTCCGCCCAGCTCATCGGCCTGACTCATAGCCCAAAAGCCGTTGGTGATGTAGTCGTTTTGGAGCGAGCTGTGTTGTTGCACAACGCTGAGCCCGCAATGGTGGTTGGTGATGACAAGCCCCTGCGCCGAAATGACTGAACCTGAGCAGAAATGGCTGAACGGGCTGTCTAAATCGACAAAACCGACCACCGCATCTTTCAGACACGCCTGGTTGATGTTGTAAATGTCGTCGGCGGTGAGGTGCAGCCCCATTTCGCGCATCTCGCCAATGTTGTTCTCGAGCAGAAAAGGCAGCCACATTCCTTCGTTGCAGTGCCCCGCAAGCGACAAAACCGCCGCTAAAACCGTTATTGTCAGACGTTTCATAAAAAATGTTTTGGTGCGGCAAAATAGTAAAACTACCATTGTTGTCAGCTAAAATTTTTTTGAATGCGATGCCGTGCAACATTATAAGTGTATCTTCGTTATCTAAAAAACGATTTTTTTTATGCAGAAAGAGACCAGCATTCTTTGGGTTGACGATGAGATTGACCTACTCAAACCACATATAATCTTTTTGGAATCAAAGGGTTACAAAGTTGATACCATAAACAACGGCATCGACGCTGTTGAAATGGTTTCGCACAATCAGTACGACATGGTTTTCCTCGACGAGAATATGCCCGGACTGAATGGTTTGGAGACGCTGGCTCAAATAAAAAAGATTCGCAACTCGCTGCCAATCATTATGATAACCAAGAGCGAGGAGGAATTCATAATGGATGAGGCCATTGGGTCGCAGATTGCCGATTATTTGATTAAGCCGGTGAATCCTATGCAGATTCTGATGACAATCAAGAAGATAACCGACCAACGCAGGCTCGTCAGCCAAAAAACATCGATGAGCTACCAGTCGCAGTTCAACGAGTTGGGCGTCGAGATAAACAACGCCGACACTGCCGACGATTGGAAGAATATTCATAAGAAACTGGCATTCTGGACGTTGGAGTTGCAGAAAAACGGTATCAGCAGTATGGAGCAAATTCTGCAAATGCAGAAAAGCGAAGCTGACAAGCGGTTTGTGCGCTACATTGTCACTAACTATGAGTCGTGGTTTGCCAATCGTGCCAGCGAAGCGCCGATTCTGTCGCCTAATGCCTTCAAGCACAAGGTTTTCCCGTTGTTGAACCGCGGCGAGCAAGTGGTTGTGGTGGTTATCGACAACCTGCGCTTCGACCAGTGGAAATGTATTGAGCCGATGATTGCCAGCTACTATAATGTTGATGATGAGGATATTCTGTTCAGCATTCTGCCCACGGCCACACAGTTTGCGCGCAATGCCATGTTTGCCGGACTGATGCCGTCGGAAATCGAGAAACTGCATCCCAACCTCTGGGTTAACGAAGACGAGGACGGCGCAAAAAACAATTTTGAGCGCGAACTACTTCAGAAACAGATGGATAGGATGGGAGTGAAGGCCAGTCTGTTCTACGATAAAATCCATAACGCCGAAAAGAGTCAGAAGCTGTCGAACGACTTGAACGAGATTATGCACAATCAACTTTCTGTGCTGATAATCAACTTTGTGGATATGCTTTCGCACGCACGCACCGAGTTGCAGATGATTCGCGAGTTGGCCGCCGACGAGAAATCGTATCGCAGCATCACCAAATCGTGGTTTGAGCACAGCACGCTCTTCGAACTGATGAAAACCTTGGCTAACAAGAATATAAAGATTATCCTGACCACCGACCACGGCACCATTCGAGTCACCAATCCAATAAAGGTTATTGGTGATAAAAATGTGTCGTCGAACCTGCGCTACAAACAGGGCCGCAACCTTGACTACAACCCCAAGGAGGTTTACGAAATCCGCAATCCGCAGACCATTCACCTGCCGCGCATAAATGTCAGTACGTCATACATTTTTGCCACCAACAGCGACTTTTTCGCATACCCGAACAACTATAATTATTACGTGCAGTACTACCGCAACACCTTCCAACACGGCGGTATCAGCATGGACGAGATGATGGTTCCGCTCATCACACTTTCGCCGAAGAGGTGAGGGGATAATTCTTTCCGTGTTTTTCGTGATTTCCGTGGTTGAAAATCAAAAACACCTTACTCATTCAGATTCAGCAACCCCTCGGGCACTGATACCTTGACAAGTTTTTTGCGGAAATCGATTTTTGTAACAAAATCGGGGTGGAAGGGGATGAGTAGTTCGTTGTCGCCAACCACCATCAGCGGGTTGATGTTGAGGTTGTCGATACTGCGGATTGTGCCTAACTGGCCTTTGCGGCTGTCGGTGACGGTGAATCCGATAAGCGCCGATGGCGACGAGAAACCTTCGTCTTCGTTGTCGAGCAAATCGGGATTGACAAGGAATTTGCAGCCAACCAGTGTTTTGGCGCGTTGTTCGGTGTGAGTGCAGTCGAACTGAACACGGGCGCGCTGGGCGCTCACGGCTTTGGCCTGTTCAATAAAAAAAGGAACCCGCAGCCCTTCTATTTCAAGAGCTACGGGTTCGGTTGTGTCTTCAAGTATTGCGGGATTGTCGAGTTCGACAATTATTTCGCCATTCACACCATGTGTTTTGACAATTTTGCCTACCTCAACAAAATCCTGCACGTCCATACTTGGCAGATTACTCAGCTGCAGGAGCCTCTGTTGCTTCGGCTGCTGCCTCTTCTGCAGGTGCTTCTGCCTCAGCTGCTGCGGCTTCAGCCTCTTTAGCTGCGGCCTCGGCTGCTGCTTTTGCCTCAGCTTGCTTCTTGGCAAGTTCCTCGGCTTTGGCGGCGTTCACCTTGCGCTCTGCCTCAAGACGGTTTTTCTTGGCTGTGTTTGCGTCAGCCTTGATTTTGTCTTTTGTGGCTTGAAGTTTCGACTTCTTGTCGGCTACCCATTTTTCGAATTTAGCCTCAGCGGCTGCTTCGTCAAATGCGCCTTTCTTAACGCCCTCGAGCAAGTGTTTCTTCAACAGAACACCTTGTTTCGAAAGCAACGATTTTGCGGTGTCAGATGGCTGAGCACCAGTTTGTAACCAATAAAGAGCCCGTTCGAAGTTAAGTTCAATAGTAGCAGGATTTGTGTTAGGATTGTAACTACCCAATCTCTCAATGAACTTACCATCACGTGGTGCCCTGCTATCGGCAACGACAATGTGATAGTAGGCTGATGCCTTTCTACCATGTCGTGACAAGCGAATTCTTACAGACATAATTTATTGTTGTTAAATGTTTAAAAATCGGCCGCAAAGATAGTCTTTTTTCGAATTTTCCGACAAGGGACGGTAACTATTTTTTCGATTCGGCAAAATCAGTGTCCCGTGTAAAAATGAAAATGTAAATTTGCCTACAAAAGATATATGTATGAAAACACTTAAAGAGATTTTCGGATACATGCTGGGCGGCGTGTTGTTTGTGGGTTTGATACCATTTATTATGTGGCTTGTCTCAGGCAAGCCGGCTTTGTTTCCGACTGATACAGTGTTGTTTACGGTTGGCGCTGTGCTTGCCGTCGCAGGGTTGCTCATCAGCGTATGGTCGATTGTCTATATGCGTTGGAAGGGCAACGGAAACCCAATGGACGCCTTTGGACATGAGGTAGCGCCGCGCACCAGCCATTTGATGACCGATGGCCCATATCGTCTGAGCCGCAATCCGATGCTGACAGGCACATTTGTCTATCTGACAGGTATTTGCGTTTGGTTTTGGAAATGGCAGCCGGTGGTGGTTTTTGTCGTTTTCATTGTGATAATGCTTATTCAGGTTCGGACCGAAGAAAAGCGTCTGCGAAACGATTTCGGCGAGGAATATGAGGCATACTGCCGCCGCACGGGGCGTTTCTTGCCGTTTTAGCTAACAATTTGAATATGAGAGTCGATTTCAAGATGAAAGGAAGAAAAACAGTATCGGTGTTAGTTGCGCTGTTTGTTGTCGCGATAGCTCAGGCGCAGATTCCGGCAGGCTATTACGCTCCGGCCGAAGGCAAAACGGGCAATGAACTGAAATCGGCTTTATACAATATTATTAAAGGTCACGTTGAGTATCCCTATACATCGAAAGGGACCGATGTGTGGGACATTCTGAAGGAGACCGACCGCGACCCCAACAATCCTGCCAATGTCATTTTGCTTTACACCGGTCTTAGCGTCGATGCGGCGCAGGAGTATAACGACGGCAAAGGCTGGACGCGCGAGCATGTCTGGGCCAAAATCCACGGCAATTTCGGCACCGAGCCCGGCGCGGGAACCGATGTGCATCATTTGCGCCCTTGTGCCGACGAGGTCAACACCGAGCGCAGTAGCCGTTGGTTTGCCGAGTGCTCGACGCCGGTGTATTACAATGGTAAGGCGACGGGCTGTTACAAAAGCAACACCGAATGGGTGTGGAAGCCGCGCGCCGAGGTGATTGGCGATGTGGCGCGGATGATTTTCTATATGGCCACGCGCTACGAGGGCGAGAACGGTGAACCCGACCTTGAGATTGTTGATTATCTGCCAAGTAGCAACAATACAACGGAACCCGTTTTTGCCAAACTGTCCGATTTGATAGCCTGGCACTTGGCCGACCCTGTCGATGAGTTTGAAATAAACCGTAACAATGTGATTTATAGCTATCAAGGAAACCGAAATCCGTTTATCGACCATCCCGAATATGTGACTATGATTTGGAGCAACGGCCCGGTAAGTGCGCCAATGTTTGTTTCGCGGCCGGTTACTGATGCGCGCGTGGGGCTGCCATACCAATACGATGTATCGGCATATATTGCTGATAGCTCGAAACTTACCTTTAGTTTGAAGGAGTCGCCGGAGTGGTTGTCACTTGTCGATTACGCTGATGGCACGGCTTTGCTGTCGGGCATTCCCGATGCCGACGCCTCGGGTAGCTACATTGTGACACTGACGGTAACATCGGCTGACGAACAGACTGTAACTCAGACGTTTTTTATCGATGTTGAGAACCTGGGTGGCAATTCGAATCCGACCGCTATTGGCGCCGAAGTCTGCGATAAATCGGTATCGGTTTACGGTGGCAGATTATTCATTAATAATACCAACGGTTTGAGAATCAGCATCTACGATATAATCGGACAACAACGATTGCAGACTGTTTACACCGATGGAATAGATGTATCTGCCTTAAAACAAGGCGTTTATATCTTGATTGTTGAGGACGGAAATGTTTGTGTTCGGCAACGTTTTGTCGTGCAATAAAACCTCATTATTCACCGCAATTGCAACTCAGTTGCATCAAAAACCTCTACCTTTGCACCCCGAATTAGAAAAATAGTGTCGAAATAAATTTGTGGTACTCAGTGCGTTGTGGTTTGTTTCGAAAAAAATCTAAAAAAAATTAGTAGGAAAGTGCAACCTTTTTCGTTTTCATGCATCAATTAAGCGTGAAAAAAAATAAAACTAACAAAATGAGAAAATTTATCTGGCTGTTCGCCTTGTGTGGGCTGACGGCAAAAACAATTGATGTTAAAGCAATTGAGGGAAGTACGCCGCAAGGCAAATTTACGGTGAGCGGTGTCGTTACCGACGCTGTGACGGGTGAGGAGATGATTGGAGCAACTGTTTATGTGGCTGAAACCGGCGCCGGAACAATCACCAACGCCTACGGTTTTTACAGTTTGACACTGCCGCAGGGCAGCTACAATGTTACGGCTAAATTTTTGGGTTATTCGCCAATGACAAAAAACGTGACACTCGACCACAATATCAAACTGAATTTCAGCCTCGAACAAGAGACAACCGAGATAGCGCAGGTTGATGTGACCGGCGAGAAGCTTAACCGAAATCTGGAGCACCCCGACATGGGAATGGAAAAATTGCAGATTGCCACAATCAAGAGCATTCCGGCGCTGTTCGGTGAGACCGATGTTATCAAGAGCATCCAGTTCCTGCCTGGCGTGGGCACGTCGGGCGAGGGTTTCATTGGCTACAACGTCCGCGGTGGCGGCACGGGCCAGAATATGATGCTTTTAGATGAGGCCACAGTTTATAACGCGGCTCACATGTTCGGCATCTTTTCGGTGTTCAACAACGACGCGCTCAAAGACGTGAAATTCTACAAAGGCGGTATGCCGGCAGAGTACGGCGGTCGCCTGTCATCGTTGCTCGATGTGCGTATGAAGGAGGGCAGTCCGCAGAAATTCGGCGTGAACGGCGGCATCGGCTTGTTGTCGAGCCGCTTGACTGTCGATGGCCCGATTCTGAAAGACCGTTGCTCGTTCATCGTGTCGGGACGCCGTTCGTATATGGATATGTTTTTCCCGCTCTATCGCGACCAGATTCCTGAAGACACCAAGCTATACTTCTACGATATGAACGCCAAGGTGAACTTCAAAATCAACGACAACAACCGCGTATTTGCTTCGGGCTATTTTGGCCGCGATGTGATGAACTACGCCGGCGTGATGCAGATTGACTACGGAAACCGCACACTTACAACACGTTACAATCACCTGTTCAGCGACCGTCTGTTCGCCAACTTGTCGGCTATCTACTCGCACTTTATGTACGGGCTTGAACAGAACGACACGCGCTGGGAGTCGTCGATTAGGGATTGGAACGCGAAGGCTGACTTGACATTCTTCGCCAATCCGCAGAACACGCTTAAGGGCGGCGGTCAGTTCACCTACCACAAATTCACGCCGTTTACGGTGAAGACTGGCTCTAACAGCCCAACCTACATGAAGCCGCAGGAGAATCATAACTACTCGTACGAGTGGGCGGCTTACCTGTCGCACGAGGCCAAAATCGGCGGTTTGATTGATGTCGATTACGGCGTGCGTTTCTCGGCTTTGCAGAACACGGGCGATGATATGGAACTGGTGTTCGACAAAGATTACAACGTGATTGACAGCATAACACACGACGGCGGTATTTACAACACTTACTGCGGAATGGAGCCGCGTCTGTCGGTCAACTGGCGGCTTACCGACCAGAGTAGCCTGAAGGTCAATTATCAGAAGACATACCAATATGTGCATCTGGCCAGCACCACCATGTCGCCGCTGCCTATCGACTCGTGGTTTGCCAGCAACTCAAATGTCAAGCCCGAAAAATGCCGCATGGTTTCGTTGGGCTATTTCCAGAATTTTCAGCAGGATATGTACGCTTTTTCGATTGAGACCTATTATAAAAAGATGTACGATGTGGTTGATTTTAAGGAACATGCCGATGTTATGGTGTCGAGCAGTGAGGAGATGGCCAAGCAGATTCGCACCGGACAAGGCTATTCATACGGTTTTGAGCTGATGCTGAAAAAGCAGGAGGGAAAATTCACCGGTTGGTTGAGCTACACCTATTCGCGCACCTTCACTAAGGTTGAGACTATCAACAACAACGAGTATTATCCGTCGAACTACGACAAGCCGCACGACCTTTCGGTGGTTGCCACTTACGATGTTCTGCCGCGTCTGCACTTGTCGCTTAACTGGGTTTACTCAACCGGCGCGCCGCGTACGTTGCCAACTGGGCGTTTCGAGTATAACGGCATCATTGCGCCTGTCTATGCTGAGCGCAACGCCTTGCGGTTGCCCGATTTCCACCGTCTCGATTTATCGGCCACCTTCGACTTCAAAACTATTCAACGCAAGGGCAAACCTTGGCTTGAACAGAACTTGAACTTGTCGATTTACAATGTCTACAACCGTCACAACGCTGCCAGCATCATGTTTGAGCGCGACGAGCACAATCCGTCGGTTATGACAGCTGAGAAACTTTATATGTTCGGCATTTTCCCGGCAGTAACCTATAACTTCAAATTCTAAAACGATGAAACACAACATATTGACAATCGGAATTTTAAGTGCGATTTTCGGAACGGCCTGCACCGAGAAAATCGACATCGAACTGAACGAGGGCGAGAACAACCGCCTTGTGGTTGAGGGTTATTTTTCGAGCGACACCATGCAGCACAGCGTGCGTCTGACGCGCTCCACATCGTATTTCTACAATCAGCCGGCACCGGCCGAGTTGGGCGCTGTCGTAACCATTTCTGACGGCGAGGGCAATCTTTTCGTTCTCACCGATGACGACAACGATGGCATATATCTGACTGATTCTTCGGCTTTTGGAGTGCCTGGCCGCACCTACACTCTCAATATCAAACTGAAAAATGGCGACGAGTATGAGGCCAAAGATGAAATGCTGCCTACAAAGCATTTGGACACAGCGCGTTACGAGTATGTTGACGAGATTTATGGTGTCAAAATGGAGGAGCATTTCTATGAGATTTACACCACATTCGAGGAGCGCCCGGGCGTACCCGACTCGTATCTTCTTCTTTACTATTTCAACGATTCGTGCTATAACGCCACTTTCACGAACGAGATTCTTTATGCCCGCGACGGTGCTTCGGTCGATGGCGGCGGCATCTTCGACGATGTGCTGACAATTATGATTGAGGAGGATTCGATACCGAAAAATCCGACAGTGCGTTTAGATTTGTACACCATAACGGAACCTTATTGTGATTTTCTGATTGAACTGAGCTCGGAAACGATAAACAACAACAGCATTATGCAAGGTCCGCCGGCCAATATGAGCACCAACATTATAAACAAAAGCGGCGGTGCAAACGGCTTGGGCTATTTCTCGGCCCGCTCACGCAGCACCTTCACATTTAAGATTGATAACCGAGAGGATTAACGGGAGTTTGATATCAAATGATGGCGAAGTCTAAAATATTGACAATCGGAGTTTTAAGTGCGATTTTTGGCACGTCTTGCACCGAGTCAGTCGACATAAAACTGAACGAGGGCGAAAACAACCGATTGGTGGTTGTCGGTCAGATAACCAACGAGCCGGGGCCGCACAGCGTGCGTCTGACGCGCTCCACATCGTACTTCTACAACCAGCCAGCGCCAGCCGAGTTGGGCGCCACCGTCACCATTTCCGACGGCGTGCAGACTTTTGTTTTGCTTGACGAAGACAACGACGGCACTTATTGGACCGATTCAGCGGCTTGCGGTGTTCCTGGCCGCACCTACACGCTCGACATCCGGCTTAAGAACGGCGAAAGCTACACCGCCATCGACAAGATGCCAATCCCAAACCGGTTCGATACCATTTATTACGATTACACCAATGTCGAGTATGGCCTGACGCTGCCGCAGTATCATTATTTCTTCTACGCTTCGTTCACCGAGCAAAAAGGTGTCGACGACTGTTATATGATTTATGTCTATTTCAACGATTCGTGCTATAACTCTAATTTTGAGGATGTTAAATGGGCATACGCTGGCGATATTTACGACGGTTGCGGACTTTTTGAGGATGTTCTGATATGCGATGCCAACGAAGATTCAATCCCTAAAAAGCCCGAGGCGCGGTTCGATTTGTTCTCAGTAAGCAGCAATTACAATCAGTTTATCAACGACATAAGCTCCGAAACATTTGGCAACGCTACAATTCTTCAAGGCCCTCCGGCAAACATCCGTTCGAATATCAGCAACGGCGCGCTCGGATTCTTCTGCGCCAAATCGACAACCAAGCCGTATAGGCTGAGGTTAGAGTAGGGGCGGAAATAATTGCAAGGTTTGAAAAAAACAAAGCCGCAGTTTCTTGCGGCTTTGCTATTTATGCACATCTCAAAGACTATTTAAAATCCTCAGCCTTAAGCGGCGGCAAGTGCATCCCGACGTAAACAAGATTGTTGTCGGCGGCGTATTTGAGCAGACGGCGGCGGCTCTCGATAGAGTTCGCTTTGTCGGCATCGAACGACGCGCAAATGTCGGGGTTGACAAGTTGTAAGGCGGCACCGTGCATCAAATCGCCAATCACAAGCAGACGACCACTTTGGAATGCGGTGTGGCCAGGCGTGTGGCCTTTGGCATCAATCGCAACGACGCCCATTGGCAGTGTGTCGCCAAAATTGAACAGGTGCAGATTAGCCTCGTACGCCTTCATTGTGTTGATTTGCTGCGCGTTCTGACCAGGCTCGGCATTGGTTACCCAAGCGTCGTATTCAAGTTGTGCGGCATAAACCTGCGCATTCGGGAAAACAACAGTGTCGCCTTTGAGCATTCCACCAATGTGGTCGCCGTGGAAATGGGTAATGAACAGATAATCAATTGCTGACGGCGGTACGCCCAGCGAATCGAGACGGCGCAGAAGGTTGCCACCCATACCAGTGTCGAACAGCAGATTTTTGCCATTGACTTGCACCAAAAAGGCACTCATCGACGCAGAAACACCATCACGGACGCCAAGGCTGTCAATCATTGCCGAGTCGGCACCAACAAACAACTGCACGGGCATCAAACGAAGCCCCGTGTTGTCTTGAATCCACGTAACTTTCTGACCGTCAAGATTGAATGACAGAACCTCACCGTTTGTGGCGGCTTGCTTCACTTGTGTTGCCTGCGAACACGCCATCAGGCACGTTGCGGCAATCATAAAAACTGAAATCTTTTTCATAATTCACTATTTTAAAATCATTGCTTCAAATCCTTTGGAATACAGCGTTTTAAGTTCGCCGTCGGGTGCGGAATAAATCAGGTAGTAGTCGATTTCGGGCAGAGTGTCGCACATCTGCGCGGCGCGTTCGGTACCCAGCACCATACAAGCGGTGGCAAGGGCGTCGGTGGTAATGCAGTCGGGGCCGACGATTGACGCGCTCAACAGATTGCTCTGCACCGGATAGCCCGTGGCGGGATTGATTGTGTGCGAGTATTTTACGCCGTCCTCGATAAAAAACTTATGGTAATTGCCTGACGTTGAAAGACTTCGGTTGTCGAGACTGACAATTGTCTGCAACTCACGGTTGAGCATCGCCGTGGTATCGTCGATAGGTTTGTCGACCCCGATGCGCCACACTTTTCCTTTGGCGTTCAAGCCTTTAGCCCGCACCTCGCCGCCAATCTCAACCATATAGTCGTTAATGCCCATCTGCTCAAACATTTCGGCAATGAAATCGACCGACTGACCTTGTGCCAAACAATTGGCGTTCAATTGAATGCGTGGGTCGGCTTTTATGATACGGTTGCCTTCGATTCGGATTTTTGTGTAACCGCAAAACTCGCGCAGACTATCGATAAGTTGCTGACTGACACGCTCTTTGTTGCCAAAGCCGAAGCCCCAAGCGTTGACAATCGGGCTGACGGTAATATCCATCGCTCCGCCAGTGATTTCCGAAATCTCCAACGCGCGACGCAGACAATTCAGAAACAGAGTGTCATCGGTTTCGGTTATCTGATTGGTATTCACGCGGCTGATTGTCGATTCGGCCATATAGGCACTCAACGACGTGTCGAAGCGGTGCAACTGATTGAGAATAGTCGCACCAAGGTCGGTTTTGTGCTTATACACAATATGATACGAAGTACCTTGAATAAGCCCGTCGCTTGTATAGTAACTCGCAATCGGCGATGTGCAGGCGACAAAAGCAATCGCAATAAACGGAAAAAAGAGTTTTTTCATACCAATATTATTCTTAATCAGTAGCCACGCTTATCTTTTCGGGCTTTTGTCATACGCTCGCGCAAACCGCCTTCATTAATAAAATCTTGTTCCAAACGGCGGATTTGTTGGTCAAGCAGATAATTGCATTGGTTAATATGGCATAGAATTATGTTGGCACATACAATTTCATCTCGACTCTCAAGAAACTCACGGTATGTCTCAAACGATTCGTTGGGTTTGTAAGCCAACTTTCTCACATACAAAGCTTGGGTACTATTCTTATCCCATATTTCTCCTTTGTGGCTTCTGATAAAATCTTTGTAATCTTCCAATAATTCTTCAAGGCTTGCGCGTGCCACATTGGTTAGTTTTATCTCAGTTTCCTTCGAAGTCCCCGAAGCCATCGAGCCTTCGATAATATTCTGCTTGCCAGAACGTGCAGCCTGCTCCATTTGGTCTACAGTGCGGTCACGGCTATTCATAAATCGCTGACAGAAAAGTATTGTGGCATCATACACTATCAACGACTTTTTATAAGAAAGCAATTCTTTATAGTTGCCGTGTGGTGGTATAAAACCTTGTTCAGGCATAGTGCTTTTGTTTTATATTTTGACAAATGTAGAAAAAAAACTACCAATCAGCGCTATTATAAGTCGGATATGTCCTATAGGACAAATTGGACATATACCCAAAGTACTTGAGTCAGCACCCAACAACAAAAAATCCCCGCCACCCAAATCAGGTAGCGGGGATTTCAAATATCCATATTCAGCAGAATTATCCGCCGAAGTTGTCGAAGTGAATCATCTCGTCCTCAACGCCAAGGCTGTAGAGCAGGTCGAGAACGGTTTTGGCCATCATCGGGGGACCGCACAGGTAGTACTCAATATCTTCGGGCTCCTCGTGTGCCTTCAGATAGGTGTCGCCCATAACGGGTGCAATGAAGCCAGCGGTGTACTTGATTCCAAGGTTGTCGGCCTTGGGGTCGGGACGGTCGAGAGCCAGGTGGAAATGGAAGTTCGGGTACTCCTTCTCCAGCTCAAGGAAGTCCTCAAGGAAGAAGACCTCGTCGATAGCGCGGGCACCGTAGAAGTAGTGCATCTCACGGTCGCGGGTGTGCAGGGTTTTAAGCATATGCATAATCTGCGCACGCAGCGGGGCCATACCGGCGCCACCACCAACCCAAATCATCTCGCGCTTGCTGTCGAAAATCGGGTGGAAATCGCCGTAAGGACCGCTCATTATCACCTTGTCGCCCGGTTTCAGGCTGAAAATGTAGGTTGAAGCAATGCCGCAGGGCACGTCCATAAAGCCCGGACCCTGGTCTTTCGGCTTGAACGGCGGTGTGGCGATACGCACGGTGAGCGTGATAATGTCGCCCTCGTCGGGATAGTTGGCCATTGAGTAGGCGCGGATTGTCGGGGTGTCGTTCTTTTGGTGAAGGTTGAACAACCCGAATTTCTCCCAAACAGGCACGTACAGGTCGCCGATAAGACTGCGGTCGTAGTCGGCGTAGTTGATATCGTACTCCGGGATTTTGATTTGCGCGTACGAGCCCGGAATAAAGTCCATATGCTCGCCGGCGGGCAGTTTCACCTTGAACTCCTTGATAAACGAAGCCACGTTGCGGTTGCTGATAACCTCGCACTCCCACTCTTTGACGCCAAGCACCGACTCCGGCACTTTGATTTTCATATCGCTCTTGACCTTTGCCTGACAGCCCAGACGCCAGTGGTCTTTAATCTGTTTGCGGGTGAAATGGCCCTTTTCAGAGTCGAGAATCTCACCGCCGCCTTCAAGAATTTGGCACTTGCACTGTCCGCACGAGCCCTTGCCGCCGCAGGCCGAAGGCAGGAAGATTCCCTCGTTGGCGAGTGTCGAGAGCAGGCTCGAACCCGACTCAACTTCAACCTCCTTGTCGCCGTTAATGGTGATTTTCACCTTGCCCGAAACCACAAGGTATCGCTTTGCGACAAGCAAGATTGCCACAAGCAAAAGGATTATGACAAGAAACACACAAATGCTTGCCAATATTAATTTCATATCCATTGTTTTACGTCTTTACAATTACATTTTCAAGCCAGAGAAACACATAAACGACATAGCCATCAGACCTACAGTAATGAAGGTAATGCCAAGTCCGCGCAAAGGCGCCGGAACGTTGGAATATGCCATTTTCTCGCGAATGGCCGCAAGAGCCACAATAGCCAGCAGCCAGCCGATACCCGAGCCGAGCGCGTAAACAACGGCGCTGCCCACCGAGCCGATATATTTCGGGTCGGACGGTGCAAGGCCGATACGCTGTTGCATAAACAGCGACGCACCCATAATGGCGCAGTTGACGGCAATCAGCGGCAGGAATATGCCCAGCGACGCATAAAGCGACGGGCTGAACCGCTCGACAACCATCTCAACCAACTGCACAATGCCCGCAATCACACCAATAAAGAGTATGAAACTCAAGAAACTCAAGTCGACGCCCTCTACAAGGCAGTTCGGCCCCAGCACTTTGGTCTGAAGCAGGTAGTTGACCGGAAGTGTAACCACCAGAACAAAAGTCACGGCAATGCCTAATCCCAGCGCTGTCTTCACAGTTTTCGACACAGCCAGGTATGAGCACATACCCAGGAAGAAGGCGAATATCATATTGTCCACGAATATCGAGCGGACAAACAAACTAATCAAACTGTTATCCATCATTCTTTAGTTTTAATGGTTCTACTTCTGTTGCAAATCCTTGTTGTGAGCGCGCTGCCACCAGATAATGCAGGCCACAATGATAAGCGCCATCGGCGGCATCAGCATCAGGCCGTTGTTCACATAACCGGCGCCTGCCACGCAGTCGTAGTTCAGAATGTTGATTCCGAACAGCGTGCCCGAGCCGAACAACTCGCGGAAGAACGCTACAATAATCAGTATTTTGGCGTAGCCCAGACCGTTGCCTATACCGTCAAGGAACGACGGCCACGGCTCGTTCTGCATTGCGAACGCCTCAAGACGTCCCATCAAAATACAGTTGGTGATAATCAGACCCACGTAAACCGAAAGCTGAACGCTGATGTCGTAGGCGAAAGCCTTGAGCACCTCGCTCACAATGGTTACCAGAGCGGCTACCACAACAAGTTGCACAATGATGCGGATTCGCAGGGGAATGGTCTTGCGAAGGCACGAAATAACCACATTTGACAGGGCGGTGATGATTGTCACCGAAATGCCCATCACAATTGCCGGCATCAGCTTTGCCGTTACGGCCAGTGCCGAGCAGATACCCAGCACCTGCACCGTTACAGGGTTGTTCAAGCCAAGCGGTGTCAGAAACGCTTCTTTATTCTTTTTCGAACTCATAACTCAATCCTCCTACTTGCTTAAAAATTTACTGTAATTGCCAAGGCACGATTTCAGCATCGCGTCGACACCTGTCGAAGTAATGGTGCCGCCCGAAATGCCGTCGACCTCGTATTTGGCGTCCTCAACCTTGCCGTTCTTCACAACGCTGATTTTGACGCCGGTGCTGTCGCCAATCTGTTTGCCCTCGAAGCGTTTTTGGAACGCCGCCGATTGGATTTCGGCACCCAGACCCGGGGTCTCGCTTGCGTGCGAGAAGTAGGTTCCGTAAACGGTGCTCTTGTCGTCGTTCAGGGCAACGTAGCCCCAAATGGCGCCCCAAAGGCCGGCTCCGTAAACCGGAATCACATATTTGGTCTGACCGTCAAGGTTGCAGACAAACACGTGGTAGCGGTTGGCCTTGCCTTCGGTCTCGTAAAGAGTGGCGAAGTTTTCGGCCGGATACTCGACAAGCGCAGTGTCGTTTTTCAGAATCATATCCTTGACGTTCTTCGAGAAGTAAGCGTCAGCGTCAGCAGTTGTCACATTGAGTGAGTAGAGAATCTGTTTCTTTGTGTCGAGTTTGACGTTGGCGTCTTGTTTGGCGCGCAGCGACGACGACACGAACGACAGCAGGAATGCGACAACAATCACCATAGCGGCGGCGTAGGCGAAAGTGTAGCCGTTGCTGCCGGTGGGTAGTTTCTTTTCAGCCTTCAATTCAACAAAGGCCGACGCCGGTGCCTGACACTGTGGGCAGGCTTCGGGTGCTGCGGCTCCCTCGTGAATGTAGCCGCAAACTGTGCATTTGAATTTCTTGTTAGCCATTGTGAATTATGCTTTAATTGTTAATCTTTTTTTACGACGGTTAATGTTCGCCTGAACAAAGAAATGGTCGATAAGCGGTGCGAAGGTGTTCATCAGCAGGATTGCCAGCATCATACCTTCGGGGAAGCCCGGGTTGAGCACGCGGATAACGATTGCCATTGCGCCAATCAGGAATCCGTAAATGAACTTGCCGCCTTCGGTGCGTGCCGAAGTGACGGGGTCAGTGGCCATAAACACTGCGCCGAAGCAGAATCCGCCGTAAACCAGGTGGTTGTACCAAGGCAGTTGGGCCATTGCGTTGTCGGCCGAACCAATTTGGTTGAACAGCCAGCCCATTGCAATGCCGCCCACGAAGACTGAAATCATTGTCTTCCAACTTGCCACGCCAGTGTAGAGCAGAATGAAGGCGCCAATCAGAATGGCCACAGCGCTTGTCTCGCCAATGCTGCCCGGAATCAGTCCGAAGAAGGCATCGCTGAAAGCGGTGTAATGACCGCCGTTGGCCAATGCGAGCGGTGTTGCGCCCGAGAAGCCATCGACTGCAACCTCGCTACTGTAATTATAATACCAGGCTGTCTCGCCCGACATTTTAGTCGGATAGGCGAAGAACAGGAACACACGTGCCAGCAAGGCGGGGTTCCAGAAGTTCATACCTGTGCCGCCATACACCTCTTTGCCGAAGATTACGGCGAAAGCGGTGGCCACGCCAACCATCCAGAGTGGAACATCGGCAGGCATAACCAGCGGAATGAGCATACCCGAAACCAGGAAGCCCTCGTTCACCTCGTGGCCACGCATCTGCGCCGAAGCGAACTCAATGGCCAGACCAACCACGTAAGAAACAACTATTATCGGCAGAACGGCCAGGAAGCCTTTGAAGAAAATCTGCCAAAAAGTTACGTCGGCCAACTCTCCAGTCATACGGAAGTGCTGATATCCGGTATTGTACATACCGAAAAGCAGGGCCGGCACCAAAGCCAATACCACGACAATCATTGTTCGTTTCAAATCAACGGCGTCGCGGACGTGAACACCACACTTGTTGGTCTCATTCGGGGTGAACAGGAATGTCTCGAAGGCGCCGAATGTCGAACGGAACTTCGCGAACTTTCCACCCTCCTGAAATTTGGGCTTCACGTTATCCAAAAAATTTCTTAAAGCGTTCAATGTTTTAGATTTTTGGTTTATAACTAATTATCATCCAACTTCTTTCATCATCAGATTCAAGCCGTTGCGCAATGTCTTTTGGATTGCGATTTTCGATGTGCACACAAACTCGCAGAGTGCCATATCCTCCTCAACAACCTCATAGATACCGAGTTGCTCCATACGGTCGATATCTTCGGCCATAATGGCTTTGATAAGGTGTTCGGGGTAAATGTCCATCGGGAAAACCTTCTCCATCTCGTTGCTGACAACAAAGGCGCGAAGTTCGCCGTGGGTGTTGGCGTTGAGTTTGTACTCGTGCTTCTTGCCTGTGAGCCACGAGAAGAAGGTGCGCGACGCGCTGAATTTGTTGAAACCAGGCGCTGCCCAGCCCATAAACTCGTACTCGTCGCCTTCGGGAATGGCTGTGAGTTGGCTGTCGTAGAAGCCCAGGAAGCCATCGGGCTGAACCTGTGTGCCAGTGAGCACGTTGCCGCTGATAAGGCGGACGTGGCCGGCCTCAAGATTGCCGTTGACCATTGTCGAAAGTTGTGCGCCGAGAACGGTCTTCACATAAGCGCGTTTCTTCATCTCCGAACCGCACATCACAACCACGCGGGTGAAGTCGTGAACGCCTGTGGCAAACAGTTTGCCAATGGCCACAACCTCTTGCGGCTGAATGGTGAACACCTTCTCGCCGGCGTTAATCGGGTTTGTGTGGTTGATTTGCACGCCTACGCAGCCTGCCGGGTGCGGACCTTCGAAAGCGGTAACCTTCTCGCATTTTGCGTTGGCGAAGGCTTTCGAGCAGCCGTTGTTGTGAGTTCCCACATAGACGGGTGCGATTTTCGACAGAACGTCGAGTCCCTGTTGGAAGAACTCCTCGTTGGTGCTGATAATGAAATCGTAGTCGGGTGCCAGCGGCGCGCTGTCGAAGGTTGATACGAAGATTGCCTTCGGCTCTGCAGCCGGATTGGCCACAACGTTGTACGGACGTTGCTTGAAGTAGGGCCAGGCGCCCGCCTCGAGCAGTCTGTCGACAACTTGCTGACGGGTGAGTTTCGAGACGTCGGCCTTTCCGAAATCGACCGGTGCCACGGCGCTGTCGGCCTTGACAACAATCTCTGTGATAACCCGCCGTTCGCCACGGTTGACGGCAACCAACTCGCCGCCCACAGGTGACACGAACTTAACCTCGGGGTGCTGCTTGTCGTAGAAGAGCACGCTACCCGCCTGCACCTTGTCGCCCACCTTGGCTTCCATTTTCGGGGTAAGCCCCTTGAAATCAGCCGGCTTAATGGCAAACAATTCCGGCAACGGAATTTGGGCATAAACCGTTTCGGCTTTGCCCTGCAAACGAATGTCGAGGCCTTTCTTGAGTTTTATAACTTCAGACATTTGTTAAGTATTAAAAGTTTAAAAAAAATGTTCGGTTTTTATAGTGTAAACACCGCCTAAAAATCGCCGCAAAGTAAATCAAACTCGCTGTTATTTGCGAATTTATTGCGTACGATTTTTGCGGAATTTTTAACAAAGTTTTTGGGGGCGGCATTTTTGGCCGGGCGGTGTTTTTGGGGGCGACGTGAACGTCGCCCGCTCGACGGAAATGGGGCAAAACAAACGAGGCCGCCCGACAAGCGGACAGCCTCGTTTTATAATCTATCTTATTGATTTACTTTTTCAAATCGACTTTTATCTGCAACTCGTCCAATTGTTTTTGGTCGATTTCGCCGGGGGCGCCTAACATCACATCGCGGCCCTGATTGTTTTTTGGGAAGGCAATGCAGTCGCGGATTGAGTCGAGACCGGCAAAGAGGCTCACAAAGCGGTCGAGACCATAGGCTAGGCCACCGTGCGGTGGCGCACCAAACTTGAAGGCGTTCATCAGGAAGCCGAACTTGGCCTGTGCCTGCTCGGGTGTGAAGCCCAAAATCTCGAAAATCTTCTGTTGCAGTTTGGCATCGTGGATACGGATTGAGCCGCCGCCAACCTCAACACCGTTGATAACCATATCGTAGGCGTTGGCGCGGACGCTGGCTGGGTCGGTGTCGAGCAAAGGAATGTCCTCGGGTTTGGGGCTGGTGAACGGGTGGTGCATTGCCATCAGGCGCTGCTCCTCGTCGCTCCACTCATACATCGGGAAGTCGATAACCCACAGGCACGAGAATTTGCTCTTGTCGCGCAAGCCGAGTTGGTTGCCCATCTCAAGGCGAAGTTCGCAAAGCTGTTTGCGGGTTTTCATTGCATCGTCGCCGCTCAAAATCAGAATCAGGTCGCCTGGCTCGGCGCTCATTGCGGCCTTCAACTGCTGAAGGGCATCTTGCGTGTAGAACTTGTCGACACTCGATTTGACGCTGCCATCGGCCTCAACGCGGGCATAAACCATACCCTTGGCGCCAATCTGCGGACGTTTGACAAACTCTGTCAGCTGGTCCAACTGCTTGCGGGTGTAGGTTGCGGCACCCTTGGCGCAGATACCGCCAATGTAGGCCGCGCTGTCGAACACGCCGAAGCCGTGGCCTTTCAGCACGTCCATCAGCTCAACAAAGCGCATATCGAAGCGGGTGTCGGGCTTGTCGGAACCGTAGTATTTCATTGCGTCGGCCCACGTCATACGCGGAAGCGCGGGTATGTCGATACCGAGAATAGTCTTGAACAGGTGGCGGCTCATCCCCTCGAACATCTGAAGAATGTCCTCCTGCTCAATAAACGACATCTCACAGTCGATTTGAGTGAACTCCGGCTGACGGTCGGCGCGAAGGTCCTCGTCGCGGAAACACTTGACAATCTGGAAGTAACGGTCGATACCCGAAACCATCAGCAACTGCTTGAGCGTTTGCGGGCTCTGCGGCAGAGCGTAGAACTGTCCTGGGTTCATACGGCTGGGCACCACAAAGTCGCGGGCGCCCTCAGGCGTTGAGTTAACCAAAACAGGGGTTTCGATTTCAAGGAATCCGTGCTCGTCAAGGTAGCGGCGAACCTCAATCGTGAACTTGTGGCGCAGCTCAAGATTCTTGCGCACAGCGCTGCGGCGCAGGTCGAGGTAGCGGTATTTCATACGCAGGTCGTCGCCGCCGTCGGTGTTGTCCTCAATGGTGAATGGCGGCACTTCCGACGGGTTGAGAACGGTCAAACGGTTGACGGCAATCTCAATGTCGCCTGTGGCCATCTTGGCGTTTTTGCTCTCACGCTCAATCACTTTGCCCTCGACCTGAATGACAAACTCGCGTCCAATGGCTTTCACCTGCTGGACGAGTTCGGGTTTGTCGGCGTCGAAAACCAACTGTGTTATTCCGTAGCGGTCACGCAAATCGACGAAGGCCATTCCGCCCAACTCGCGTGTCTTCTGAACCCAACCGCAAAGCGTTACGGTCTGGCCTATGTTAGCGGCATTCAACTCGCCGCAAGTATGTGTGCGATACATATTATATTAGTTTTTTTGCGGGGGCAAATGTAAGTAACGTTAATGAAAAACGTAAACGAAAACTCAATCATTCAAACACCGCCACAAACTTGGCATCATAATCGGCTGTGATGCGGATAGGATTTGCTGTGCTGAAAATATCACCTTTATTTTCTTCTTTCCACCCGACAAATGTGTATCCCGAATAAGGTATGGCATTTAGTTCCACCACTGCGTTTTTCTCACAATACTCGCCACCCTCGACATATCCTTTCGATTCATCTGATGAGCTGGCACTTATCCAAACATGCGCCTTATCGTGATAGTTCAGCTCTTCCGATATGCACAATACACCACCGCCAAGTTTATCTCCAGGCAGCCTTACGGCAAACAAGAAATGCTGCCCCGAAGTAACGCCCAATGCCGTCTCCACCATATCGTGCGAAACAGATGCCTCGAGCTGGGTTGTGGTCATAATCGGCAAATAATCACGCTCGGTCTCACCCCACATATTGTCGTCACCATCGGAGAGTGCAACACAAACTTCATACTTTGATACAACGGCGTTACCATGGTTGGTGTAGATGCGCGGTGAGTTCCATAACAGATTATAAACGTCATTGACCTGATTTACATAGATGTTACCTTTATCAATATTGCTGAGCACAGCCTTGTCGTCGATGGGCTCGTCGGTGCAGGCGGCCAAAATAACCACCATTGCCACACCTATTATATATTGTATTGTTTTCATATTATTATCAGTCTTTTAAGTTGATGTTAAGTTTCACGCCCACGCTGAAAATCACAGGACGCTGACGGATTCCGTAGAAATCAATGCCATCGAAGATTTCAGGGTCGCGGCCCTCATATTGAGTAACCGCCGGCATATTGTGAAACGCAAAGTACGCCCGCCCCGACATTTTCCACAAGTTGCTGAAACGGTAGCCCAGCACAATATTGTCGATACGCAGGAACGAAGAGTTGTGTATATTGTTGTTTATCAGCACTCCATCGGGATAAACATCGACATTGTTGGTGTTTTCCTTGTAATAAATATTGTATTTGTCGGCGCTGCCATGGGCGTTGACTTGCAAATAGCCGCCATAAACCTCAAGATAGGTGTGAAAGCCACCAACCACCGTCGGCATAGGGCTTCGCTCTGATGAGATGCGGTCGCCGTTGTCGAAATAACCGTTGCCGTTTGGTCGACAAACATGCCTTCCAGCAAGTTGCCGTTTTGGTCATAAACAGGCTCAAAAACGTTGAAAGTCATTGGTTTGTCGTCCGATATGTATATTTCTTCTTCAGAAACCAACTTCTCGTAATCATCGCTGTTGACTATAATGCCTCCGTTGAAGGCCAAATTCGCACCAATGCGCCATTTAACGTTGTCGGCGTCAATCAGTCGCGCACCAATGCGGAAATCGGCGCCTACATTGGTGATTGTCATTGTCTTATATTTTTCACCATCCAGATAATCGTAATACATATCCTCGTTATGGTGAACATAAAAATCGGCCGAGCCATAGACAACGCTTTTTAACGTACCTGCCTCAATGCCAAAATTATACGTGAAAGCATCGAAATAATTGATATCAGCAGGCCGATGACCAACCGTAACACCCGAAATGCCGAATCCACTACGCAGCGTAACCAAACGGCCAGCCTTCACTCCTAACGACACCGCCGATGTAACCTTTCCATAGCTGTCGTTGTCGTGGTCATACATGCTGTACCGCGTGTTGATGTTCATGAAATAACGGTTCAAAGCCACATTGAACTGACCGTAGATAGCCGCCACATCGCCTTGTTGGTATTCTTCTTTATCATAGAGATGAGTCACCGCTCCAGCTTTCAGTTCAAGGTAGTATTTCTTGCCAAACTGGTGATGGATGTCGAGATTGCCGTCGAGCATCAGCATGCTGTGACGGTCGTCAACTTTACCGTGAGAATCATGAATTCTGTAGTAGGAAAACGATTCCACCTCATGGCAGGCATCGTAGCCAACCGCAATGTTCAGGTGCAAATCCTCGAGCGAGTGAACCGAATAATCAGCTTTCAAAATGCCTGAGAACCAGCTGCAATCGGCATCGGAAGTGTTCAATGTTGGCGCGGCGCCATAGTTGTAATCGTAGTTTGTGTCGGTATTTTTTGTTTTTCGGAAATTTCCATTGAAATCGATGCTGAGATGCTTGTCGAGCAGGCGCGGTCCCAGCCAGACGCTTCCCGAAAGGCGTTTCGACTCGTCGTCGGGCAAACCGCCTTCAATTGAATTGAAACCCAACGAAGCACGGTAAGGCATCGGCCCAGCCAAACCGCGAACAGCAATATTGTGCTTTGTGTTGAACGAGGTCTTGTAGCCGAAATCCAATGAATCGGGCCGCCTCCATTTGTCCTTGTCTTCCCAATCGTTGAACGATACATTGCCGTCGTACGATACAGCCAGCACCTTGTCCGACGGCTGACGGGTTTTAATCACAATCACGCCGTTGCGTCCGTGCTCGCCGTACTGAACTGTGGCCGCAATATCTTTCAACACTCTAATTGATTCTATATTGTTGGGATTAAGCGCATTAACAACGGCATAATCGCCATACATTCCATCAACAACAAACAGCGGCTCGGCCACATTGCCTGTTGGCGAGTCGCCACCGCGCATACGGTAATGGACCTCGCCTGAAGCATCGGGAACAACCTCAAGACCAGGCACCTTGCCCAACAGATATTGATAAACATCGGTTTCGATACCCGTTTCAATATCATCGACTTGAATCAGAGTATTGGCAGTGGTGAGCAAATAATAATTGTCGTTGCCATAGAAGGCCTCAATGCTGCTCAACAGTGCAGGTTTGAGCTGAAGGTCGGCTGTTGGCAAATCGGCAACCGCCACTTCCAAATCGTAATAGCCTTCGAAAGTGATTACCAGCACAGCATCGTTAGGCGCACTGATGTTGAACTCGCCGCTGATGCCTGTAATGGTGGAAATTGTGGTTCCTTTGACAAACACATTGGCACCGATAATCGGCTCGCCGTCTTGGTTCCGCACAACACCTCTGACGCCTTTTTGGGCAAATGCGGAGCCGACTGCAAGTGTTAGGCACACTGCTATCGAGATTTTTCTTAATAAGTTCATATACAAGTGTTTTGTGAAAAACAATGCAAGATAGGGAATATGATTGAATTTCACAAAAAAATCCCCGTCACCACAAGGCAACGGGGATTTGCTACAACTATGTAAAACTGTTAGTCTTTCAGTTTTGCGCAGATAAACTCGCGGTTCAAACGGGCGATGTTGCTGATTGAAACGCGTTTCGGGCATTCAGCCTCGCAGGCGCGGGTGTTGGTGCAGTTACCAAAGCCGAGTTCGTCCATTTTGGCAACCATAGCCTTAACACGTTTTGCAGCCTCAACGCGGCCTTGCGGCAGCAGAGCAAACTGCGAAACTTTTGCCGATACGAACAACATTGCCGAGCCGTTCTTGCAGGCGGCAACGCAAGCGCCGCAACCGATGCAGGTAGCTGAATCCATAGCCTCGTCGGCGTCAACCTTCGAGATTGGAATAGCGTTGGCATCCTGTGCGCCACCGCAGTTGAACGAAACGTAGCCGCCAGCCTGTTGAATCTGGTCGAAGGCATTGCGGTTCACCATCAGGTCTTTGATAACGGGGAACGCAGCCGAGCGCCACGGCTCAACAGTGATTGTTTGGCCGTCTTTGAAACGACGCATATAGAGCTGGCAGGTAGTTGCGCCAGTTGCAGGGCCGTGCGGGTGGCCGTTGATGTAGAGCGAGCACATACCGCAGATACCCTCGCGGCAGTCGTGGTCGAACACAATCGGCTCCTGGCCTTTCTCAATCAGGCTCTCGTTCAAGATGTCCAAAGTCTCAAGGAACGATGTGTCAGGCGTTGTCTCAACATTCTCGTAAGTTACAAAACCGCCTTTTTCTTTCGGGCCGGCCTGACGCCAAACCTTCAAGTTCACTTTCATTATATTATCTGTAGCCATTTCTTTTTACTTTAAAGAGTTAATTATGATTTATAATTACGAGTCTGAACTTTGATTGCCTCATATTTGAGCGGTTCTTTCAGCAATTCAGGTTCGGTGTTGTCGTCTTTCTGGTAGTTCCAGCAGCCGACATAGAAGTAGTTCTCGTCGTCGCGTTTAGCCTCGCCTTCTTCGGTCTGATACTCCTCGCGGAAGTGTCCGCCGCAGCTCTCGTTGCGGTTCAGGGCGTCGTTAGCGATGAGCTCGCCCATTACAATGAAATCTTTCAGGTGGAAGGCTTTGTCGAGCTCGATGTTCATACCGTCTTTTGTTCCAGGAACAAACAGATTGGTTTCGAACTCTTTACGCAACTCTTTAAGTTTTTTGAGCGCTGTTTCCAGACTCTCTTTGGTGCGGCCCATACCAACATACTCCCACATAATGTGGCCGAGCTCCTTGTGGATAGAGTCAACCGAGCGTTTGCCCTTGATGTTCATCAGAGCGTCCTCGTCGGCTTCGCACTTCTTTTGAGCGTCCATAAACTCCTTGCTGTCAGGATTGAAGCGCGGAACAGTGATTTGGTCGCTCAAGTAGTTCTGAATGGTGTAAGGCAGAACGAAATATCCGTCGGCCAAGCCCTGCATCAGCGCCGAAGCACCAAGACGGTTGGCACCGTGGTCAGAGAAGTTGCACTCGCCAATGGCGAACAGACCTTTGACCGAAGTCTGCAACTCGTAATCGACCCAAAGACCGCCCATTGTGTAGTGGATGGCCGGGAAAATCATCATCGGGTTGTAGTATTTAACGCCGTTAATCTCGCGTGCGAACTCGCCCGGGTTAACGTCGGAAATCTCCTCATACATATCGAAAAGGTTGCCGTAGCGCTGACGGACAACGTCGATGCCAAGGCGGTTGATAGCCTCCGAGAAATCGAGGAACACAGCCAAACCTGTGTTGTTCACGCCGAAGCCTTTGTCGCAGCGCTCTTTGGCGGCGCGGCTGGCAACGTCGCGCGGAACCAGGTTGCCGAATGCCGGATAGCGGCGCTCCAAGTAGTAGTCGCGGTCTTCCTCCGGAATGTCAGAGCCTTTGATTTCGCCCTTCTGAAGACGTTTTGCGTCTTCAATCTTCTTCGGAACCCAAATGCGGCCGTCGTTACGCAACGACTCCGACATCAGTGTCAGTTTCGACTGTTTGTCGCCGTGAACCGGGATACAAGTCGGGTGAATCTGAACGTACGACGGGTTTGCAAAGTAAGCGCCCTTGCGGTAAGCGGCAATGGCAGCCGAGCAGTTGCAGCCCATAGCGTTGGTCGAAAGGAAGTAGGTGTTGCCGTAGCCGCCGGTTGCCAAAACAACAGCGTGAGCGGCAAAGCGCTCAAACTTGCCAGTTACAAGGTTTTTGGCGATGATGCCACGTGCGCGGCCGTCAACCATAACAATGTCGTGCATCTCGTAGCGGTTGTAGCTCTTCACCTTGCCAGCCTTGATTTGGCGGTTGAGCGACGAGTAAGCGCCAAGCAGAAGTTGCTGACCTGTCTGGCCTTTGGCGTAGAATGTACGGCTTACCTGTGCGCCACCGAACGAACGGTTGGCAAGCAGACCACCATACTCGCGTGCGAAAGGAACGCCCTGTGCAACGCATTGGTCGATAATGTTGTTCGAAACCTCGGCCAAGCGGTAAACGTTGGCTTCGCGTGCGCGATAGTCGCCACCTTTAACTGTATCGTAGAATAAGCGGTAAACCGAGTCACCGTCGTTCTGATAGTTCTTTGCAGCGTTGATACCGCCCTGTGCGGCAATCGAGTGAGCGCGGCGCGGTGAGTCCTGAATGCAGAAGTTCAGCACGTTGAAGCCCATCTCGGCCAAAGTTGAAGCGGCCGAAGCGCCAGCCAAGCCTGTACCAACGACAATAATGTCGAGTTTGCGCTTGTTGGCGGGGTTCACAAGTTTCTGATGTGCCTTATAGTTGGTCCATTTTTCAGCTATCGGACCTTCAGGTATTTTTGAATCTATTGTAGCCATATTATTTCAAATTAAATAGTTATCAAAGCGATTTAATGAAAGCAGCAATAACAACAGCTGCAAAGCCCAGGAAGATGACTGATGTTACAATGTTCGAGATGCAACGCCAGCGGTCAATCCAAACCTTGTTGTTCCAGCCGATGGTCTGAAGTGCGCTCCAGAAGCCGTGTCCCAAGTGGAACCAGATGGCTACGAACCAAACCAGGTAAAGGATAACAACAGGCAGCTGGCCGAACCAGTAGTTCATCCAAGCGGCGCCGTCGGCCACACCAAACTGGTTACCGGTAACGCCGGCAATCTCGGCAAACTGCATCTTGTACCAGAACTGGCTCAAGTGAAGGCCAAGGCCAACAAAAACGATGATTCCCAGAACCAGCATATTCTGCGAAGCCCACTCAACAGCGGCGGGTTTCTCCTGGCAAGCGTATCTTTCAACGCCGCGAGCCTTGCGGTTCTGAATGGTCAGGATGAAGGCGTAAATGATGTGGAACACAAATCCCGCAGCCAGAACCAGCGTTCCGGCCAAGGCGTACCAGTTGGCGCCAAGGAATTCGCACACGGCATTGTAAGCCTCACCACTAAAAATTGCCACCACATTCATCGACATATGGAACAGCAAAAACAACACAAGGAAAAGACCTGATATACTCATTATCAGCTTCTTTCCGATTGATGACAAACAAGAATTACTCATAGTCTGATTTTTTAATTAAATGTCAGTTAAAATTTGGGCAAAGCTAACAATTTTCGGTTGCAAATAAGGGTGGGGAAGGGGATTTTCGGCGAAATTTTCATTGGGGGACTAATCTAAGTAAAACGAGTTGATTTACAATGATATATTTCTCATATCAATCGTTTCGCAGACCATAATTAATTTTATGATACATATATAATATGTATAAATCGGAGGGGGGGAGGAACCACAACTAATTCTTCGCCGTTTCGTCGGCCAGCTTGGGATATTTGATTTTCGATTTCACCACGTATGAGTCTGGATACAAGTTCTTTATCTTGTGGTAGAAAGCGTTAGCCTCGCCTTTGCTGCGGAAATCACCCACGCACATCTTGAAATACGGAGCCTTGTATTCTGAATAGATTTGCGCATTGTCGAAATCGGGGAAGTTGCGCAGAAACTGTTGGCTGATGCTTAGCATAGTGGCGCGGGCGTTCTGTCCCGAGCCAGAAAAAATCTGCACGCGGTAGCCGTTCATGCCTTCGCGCTTGTTGGCATCGGCAAAAATGTCAACCATTTTATAGAGTTTCGTGTCCTGCAAAACCGATATTTTTCCATAGCCGTCGTGCTGTTCGTTCAGCTGGAGAAACAAGTCGTTGGTCTGCGCTTTGGCGCACAAACCCGAAAAAATCAGCATTGCTGCAAACAATAAACGTGACATAATTTCTGTTTTTCTGCGCAAAGATAAGCATTAATTGGCTTGCTCATTATTTTTTCGAATTACATTTGCCATCGCATGCTTAATTAAAATTCAGCAGAAAATGTCAGAAAACAAAAAAACAGCCACTCCGTTATCGGCTTTAGGCGAATTTGGCTTGATAGACCGATTGACTAAACCGTTCAAAATCAGTAACAAATCGACCATAAAAGGTGTTGGTGATGATGCCGCAATAATAAATTCGGAAGGAAAGGAAATTCTTGTCACCACCGATTTGCTTGCCGAAGGTGTTCACTTCGATTTGGTTTACACGCCGTTGCAGCATCTTGGCTACAAAGCCGTAGTTGTCAATCTGTCAGATATTTACGCCATGGGCGGAACACCAAAGCAGATAACCGTTTCGCTTGCCGTGTCATCTAAATTTTCGGTTGAGGCGCTTGAGCAGCTCTACGATGGTATCCGCCGCGCTTGCGAGCACTATGAGGTTGACCTTGTGGGCGGTGACACCACCAGCTCGCTAACGGGGCTTGTCATCAGCATTACGGCTATCGGCCAGATTGAAAGTGGCGCGGCAGTGATGCGCAACGGTGCCAAAGCTGGCGATTTGGTTTGTGTGTCGGGCGATTTGGGCGGAGCATATGCTGGTTTGCAGATACTTAAACGTGAACGCGAGGTCTATATGGTGAATCCGGCCTCGCAACCCGACCTGTCGAAATATAGCTATGTTATTGGCCGTCAGCTCAAACCAGAAGCTCGCCGCGATATTATAAGCCGCATGAAGGAGGTCGGCCTGACTCCAACCGCAATGATTGACATTAGCGACGGATTGTCGTCGGAATTGCTGCACATCTGCAAACAATCGGGCTGCGGAGTGAAGATTTATGAGAGCAAACTGCCGGTTGACGAACAAACTGAGACTGTGGCAAACGAGCTGCACATGGACCCGACACTGATAGCCATGAACGGCGGTGAGGATTACGAGTTGTTATTCACCATTCCAGCCGACCAGGTCGAAATTGCCGGCAATATGCAGGAAATATCAATCATCGGGCAGATAACAAACGAGCCTGGCGTTTATACCCTTATGGGACGTGTGGCCGGTAGCACCCGCATTTCGGCACAAGGGTGGGAGGCTTATAAAGAGTGATTATTGGTGATTAAAGAGCAAGGTGTAAAGTGAAGCAAGTTTTTTACTGTTGGAATTACACACCTTTAATATATTTGCAATAAAAAAATAGCATAATGTTTGAATTAGGACGAATTGGAATCATTGGCGGCGGCAGTTGGGCTACCGCTATTGCTAAAATCATTGAGGAGAATCCGCAGCCTCTGAACTGGTATATACATGCGCCTGAAGCCGTTGAACACATGAAGAAAAACGGCAATAACCCATTGTATCTCAGTTCGGTGGAGTTCGATACTAAAAATCTGAATCTTACTTCCGATATCAACGAAGTGGTTCGCAACAGCGACACTGTCTTGTTTGTGACGCCGTCGGCTTACTTGAAATCGACAATGGAGCCGCTTACCGAGTCGCTGACCGACAAAACAGTGGTTTCGGCCATAAAAGGCATTGTGCCGGGCGACAATTTGCTTGTTGGCGACTATCTGCACAAGATGCACAAGGTGCCTTACAACAATATCGGCATAATAACCGGTCCGTGCCACGCCGAGGAGATTGCGCTCGAAAGGCTGTCGTACATCACTATCGCTTTTACCGAGGAGGAGAAAGCCGAAGCTGTGGCTGCCAAAATGCGTAACCGCTACGTGCGCACAATTATTTCCGACGATATTCTTGGAACCGAATATGCCGCTGTGCTGAAGAACATTTACGCGCTTGCCGCCGGTGTCTGCCTGAGTCTGGGCTATGGCGACAATTTCTTGGCTGTGCTTATTTCCAATGCAATACGCGAGATGAAACGTTTCACCGATTGTGTCTATCCAATCAACCGCGACATCAAAGACAGCGCCTACCTTGGCGATTTGCTGGTAACGGCCTACTCGCAATTCAGCCGCAACCGCTATTTCGGCACAATGATTGGCAAAGGTTATTCGGTGGAACATATTAAAAATGAGATGAATATGGTAGCCGAAGGCTATTATGCGTCGAAGTGCATCCACGAGATTAACAAGAAGCACAACGTCAACATGCCTATCTCGGAAAGCATATATTCAATCTTGTACGAAGGCAAGTCTCCAAAACAGACAATCAAAGAGTTAACAGAACAACTATCATAAATTAATAAGCTATGTCAGAAAATCTGAAGGTTGACTATTCAAAGACCTTAAAATTCATCAGCAATGCCGATATTTTGGCATACAAAGATGCTGTAAAACAAAATATTACAACACTTTATAATGGCACAGGCAAGGGAAGCGACTTCCTTGGCTGGGTAAATCTTCCGTCTTCGATAAGTGCTGCCGAACTGACCGACATCAAGGCGACAGCCAAAAAGTTAGGCGATTTGTGCGAGGTTGTTGTCGTTATCGGCATTGGCGGTTCATATCTTGGTGCAAAAGCCGTAATCGACGCATTGTCAGACAATTTCGCACAACTCAAACCGCGCAAAAACCCGCTTGTGATATTTGCCGGACAAAACATTAGCGAGGATTATCTGACTGAGTTACAGGCAGTATTGAAAACCCGCAAATGGGGCATCATTGTAATATCGAAGTCGGGAACAACAACCGAGCCGGCCATTGCCTTCCGCGTGCTTAAAGCCGATTGCGAGGCGCAGTTTGGCAAAGCCGAAGCCGTGAAGCGCATTGTCGCCATAACCGACGCCAAGAAAGGCGCGCTGCGCACTTTGGCCAATCAGGAAGGCTACAAGACATATGTCATTCCTGACAATGTGGGTGGCCGTTTCAGCGTGCTCACTCCAGTTGGATTGTTGCCGATAGCCGTTGCCGGTTTCGACATCGACCAACTTGTGAAAGGCGCCGCCGATATGGAAAAATCGACCACTGCCGACATCGAATTTGAGAAGAATCCGGCTGCCGTGTATGCCGCTGTGCGTAACGCACTGTATCGCAATGGAAAAGGCGTTGAGATAACTGCCAACTACAACCCGAAATTGCACTATTTTGCCGAGTGGTGGAAGCAACTATACGGCGAAAGCGAAGGCAAAGAGCAGAAAGGCATTTTCCCAGCAAGTGTCGATTTTACATCGGACCTGCATAGTATGGGACAATATATTCAGCAAGGACAACGCTGTCTGTTTGAGACAGTTATATCGATTGACAAGCCGAACTCAAGCTTGCAAATAGCTGCCGATGAAAAGAACCTCGACGGGCTTAACTTCTTGGCTGGCAAGCATATCGACGAGGTGAACAAAATGGCCGAGTTGGGCACCATTTTGGCGCACGTTGACGGCGGCGTGCCAAACATCCGCGTGTCAATTCCGCAACTCAACGCCTACTATTTGGGCCAACTGATTTATTTCTACGAGATTGCGTGCGGCATTTCGGGCTATTTGCTCGATGTCAATCCGTTCGACCAGCCGGGTGTTGAGGCTTACAAGAAAAATATGTTCGCCTTACTCGACAAGCCGGGCTATGAGGCTGAATCTAAAGCGATTAAAGAGAAACTGAAATGAGTAAAAATCTCATCCGTGCAACGGTTTGTGCATTGTTGTTGACGGCCTGCCACTCCGAACCGGCTGTTGAACATTATATTAATGTGTCGGGCGAGATAGCTGGCGCACAAGGCAAATACTTGAAAATTATCGACATGACACAAATGGGGCTCAAGCCCGATTCTATTTTGATTGACGAGAATGGACAGTTCGGATTCAGTCAGAAAAGCGTTGAGCCTAAGGATTTTGTGCTGTTCATCGAGCCGGAAAACAATATCCGCCTTCTGCCGTGTCCTGATGAAAATGTTGTTGTGTCGGCAAAATATCCGAATCTTGTTGAAAGCTACACGGTTAGCGGTTCTGCGGAGTCGGAGCGACTGGCAACATTGTTAAAGCAACACAACCGTTGCAACTATGTGCTCGACACGCTCAACCATTATTATATGGCCAATCAGTTGAGCCGCAATCTGAACAAGATTATCGAAAGCGTCAGACAGCAGTCCGATTCAATTTTGAAGGCCGACCGTCAGGCGCATGAGCAGTTTATCCGTCAGCAGCCTGGCTCGCTGGCAAGCTATGTTGCTCTGTCGTCGAAGTTGGGGTTGCGCACCAATCTGTTTGATATTGAGAAAGATTACGAGTTCTTCGAAATGGTTGACACTGCGCTGATGAACCGTTACGACACCATTGCCATAACCACCATGCTCGACCGCTACGTTAAGCAGTCGAAAGCCGCCAATATGATGCGGCCTAAGCGCAACGGTGGCATAGCCATTGGCGATACCATGCCCGATTTGGCAATGCCGAATCCTTATGGCGACACTATCCGCTTGTCGAAATTGGCTGGCAAATATGTGTTGGTGAACTTCTGGGGCAGTTGGTGCCGTCCGTGCCGCGAGCAGCATGTGGAGTTGCGCAGAGTCTTCCGCACTTACCGCTATCGTGGATTCGACATCTACTCGGTGGCTCTCGAGCGCAGCCTCGACGATTGGAAAAACACCATTCGCGAGGACAGGCTGATATGGATTAACCATGTGAGCGAGCTGAACTATATGGACAGCCGCGCCGCGCGCCAGCTTGGTGTGGAGTCGGTGCCGTTCAACGCGCTGATTGACGGTAACCGTGTGGTTTTGGCCAAAAACCTCACTCCGGCCGAATTGAATGCAAAACTTGCCGAACTTATTAAATAGCAGTCGTGCCACGGGTTTATTTCGCATCAGATGTTCATTTGGGATTTCCGAATCCCGAGCAGTCGCAATGGCGCGAGCATCTGTTTGTCAATTGGCTCGACTCAATAAAAAACGACGCCACCGAACTCTATTTAGTTGGTGACATCTTCGATTTTTGGTACGAATATAAATTCGTGATACCCAAAGGTTTTGTGCGCACACTTGGCAAACTTGCCGAACTTGCCGACCTCGGGGTCAAGGTCCATTTTTTCACCGGCAACCACGATGTTTGGGCGTTCAGCTATCTGCACGATGAGATTGGCGCCACGCTTCATTTTGAGCCGTTTACGACTGAGATTGCCGGCAAAAAGTTCTACATTGCCCATGGCGACGGACTCGGTCCTGGCGAATGGTCGTACAAACTGTTACTTGGAATTTTCCACAGCCGGGTGGCACAGTTCCTTTTCTCGACATTTCTGCATCCGAATCTGGCAATGCGCTTCGGCCACTCATGGTCAAACTCGAGCCGTAACGGCAAGGGGCTTGTGGCTCCGCCTTACATGGGCGACGACAAGGAACATATATATATGTATGCCAAAGAATTAGCCGCAAAAGAACATTTCGACTATATGATTTTCGGTCATCGGCATATAATTGTCGAGAAGAAAATTGAGCCCGACACACATTTTGTGATGCTTGGCGACTGGCTTACAAACTTCAGCTACGGAGTTTTCGACGGCGAAAAATTTGAAATCAGATGCCTCGAAATTGATAAAACAGACAAAAAGTGAATATATTTACACTCAAATTATTAGAAATTTTAAAACATACAGATATGAATCGCATTTGTAAAACCTTACTATTGGCAGTCGCTGTTCTGGGACTGGCCGCTTCGTGCAACAATGCAGGCAACAACAAAGGAAAAGCAAAGAAAACATTGAACGAGTTGAATGTGGAGGATGTGATTTTTGATGAGCAGAAAGGCATCATAAACTATAAGATTCCTTCGCCGTTGGAGATGTTTTTGCGTTTGCAGCGCATCAAGGCTCCGTTCAAAATGGAACTGCCCAACAAACCAATCAATTCGCAGCGTTATATCACTCAGTATCAGCGAGCTGTAAACATGGGCGTTTATGCATCGGATATGGCTTATTGCTGCATTTTGGGCGATTCGCAAAACACGCTGGTTTACTTCAACATGGTTAAGAATATGTCGGTTGAGGTTGGCCTTTACGAAGGTGTGAACAAGGAACTTGCTGACCGCGTGCTCGACAATCTGTCGGAGAGTGACACACTCATCAGCATTACCGCCGACTCATATTACGAGGTGGTTAACTATATTGAGGAACAAGGACTTGGCGACATTCAATGCCTTGTTGTAGCTGGCTCGTGGATTGAGAGCATCTACTTGTGCCTTAAAACCATTTGTGATTTGAAAATTGACGACCAGGTAATGGGAATTATTGAAGACCACCAGGTTATTCTCGAAAATCTGGCCGAGCTGCTTGAGCAAAACAAGCAGGACCGCAATGTTGCGAAACTGCTCGAAGAGATAAAATCCATTCAAACAGCTTACGACGTGAACTATCAAAACGAGGGTAAGATGCTGACACAAAAGCAATTCTCCGACATTGTGAACGCAGTATCTGATTCTCGTGAAAGAATTATAATGTAATTGTATGATTATGAAGATAATAAATAGAACGTTCGCAGTGGCGTTGGCATCGGTATTAATAATGTCGTGCTTGGGCGCCAATGGGCAGAACTGCTCAAAAAAGAAGTTGGCCAGCAACGAACTGAAAGGAAAATTCGATTACCGCGGCCAGTCGCTGTTCCGTCCGTTAAACACGGGCGACTCCATTACTTTGAATGTGGTGCTCTACTCGAAGCAGAATTACAGACTGTTTGTGGTGGGCGAGCAGAAACTTGGCAAACTCAACTATCAGATTTACGTGCCAAGCAAAAAGTTTACGCGCGTGGTGCAAAGTGTTGAGGAAAAGAAAGTTCCGGTCTACAAAAAAGACCCGCTCGGGTTCTATCTATACGACAAAAACGGACAAAAAGTTAAGATTGGCGAACAGACAATCCAAGACACCATTTGGAGCCGCGAGACCACATCAATCAACGATTTGGTGTTCGACAGCCGCACATCCGAACAGCAGTTCTGGGAGGCCACGCCGGTTAAGACTCAGAGCATTACAATTAAAGTGTATGTCGACCCTGCCGCCAAGAAAGTTGACGGTTGCGTCGGCCTTTATGTAGGCTGCGAGTATTCAAACGCATCACAATTTATCCGATAGATTCAAATTAAAATATTATGAAACAATTCTTTCTTAATGTGTTAGCCTCATTTCTGGGGCTTATGCTTTATTCTTTTGTCTCGTTTTTCCTTTTCTTTGGAATGATTGGTATAGTCACTACTATTGGCGGCGGACAAAAAAACGTGATAATAAAACCGAACTCGGTGCTGCACCTCAATTTCAAATCGGAGATTGTTGACCGCACCTCAAGCAGCGATTTCGATATAAGCGCATTGATAAACGACTCAGAATCAAGCATTGGGCTTAACGATATTCTGGAGAGCATAAATCGCGCTAAAACCGACCCGAATATCTGCGGTATGTTCATCGACAACGATGATGTGAACGCCGGCTTTGCCACTATAAATGAGATTCGCGAGGCGATAGTCAGCTTCAAGGAAAGCGGCAAATTTGTCTATGCCTACGCCAACGATATGGCGCAAGGCGGCTACTATCTGGCTTCTGCCGCCGACAAGATTGTTTTGAATCCGCTTGGCAACCTGACCTTCAAAGGTTTGCAGGCAAGCGTGATGTACTACAAAGACGCTCTTGACAAACTCGGTGTTGAAATGCAGATTTTCCGTCACGGAAAATTCAAGAGCGCGGTTGAGCCGTATTTCCTTAACAAGATGAGCGATGCTAACCGGCTGCAATACCAAGTTCTGCTTTCGTCAATCTGGAATCAAACGCTCGACAATATTTCCGCCTCACGCAACATCAGCAAGGAGGAACTTAACAAGATTGCCGACAGTTTTGCAGCTTATGAGGTGACTGAAGCGTTGAAACTCAATATGATTGACGATTTGATGTACCGCACCGCAATGATTGACAACCTTGCCAAGGCTGCCGGTGCAAAAGACGCTGACAATCTGAATCTTGTATCGATTAAGAAATATTCAAAAGCAAAACCTGTCAATGTTAAGCAAAAGGAGAAGATAGCTGTCATCTACGCATCGGGCGAAATTGAGCGCGAGGCAAGTATGTACAGCACAAGCGCATCAATTACACCGAAAGAATATGTTGAGACATTGCGCAAGGTAAGAGCCGACTCGTCGGTTAAGGCCGTTGTGCTACGCGTAAACTCGCCAGGCGGCGATGCCCTTTCGAGCGACATCATTTGGAACGAGGTTGCTTTGACGAAACAAGTTAAGCCAATTATTGTGTCAATGGGCGACTATGCGGCTTCGGGCGGCTACTACATTTCGTGTGCCGCTTCCAAGATAATCGCCAACCAATCGACGCTGACCGGCTCAATAGGTGTTTTTGGTGTGATTCCCAACGCCCAAAAACTAACTCGCGACAAACTCGGTCTCAATGTTGAAGTGGTTAAGACAAACGAACTCAGCGATTTTTTAAGTTCAGTTTATAAACCAATATCAGAACCGGCTGGCAAGGTGCTTCAAAATAGAGTGGAAACCATTTACGGCACCTTTGTGTCGCGCGTGAGCGACGGCCGCGGAATGTCGCCCGAAAGTGTTGACGAGATAGGCCAAGGCCGTGTGTGGAGCGGATTCGACGCCAAACGAATTGGTTTGGTTGACGACTTTGGCGGTCTGACAAAAGCCATTGAAACAGCCGCCGACATAGCTGGCATCAGCAATTATGCCTTGGTTGATTATCCCGAGCAAGAAGAAGGCATTGAAGTCATAATGAAAATGCTGGGCGATGAAGTGTTTGCTCGCAAAATCAACAGCTATTTGGGCGAATTCGGGGAATCGGTAAAAAGTGTCAATTCAATCATCAAGTCGCAGGGCGTTCAGGCGCGAATGGAGAATATTGTAACAATACATTGATTATGCTAAAGTATCTGCTGCTGCCATTTTCAGTGGTTTACGGAGCGGTGGCAACCATTCGTAACAAACTGTACGACTGCCAGATACTGAAATCAAAATCATACACCGAGCCTGTAATAAGCGTCGGAAACCTGACTGTCGGCGGCACTGGCAAAACACCGCACATCGAGTATTTGGTGCGTTTGCTCTCCGATAAAAAAGTTGCCGTGGTGAGCCGTGGCTATGGCCGCCGTACAACCGGATTTGTTGAGGTTGAGGCTGATGCCGATGTGCAAAACGTTGGCGATGAGCCGTTACAAATCAAACGCAAATTCCAACAAATCAGAGTTATAGTTGATGAAGTGCGCACCCACGCCATTGATGCACTTTTGAGCGGCGGCAACGCCCCCGATGTGTTTCTTCTCGACGACGCCTTTCAGCACCGCCAAGTGAATGCCGGGCTTAAGATTGTGCTGGTAGATTATAACCGCCCGATATTCAACGATTTAATGATGCCATCAGGGAGGTTGCGTGAGCCGCGCTGTAACATCAATCGTGCCGACATTGTGATTGTCACAAAATGTCCCGATACTCTGACCGAAAGCGAGCGGCAAACATTTTCTAACAAGCTGAAACTCAAATATAACCAACCGGTTTTCTTTACAAAATTCGAATACGGCGAATTGCAGCCGCTAAATGGAACTAAAGTCGCAAACCAACTGAAAAACACCAAGATAACCATTGCAACAGGCATTGCGCAACCGCAGCGTGTTTACCAATATCTTGAAAACCAAGGCGCTGAGTTGGCAAAAATTGAATTCCCCGACCATCACTTCTTCACTGAGGCTGATATTGCCAATATCAAAAAAGTGTTTCAGAAGTCAGGCTCGCAAATGGTGGTTGTTACCGAAAAAGATGCCATGCGGCTGATTGGCAGCCGTTTACTTGACGGTTTTGCCGGAATACCGCTCTATTGTCTGCCAATAGAGGTTGCCTTTGCCGACGGACGGCAAGCGGCTTTCAATAAATTGATAGCCGAATTTGTGGCGTGAAGTCCAGAGCGTTAATTACCTGTTTTACGTTTGGTTATCAAGCCCGAGCTGGTAAATATGCGCTGTGAAATGGCCGGCTCGCCCATCAGATAAAGGTTGCTACTGCCCGACATCACAATTGACAAGGATTTTTTCACATTTACCGAAATTTCGGCATAGCCCGAACCAACAACTAAGCAATTGTCGGTTTGCATGTCGAAAGCGTTGAATTCGGTATCGTCAGACGATTCAACATTCAGACTCTCAGTATAGCCACGCAGTGACACCTGGCTGAAATCCTGTGTCTTGACTTTTGTGTTTTTGGCTGTGAATTCGAAATTGACTTTTACGTTGTTGCCGCAAATTATCTCAATATCGTCGAAGGTGTTGGCACGGTTCGATTTCAGCTCCACATCGTTCATCAGCACTATTTGCTTCAAACTCTTGTAGGCCACCGATATTGTTATCTGTTTGGCTTTCTTTATGTTGCTTGGAACTATCACATACAGCACACCGTTGTTGACTGATGTTTGGAACAGCTCCAAAAGATTTTCGTCGGCTTCGATTTTTACATTTTCTGTGGCTTCTTGCGTCAGATAGAGTTCGGCTTGCCCCTGAACCACCAGTCGGCTGAACCCCGAAACCATTCTGACATCGGTTTTTATCTTATCGTTTCCCTTGATTGACTGAGCGTTAACGCCGAAAGGTATTATTGCGAACAGTATAAGCGCAATTACAGTGGTTTTTATATTCATTATAGTATCAATTTGGGGGGCAAATGTCAAAAAAAAGTGTTTAAAAACAAATTGGTGACTGAATTTAAACTCATTTTTTACAATTCGCGCTGAATATTGGCCGACATGGCGTTCATAAATTCGTTGCGCTTACGGCGCGAAAGTATAGCTGTAGAGCCACCTTCCATAGCAATGTCGCCGTCGAAGCGCGACACTTTCTGCACAAAATTCAGATTGACAATGTGCGACTGGTGCGTGCGGAAGAACGGATAATCCTCAAGCATCGCCTCAAACTCACCTAAGTTTTTCGAAACCAGCAACTTGTCGCGGCCTTTGATGTGCAGGGTGCAATAGTTACCGTCAGATTGTATGTGTATTATATCGTTAATATTCACAAAATCAATCGATTCTGATGTTGCGAGAACAATTTTTACAGGCTTCTCCTTCTTGGTGTTTTGCAGCAGTGTCTCAATCTTCTCCTCGTTCTGAACCTTCGGCGTCTCTTTTTGCGTTATTTTTTTTATCGCCACGTCCATATCGTTGAAATCGAATGGTTTAAGCAGATAATCGACAGCGCTGTACTTGAAGGCTTTTATTGCGTATTGGTTGTAGGCCGTAACAAAAATGACACTGAAATCGTGGTTTGTGAGCCGCTCCAGAATGTCGAAACCGCTACCGTCGGGCAGTTCGATGTCCATGAAAACCAAATCGGGATTTGTGGTGCTCAGAAGTTTTACTGCAGATTCCACCGAGTTGGCCGTTCCTAAAATTTCGAAATCGGGGTATTTGTCGTTCAAAAACGACATAAGCGATTCCTTGGCGTCCGGCTCATCGTCGATAATTACGGTTTTTAGTTTTTTTGTCATTACTGATACTCAAAACAGATACACAATGATGAGTCAAATATATTAATTTTCATTATCATCGTGCATCCGGTCGGCATTTTTCGCACCTTCCACAACAATTACTATCTCGCCTTTGACTCCCGTTTCGGTAAAATGGGCAATGGCTTCGGCTATGCTACCGCGATAATTTTCCTCGTGCAGCTTCGAAATCTCGCGCGACACGCACACCATGCGCTCGGTGCCGAATATCGTGCCAAATTGTTCCAACGCTTTTATCAGCCGGTAAGGCGATTCGTAGAAAATCATTGTGCGCTCCTCGTCGCGCAGAGCCTCGATGCGTTTCTGACGGCCTTTTTTTTGCGGCAGAAAACCCTCAAAACAGAAACGGTCGCTGGCGAATCCGCTGTTGATGAGCGCCGGCACAAAAGCTGTGGCGCCAGGCAGACACTCCACCTCAATATCGTTGCTTATGCAGTGTTTTACAAGAAGATAGCCAGGGTCGGAAATGCCGGGCGTTCCGGCGTCGCTTATCAGCACAGCCGACTTTGCGGCGGCAATCATCTCGACATAATGCGCCACTTGCTGATGCTCGTTAAATTTGTGGAAAGGTATCAGTCGGTTCTTTATCTCGTAGTGGTTCAGCAAGATGCCCGATGTGCGTGTGTCCTCAGCCATAACAAAATCGGCCTCTTTGAGCAACCTAAGGGCACGCAGTGTGATGTCTTCCAAGTTGCCGACAGGCGTGGGCACTAAAAACAATTTCCCCATTGCCGCTATTTTTTGAATCGCTGGTAAATCAGTTCCAAAAAGTCGATAACCGTCTTATCTTCCTGATTCCATTCGTATTGGCTGAATATTTTGGCCAAAACCTCGTCTATTCCGCTTGCTCCCTCAATCATGTCGATAGTCTGCTCGTATTGGACGCTGTCGTGGTTAAACAGCTCGTTGATAAACAACATACGGTCGTTAATTTTAATGGCTTTCCGCAGGTTGGTTATCGGGCGTTTGTTGTAACGCGAGGCAATGTCGGCCTTCTTTTCGAGCCCGGCCAGCACATCGTTGATAGACGGCACATGTTGTTGGAATTTGTCGGCAAGTGTTGTCGGCTGTTCTATCTGAACGTTTGGTTTGCTATCGTTTTCCTTCTCAGTAACTGTTGATTCTGAGAAGTTATGCTCAACATTTACAGTGTTGTTGGCAAGCTCCTCAGCCAGCGATTTCGATTTGGCTTCAGCCTCGGCAGCCTTGCGCGCAGCTTCCTCGGCAGCGCGACGGGCTTCTTCGGCAGCTTTGCGCGCCCTATCCTCCTCAGCTTGTTTACGTGCAAGTTCCTCGGCTGCTTTCCGTGCCGCTTCAGCTTCCGCTGCTTTACGGGCTTTTTCTATTTCCTCAGCCCGTTTTGCGGCTTCGGCCTCGGCTGCTTTCCGCGCTTCTTCTTCGGCAGCTTTTTGTGCGGCTTCAGCGGCTTTTTTTGCAGCTTCCTCCTCGGCAATTCGGCGCACATTTTCAACTTCGACATCAATATTGGTTTCCGCCGTGTTTTGACCGTCAGGTAAAAGATGAACGGCTATATCGTTCAATGCTTGAATCTTATTTATCAGTAATTCAACTTCATAACTTTGAACATTGCCATCGTCGGGCAGGTTTTCAATCATCGACACAAGCACCGTAGCTTCGGCCTTGATTATCTTAATTAGATTTTTTGTTTGCATCGCTTTCGATAAAGATTTATTTTGCCAAAAATAATTATTGATGTTGAATCAATATTTGTTGAACATCTAATTTTTTGGTTATCGATATGTTTTTGGAGAAAGACGGCTCGCGTGAGGGCAGAATTGAAGTGATTTGCGGCTCAATGTTTTCTGGTAAGACGGAGGAGCTTATCCGCCGCATGAAACGCGCCAAGATTGCCCGGCAAAAGGTTGAGATTTTCAAACCTAAAATAGATGTGCGCTACTCGGAGACCGATGTGGTGTCGCACGACGAGCACAGCATCCAATCGACGCCGGTTGAGAGTCCGCAGAACATTTTGCTGCTTGCCGGCGATGTTCAGGTTATCGGCATCGATGAGGCGCAGTTCTTCGACGATGGCCTTATTGATGTCTGCAACCAGCTGGCCAACAGAGGCATACGTGTTATTGTGGCCGGACTGGATATGGATTTTATGGGCAAGCCTTTTGGCCCTATACCCAAACTTATGGCCGTGGCAGAAGATGTTACCAAGGTGCATGCCGTGTGTGTGCATTGCGGCGCGTTGGCGCAATTCTCGCACCGTCTGGCCAAAACCGACAAACTTGTGCTGCTTGGTGAGACCGACAGCTACGAGCCGCTGTGCCGAAGGTGTTATAGGAAGGCGATTGATGGGAACTGAAACTAACGCTGACGCTGACGCTAACACTGACACTGACACTAACGCTGACGATAACAAAAACGATAACTTAAATAATTGACGTTTTGGGTTTGGTTTTTCGCTTTGCAAAAAATACAACAAAAAATTTAAAGAAAATTTTGCGTGCAGGGAGCAAAATAAAAAAGGCTCCAATCTTATGATTGTAGCCTTTCTAATGAGAAAAATTGTCAGTCTTAAAAATTGTCCGGCAATGCGCCTTCGTCTTCCGGTTCGGCGTCTTCGGTAAGCGAGTTGAAATCGATGTTGTCGTCGAAATCATCGTCTTTCGTGTTGTCATCGAAAAAGTCGTCATCGTCAATTTTGCCGGTGTCCTCGTTGTTGATGCGGAGAAGATACATGCGGTCTTCGGTCTCGAAAGGCAGACCGCAGCACAGCATCCCGTCTTTATTGGTGAACGAAATCAGATAGTCGTTAAACCCGTCGGGGTACTTCTGCTTGACTTGCTCGCGCATCTCTTCGCTTATCTTATCAAAGTCTTTGATAACACGTGGTTTGTTAGTACTGTTCATGTTTATAGTGTTGTTTATCTGTTAAAAATCCGTTTGTCGGCAGTGTGCTGCTAACGGCACCAAATATTTGCATTTTTTTATTATGTGCAACACCTATAAACAATTTTATTTATTGAAGTGATAAACGAACACAATTGTTCCGTCGAGAGCCGGTTTCGGGCTGTCTTTGATTTCCATTTTTATGCCGATGCACGCTTTGACAACGCCGCGTAGGTCGGTTGCCGACTGCAGTGTGGCGCAAACGCGCACGTAGCTGCCTGTCAGCACTGGCTGTCCGAACTTGAGTTTTTCGATACCATAGTTTATCTGCATCTTCAGGTTGCGCACATCGACAAGCTGTTCCCAATGGTAGGGCAGAAGCGACACCGTGAGGTAGCCGTGGGCAATGGTGCTGTGGAACGGCGATTCGGTGCGGGCGCGTTCAACATCGGTGTGAATCCACTGGTGGTCGAATGTTACATCGGCAAACTGGTTAATCTGTTCTTGTGTTATCTGCTGCCAGTCCGACACGCCAATCACTTGTCCCTCAAGCGCTTTCAGTTGCTCAAAATTTTCGATTATCCGTTTCATAGTTGTTATTCATGAAAAATCGGCAACATCTATGCAAAAAGCGGGCAAATGTGGTGGTGCGGAAAAGAAAAAAATGTGGGAGAGCGAACAGTTTAATTCTTTTCTGTTTTCGTTTGGTTGTTTTTTCTATTTTTCCGCCGAAATCAAAAACAGCAAAAAATGAAAAAGACACTCTCAATACTAAGTTTAAGCCTCATACTCTCGCTGGCGCAGGTCTTTGCCGTTTCCTGCACAATCGACGATGACGATGACAACAACCGGTTGGATGAATTGACCGACGATGCGCAGTCCGATGAAGCTGAGCTTGCCTCGGCTCTTGACTATCTGAACGCGGTTCGTAAAAATCCTTCGGCTTATAGTAAGGAAATAGGTGTCGACTTGAGTGCCGTTGCTCCGCTTCACGAGCTGAAATGGAACGACACTTTGGCCAAGGTGGCTCACGCAAAGGCCGAAGATATGGTGGCAAGAGGTTATTTTGGCCACGTCGACCCTGACGGATACGGAATGAACATCAAAATAAACGAAGCCGGATATGCTTTGCCCGAAAGCTGGTGCGGCAAGAGCAATAATAATTTCGAAAGCCTTGCGGCTGGTTATCCGACAGGCGAAGCGTCTGTCATTCAGCTGATTAATGACGGTGGTGCGGATAACTAAAATGCTGGCCACCGCCGACATTTGCTTGGAATTGATAGCTTTTGGGCTAATTGCTACGATATCGGTATCGGCGTGGCGCACGGCGGCAAGTACGGAACTTATTGGTGTTTTTTAGTCGCAAAATACGATTTTTAAAATTGGTGTATTTTTGCAACTGTATACTATCAGATAATAACCAAACTTTATGATAAGAGAAATGCAATCGGCCGATTGGAGCCGAGTTTCAGAGATATACCTCCAAGGTATCGAGAGCGGAATATCGACATTCAACACCAAATGCCCGGATTATGAGACTTGGGACGCCGGACACACCAAAAATTGCCGTTTTGTGTATGAAGAAGATGGCAAGGTGGTTGGCTGGATTGCCGTCAGCCCTACGTCGTCAAGGTGTGTTTACAAGGGCTGCGTTGAGATGAGCGTCTATGTTGACTCCGATTTTCAAGGTAAGGGCATTGGAACTCAGCTGGTTAAAAAACTTATTGAGGAAGCTCCCAAAGCCGGTTATTGGAGCATCTATTCGGTCATAATTTCCTTAAACACAGCAAGTATCGCGCTTCATAAGAAATGCGGATTCCGTGAGATTGGCTACCGCGAGCGTGTCGCAATCGACCGTTTTGGCCAGTGGCAGAACACCACCCTTATGGAACTTCGGTTCTGAAAATCTTCAAAACAGAAAGTCCGTCGAATTTCGACTAAACTTTTTCCGATTTCGGAATAAGCATTGTTCGTTTATGTTTTTTATGTATGTTTACCAACGTGTCGGTAACCATTCGACACATATATTCATATATTGATAACCACTTATATATGCAAAACAAACTGCAAGAATTGACCGACAGACTTTATGCCGAAGGGCTGTCGAAGGGGAAACAGGACGGCGAGGAGGTGCTGAAAAAAGCCAAAGCCGAAGCCGAAGATATTGTGAATCAGGCGAAAGCAGAGGCGGAGCGCATTGTGGCCGAAGCCAACCGCAAGGCCGACGAACTCAAAACCAAAACCGAAGCCGACATCCGTATGGCGGGGGCGCAGAGCATTGCCGCCGTGCGTCACGAGGTGGAGCAACTGATTCTGGCACAGGCTGTTGACAAACAAGTGAAGAGCACACTCTCGGCCGACGATTTCCTGAAAGAAATTATTAAAGCCGTTGTGGCGGCGTTCAACCCTGCGAATGCCGACGCTACCGATTTGGAACTTATTCTGCCCGAAGCAGTTAAGGCGTCGGTGGAGCCGTTCCTGCAAGGCGAAATAAGCAAACAGTTTAAGGCCGGAATTGAGGTTAGTTACTCGAAAAAACTGAACGCCGGCTTCAAAATATCGCCGAAGGGCAGCGGCTGGCTGTTGCAATTCACCGACGACGAATTTATCAGATTGATAAGCACTTATCTGCGTCCGGCAGCAAAAAAAATACTCTTCGGCTAAATGGACAACTACATCTACATAGTGGCCGGTTTGCCCGATTTGGCAATCACGTTCGGCAGTTCGCAGTTCTCGTATGCCGACGTGCAGGCGACGGTTGTGGAGTTGCTGTCGGAGCGCGACAGGCGGCTTGTGGAGTTGTTCGAGGAGGGTTTCGACGAGGCGCGGCTGACGGTCGATTTCTACGAGCGCACGGCGCAGTGCCGCAACCGCTTCATCAGCCGATATTTCGACTTCGACGCCCGGCTGCGGAACTTGAAAGCCGAATTTGTGGCGCAGCAAATGAACGCCGACGCATCGAAATACACAGTGCAACTGCCTGACAATGAGTTCGAAGACGAGCGGCGCGTGCAAGAGATTCTGGCCAACCCCGATTTTCTGCAACGCGAGCAGCAACTCGATATGCTCAAATGGCAGAAGGCCGACGACCTTGCGCTAATGGACTATTTCAACCTGAACACCGTGCTCGCTTTTCTGGCTAAAGCGCACATTGTCAGCCGTTGGGCGCGGCTCGACCGTGAAGCCGGCGAGGCAATGTTCCGACAATTGCTGGGCGAGGTGCGGGGAATGTTCAAAGGCATATCGGCTTGACCGAAAATAATTGAAAAACAAGAAATTATAAGATAATGAAAACGACAGGAAAAGTGACGGGAATCATCTCAAATCTGGTGACGGTTGAGGTTGACGGGCCTGTGGCTCAAAACGAAATCTGTTTTATCGACCTGAATGGCACGCAGTTAATGGCCGAAGTCATCAAGGTTGGCGGCAACACGGCGTCGGTGCAGGTTTACGAGAGCACGCGCGGCCTGAAGGCTGGCAATAAGGTTGAGTTTCAAGGATATATGCTTGAGGCGACGCTGGGGCCGGGCCTTCTGTCGAGCAATTTCGACGGCCTTCAAAATAACCTTTCGACAATGACGGGTGTGTTCCTGAAGCGTGGCGAGTACACGCCCGCACTCGACACCGATAAGTTGTGGAGTTTCAAGCCGTTGGCCGAAGTTGGTCAGCAGGTTGTGGCCGCCGACTGGCTCGGCGAGGTGCAGGAGGGCTGGCTGCCGCACAAGATTATGGTGCCGTTCGCCTTTGAAGGCACTTACACTGTGAAAACTATCGCGAAAGCGGGCGATTATAAGATAACCGATACTGTTGCCGTGCTCACCAATGCCGACGGCGACGACGTTGACGTGACAATGGTGCAGCGGTGGCCTGTGAAGGTGGCCATTGGCAGTTATGCCGACAAGCCGCGTCCGTTCAAGATTATGGAGACGGGCGTCCGCTGCATCGACACGCTGAACCCGATTGCCGAAGGTGGCACGGGCTTTATTCCCGGACCGTTCGGCTGCGGAAAGACGGTGCTTCAGCACGCATTGGCCGAACAGGCCGACGCCGACGTCATCATTATGGCGGCTTGCGGCGAGCGCGCTAACGAGGTGGTGGAGATTTTCACCGAATTCCCCGAACTGAAAGACAAGCACACGGGCCGCTCGCTTATGGAGCGCACAATAATCATCTGCAACACGTCGAATATGCCCGTTGCGGCGCGCGAGGCGTCGGTTTACACGGCAATGACGCTGGGCGAATACTACCGCGCAATGGGTATGAAGGTGCTGTTGCTGGCCGACTCAACGTCGCGCTGGGCGCAGGCTTTGCGCGAAATGAGCAACCGCCTGGAGGAACTTCCCGGACAGGACGGCTTCCCGGTCGATTTGTCGTCGGTGATTTCGAGTTTCTACGCCCGTGCCGGATTTGTGCGGCTCAACAACGGTGCAACCGGCTCAATCACTTTCATCGGGACGGTATCGCCCGCGGGCGGAAACCTGAAGGAGCCTGTGACCGAATCGACAAAGAAGGCCGCGCGTTGCTTCTACGGCCTGTCGCAGAACCGCGCCGACAAGAAGCGCTATCCGGCTGTTGACCCCGTCGATTCGTACTCGAAATATCTGGAATACCCTGAAATTGTTGAGTATTTAGACGAGAAAATCGAAAAAGGTTGGGTTGATAAAGTGGTGAAAACCAAATACATAATCCGCCGCGGAAAGGACGCCTATGAGCAAATCAACATTTTGGGCGACGACGGCGTGCCAATCTCGTACCACGAGCAGTATTGGAAATCGGAGTTGGTGGATTTTGTCATTCTTCAGCAGGACGCGTTCGACGATATCGACAGTTCGACACCCATTGAGCGTCAGCAGTTTATGCTCAATCTGATTCTCGAAATCTGCGACCGTCAGTTCAAATTCGACAACTTTGAGCAGTGCAACACATACTTTAAGGAACTTATCAATATCTGCCGGCAAATGAACTATTCGGAGTTCAAATCGGAGCAGTTCAACAAATATTATGAGCAGTTAAGGAAGGAGTTAAGTTATGAGTGAGAAAGCATTCCAACGCATATATACGCACCTGACGGCCATTACCAAAGCCACTGTGACGCTTGAGGCCGACGGCATTTCGACCGACGAACTGGCGCTGGTGGCCGGACGATTGGCGCAGGTTGTGAAAATCAAGGGGCGCAGCGTGACGCTGCAAGTGTTTGGCGGCACGGAGGACATCCCAACCAACGCCGAAGTGACCTTCTGGGGCGAGCCGCCCGCACTCAACGTGAGCGACGACCTTGCCGGACGGTTCTTCAACGCTTACGGCGAGCCGATTGACGGAGGTCCGGCTGTCGAGGGCGAGAAAAGGCAGATTGGCGGTCCGTCGGTGAACCCGTACAAGCGCCGTCAGCCGTCGCAACTAATCCCCACGGGCATTGCCGGCATCGACCTGAACAACACGCTCGTCTCGGGGCAGAAGATTCCGTTCTTTGCCGACCCCGACCAACCTTACAATCAGGTTATGAGTATGGTGGCTCTGCGCGCCGACGTTGATAAGATTATCCTTGGCGGTATGGGCCTGACCAACGACGACTATCTGTTTTTCAAGAACGAATTTGAGCGCGCCGGTGCCCTGCACAAGATTATCAGTTTTGTGAACACCACCGACCAACCGCCTGTTGAGCGGCTTCTGATTCCCGATATGGCGCTTACGGCTGCGGAGTATTTTGCTGTCGACAAGAACGAGAAAGTGCTTGTGCTTCTGACAGATATGACGCTTTACGCCGACGCCTTGAGCATTGTGAGCAACCGTATGGACCAAATTCCGTCGAAGGACTCAATGCCGGGCTCGCTCTATTCCGATTTGGCGAAAATATACGAGAAGGCAGTGCAGTTGCCGGCCGGAGGCTCAATCACCATTATCGCCGTCACCACGCTAAACGACGGCGACATTACCCACGCAATTCCCGACAACACCGGTTATATTACTGAAGGTCAGTTGTTTTTGCGTTCCGACCCCGATTCGGGCAAGGTGATTGTGGACCCGTTCCGTTCGCTTTCGCGACTCAAACAGTTGGTGCAGAACAAGGTAACCCGCGAGGACCACAGCGCCGTAATGAACACTTCAGTGCGGCTCTACGCCGACGCGGCCAACGCCAAAACCAAACTCGAGAACGGTTTCGACCTGAACGACTACGACGTGCGCTGCCTGAACTACGCCAAAGAGTACGCAACGCGGTTGCTGGCAATCGATGTCAACATTTCGATTGACGAGATGCTCGACACCGCTTGGGAATTGTTTGGAAAATACTTTACAAAAGCCGAAACTGGTCTGAAAGACAAACTGATAGAGAAGTATTGGAAAGAAAACAAGTAAGCAATGGCCATTAAATTCCAATATAACAAGACGTCGCTCAACGAACTCAACAAGCAGTTGAAGGTCCGCACGCGCGCCCTGCCCACGCTCAAAAGCAAGGAGAGCGCCCTGCGAATGGAGGTGAAGCGGGCCAAACAGCGGTCGGACGAACTGGCGCAACGTCTTGAAAATGAACTGAAATCGTACGATTATATGGCGCAACTCTGGAACGAGTTTGAGCCGGGGCTGATATCGGTTTCCGACGTGCGCCTGCGGACCGTGAAGATTGCCGGAGTGGCCACGCCCGCACTCGACGAGGTGGTCTTCAGTGTGGCCGATATCAATCTGTTTATCAAGCCAATGTGGTATGCCGACGGCGTGCGGATTTTGAAAAATCTGGCGCAGATTGGCATCGAATCGGAGATTTACACCGAAGTGAGCCGCATTCTTGACTACAACCGCAAAAAAACGACGCAGAAGGTGAACTTGTACGAGAAAGTGCAGATTCCGGGCTACAACGAGGCCATACGCAAGATAAAACGCTATATGGAGGACGAAGAGAACTTGTCGAAAGCGTCGCAGAAAATAGTGAAAAACAAGCACTTGGCAGAGGAGGAAGCAGCGGTATGATTACAGAAATGACAAAATACAACTTTGTGCTTTTGAGCGGTGATGCCGATGCTTTTCTGCGGACATTGCAAGGTGTTGGCATTGTGGATATTACGCGCTCGCAACTGCCCGTCGACGAGGAGTCGGAGGCTGCGTCGGCGCTGGCCGCGAAACTGCACCGTGCCATTGGCATTCTGAACACCGTGCCGGAGGCCGCACCGCTTAACCGCAAGCCCGACGACGCTGCCGAAGCCGTTATCAGCCTTTCGGCCGAACGCGACGCCCTGCAGCAGCAACTTGCGGAGCAGTTGGCTGATGTTGATGAACTTAAGCCTTGGGGCGATTATAACCCCGAAGATATTGCCAAACTTGAGGCCAACGGCTTGAAAATGCGCTTCTACAAGGTGCGGAAAGCCGATTTTCAAGAGTCGTGGAGCACCGATTACGCTTTGAGCGAGGTCTCGACTGACGATACATATATCTATTTTGTAACGGTTTCAGACTCTGACGATTACAACTTCCCCGTCAAGGAGTTGCCGCGTCCGCGCCGCACATATGCTGAAGCGCAGGCCGAAATTGACGCTCTGCGTGGCCGCATTGCCGACTGCGACAGTCAAATGGCTGGTTTGAAGAGTCTTACTGATGAGTTGCAGCGCCAACTCGACAGCACCCGAATTGCACTCGACCGTTGTCTGGCAAACGCTTCGGCGGAACGCACGGCGGAGAACTATCTGACTGTTTTTGAGGGTTTTGTGCCGAAAGAGAACGAGGCTGAACTGAAGCCTGTGCTCGACGCCGCCAACGTTTATTACATTGCCGAAAGCGCAAAAGAGGCCGACAATCCGCCTATCAAGTTGAAAAACAATCGGTTTGTGTCAATGTTCGAGTTGCTGACCGATATGTACGGCCGCCCAAAATATTCGGAGTTCGACCCAACTGTCTGGATTTCAATCTTCTTTATGCTGTTCTTCGCCTTCTGTATGGGTGACGCTGGTTACGGCTTGATACTCATTGCGTTAGGCTTTGGCTTGAAACCGAAAATGCCGAAAATCGCGCCGCTTGTGGTGACGCTCGGCGTGGCAACAACAGTCATCGGGTTGCTGTTCCACACCTTCTTCTCGACCGATATGCTCGGTTGGAACTGCATCCCCGACGGTGTGAAGCGGCTAATGCTGCCGCAACAGATTGCCGGCTACGACGGAACAATGATTTTGGCCATCGGCATCGGCGTTGTGCACTTGTGCTTGGCAATGATTATAAAAACTTGGCAGTCAACGCGAAACAGCGGTTTTGCAGGCTCGCTCGGCACTTGGGGCTGGACGTTGCTCATTGTGGGCGGCGTTGTGGTTGGCGGAATGGCGCTTGCTGGCGTGATTGACTCTGCCGCCGCACGGCTGACAATCATTGTGCTGGGCGTGATTTCGGCCTTGGGAATCTTCTTCCTGAACGACCTGCACCGCAATCCGCTGGCGAACTTCGGCGTAGGCCTGTGGAACACCTACAACACGGCTACTGGCCTTCTGGGCGATGTGTTGAGTTATCTGCGCCTTTACGCGCTCGGCTTGGCCGGTGCCAAACTGGGCGAGGCCTTCAACGCCATTGGCACACAGGCTCTTGGCGACGGCGGCATTGGCTGGTTCTTCTTCATTCTGATAGTGATTGTGGGGCATACGCTGAACCTGGCAATGTGCGTTTTGGGCGCGTTTGTGCACCCGCTTCGTCTTAATTTTCTTGAATTTTTCAAAAATTCCGGCTACGAGGGAACCGGACGCAAGTATAATCCCCTTACAGAGAACATTAACAATTAAATATTTATGATTATGGTAGAATCGATTTTAGGTTATCTGGGCTTGGGCTTGGTATTGGCTTTGGCCGGAATCGGAAGTGCAATCGGAACGTCGGCGGCAGGCAACGCGGCCGAAGGCGGATTGAAGAAACGCCCGGAGGCGTCGGGTAATTTTATGGTGCTGTCGGCACTGCCCGCAACGCAGGGTATCTATGGCTTTGTGGCATTTTTTATGCTACTCGGCAAACTGCAGGCCGACGCGTCGCAAGGTCTGTTGATTTTTGGCATCGGCCTGTGCGTTGGTGCGGTTTGTTTGGTCTCGGCCATCCGTCAGGGACAGGTTTGCGCCAATGGCATTGTTGGTGTTAGCCAAGGCCACGACGTGTTCACCAACACCCTGATTTACGCCGCCTTGCCGGAATTTTACGCTATTCTGGGATTGGTTGGAGCGCTTATGGTGTGATTCGGGGCGAAAAATCCGATTACAAAAATTTCAAAAGCGGGCAGCGCTGATTTTACTCAGTTCTGTCCGCTTTTGCGATATTAGTGTTTGTTTCCCGCTATTTTTCGCCGAAAAGAATCGTTTTTGGGTTGCCGCGATTGTTAATTTCAATCCTTCAAGCACCCAATGGGCACAACAAGAACGCCGTCGTCGCGCAGATATGGGAAATCGCCCACGCCCGTCAGAATCATCATAAACGAAGGCGATTTCATTCGGGTGGTATCAATGTCGGCGGCCAAAGATGTGAGTGCTTTTGCGCCCTCGTCAATCAGATTGTCGCCGCCTAATTTTATCTCGATAAGCCCGTAAGAGCCGTTCCGCAGATGGACGACAGCGTCGCATTCCAAACCTTTTTTGTCGCGGTAGTGGTACACCTGCCCGTCCAAAGCATCGGCATACACCCTGAGGTCGCGAACGGCCAGCGTTTCAAACATCAACCCCATAGTTTCCAAATCGTTCAGTAAATCATCGGGGCTTGCGCCCAAAGCGGCCACCGCTATGCTCGGGTCGATAAAATAATGGTTGTCGCTCGTGCGGATTGCCGTCTTGCTTCTAAGGTTCGGATTCCAAGCGGGCATATCTTCAACCACAAAGATTTTTTTGAGTGCCTTGATGTAATCGTAAACCGTATTATCCGACAAACTACTTGATTCATTGCTTTTTAAGTCTTCAAGAATAGTGCCGATAGTGGCCATTGTCCCCTGATGGCGGGCATACGAGCGCAGCAACAGACGCACACGCTGCGGGTCGCGTTGGACATTATCGACGCGGGATATGTCGCTGTCACACACAACGTCGTAATAATCAAAGGCTTGGGCAAGTGCGTCGATTTCGTTCAAATCCAATGCACCTGGCCAGCCGCCACGGCATATCAAATAGGCCAAGCGGTTAATATCAATGTGGCTGCTACCCGAAACAGCCTCTTTCTCAGCACTAAACAACTCAGCAAGGCTTACCGTGCCAGTGGAATCGCCCGACTCGAACAGCGACATTGTGCGCATTTTCAGTTTGGCGAAACGGCCTGTGCCTGAGTGAAATATCTCGTCGGCCGACGGCGGCACACTGCTTCCAGTGAGGATGAAATGCCCCCACCCGCCTCGGTGGTCAACTTCAAACCTAACGCTGTCCCAAAGCGACGGCGCAATCTGCCATTCGTCGATAAGACGGGGTGTTTTGCCCGTAAGTAATTGTTGCACATTGATTTTAGCGGCTTGAATGTTTTGCTGCTTGCGCATTGGGTCGGCCATATACAGAATGCTTGCCGCCTGTTGCTCGGCGGTGGTGGTTTTTCCGCACCACTTGGGGCCTTCCACCAAAACCACCCCTTTTCTTCTTAATCTTGCAGCCAACATTCGGTCGGCAATCCGCTCTCTGTAAGCACTCATAGCCAATGTTTTTTAATCCACCGCAAACGTAATGCAAATCAGTCGATTATGCAAATTTTTCCATACCTATTTGGGAACTTGGCGGGTTTTTGTTTGGGAACTTGGCACGTTTTTGTTTGGGAACCTGGCAAAAAACGCACTTGTCTTTCCTGCTCAAACAATGACCGCGCGCGGCAGACGACTCATTGATTGCCAATTTGAAACCAAACACCAGTTGTGATTCGGGGCGAAAATTCGCTTACAAAAATTTCAAAAGCGGGCAGCGCTGATTTTACTCAGTTCTGTCCGCTTTTGTGATATAGGTTAGTGTTTGTTTTTAAGCGTAACCCAAAAACTCATTTCTTGAATTTGCAACGATACAAGCAATACTTCTCGCTCTCGTCCATTGCATTGACAAATAGTGTTTTAGACTTCTCGTTATAGGAAACACCTGATATGAAACATATTCTGCTTTTACATTTAAACCGACGGACAAGATTCATATCATTGTCGAAACACCATATCTCCTGGTTTTTGAGTCGGGCCTTGGTGAAATCGGCAGTCTCTATCCATTGGACTCCTCCTTTTTTTATGAATTCATCCCTTGAGATGTGTCCTCTTCCATTATGGGCAAAAATGTAATTGTCTGTTTGGCAGGCATATCCGAAAAAACTATCGAAATCTTTCATCAAGAAATTTTTATTTTCTTCGCGAAATTCGTTGTCCTTGAACTTGTCGTCGCGATACATTTTTATAAGGTTGAAATCCTTGTCATAAATGGTTATGATTGGGAAATTATGCCAAAATACTATGTATTTCGAGTTGCTATAGGCGATTGACCTACCCGTTAAATTTGCAGGGAAGTTTTTATTATTCTGTTTGTAGTCGGCAAGAGGTTTGCCTGTTCGCGCATCGTACTGTATGAATTCGGGTACTCCTTCCACACCATACTCACCACCCACGTACATTGTATTTGCCATTGTGATTGTGTTTTCATCAACAAAAACACAGGAATTCGTAGTTGGCAATCGGGTAATGGCAGGTTTATATGCATATTTTTCGGTAAGGACAGAATCGACGTTCAATCGTGCTATAATGCGCGCGAAACCGTCTCCCACAATAAGAGTGTTTTGGTACATACGGCCCCCTCCCTTACTTATTCTATCTGACCAAGTACCATCTAAGAAAAAGCCTGCTATCTCTTTTTTGGTGTTCAGATTGTAGAACGTTACAACAAACGGCAGCGGGTGCTGGTTGTTGATTATAATCACAACGCTGTCGTTATAGACAAAATACTGGGCATCGGCATATTTTTCGGGTAAATTTATCTTTTCCAACGTGAAATACTCAACCGAAGGCATATTTTGGTCATTCAGTCTGACAATGTTGTCTGTTGTTGGATACGGCTGTGCAATTGCAGCCAAACTGCTGACTGCCACTGCAACCATAATTGTGATTATCTTTTTCATCCCTTTATTTAGAATAGGATTGTGATTACTATCGGCTATTTCTTTTTTGTTTTCACAATCACCACCCCGACATTCGGGTCATCGGTGTATTTTTTTGCGGCTTTGCCTTTCATCACCTCAACCGATTTGATTTTGTTCTGTTCGAGGGCTTTCATATCGGCTTCGGTCGATTTCTGGCCATCGATTATATAGATTGTAGTGGAAGTAGGTTTCCTCGATTTGGTAGTGATTACCACAACTCCGTTTTTGCCTTTCTCTCCGTATCTTGCAGCTTCGGGCGAATTGGGCTTTAAAATCTCAATTGAGTTAATATCTTCCGGTGCGGGCTGTATTGCCTCCACGCCATCAACAATTGTTAAAGGCATACTTCCGCCTGGTTCGACATAGATTTTTGCGGACGGGCCGTCGGGCCTTTTGAAGTCCGTTGTTAGAATTTGATGAATAACTATAACTTTATTCTCATCAAAGGGGGGCATAGTGTCTATCCGATACCTGTTTATAGTCTTTCCATTCAACTGTGAACCATTGAAATCATAGACCGGCTCGCCATCAATGCTATATTTGTTCACAGTGACTTTTTGTGCCGTTTGAGCGTTGGCCACCATTGCTGTGGCGCAAAGCCCTAAAATTAAAAGTGTTCTCATTTTTCTAAAAATTAAGTGGTTAGATTATTGATTTTGCCACGCAAAGTAGGTTGTCAAAGCGTCGCCATCGCGCGTCAGAATGTAGGTGCTCGAGCTATTGTCCTTCATTTTGGCTGTGATTAAGACGTTTTTCCCGCAAGGTGTGGCGGTCATCGATTCTATCTCGTCTGCCGATAGATTCATCAGCGTATTGAGTGTCTGTGCTATCTCGATTGGTGTTATATCGCATTGATTATCAATATGTGATAAGAATGCGCCGCGGACAATCACAACCAATGCAATGGCTGCCGCAATGCCCGAAACCCATTTCAGAGCGGTGCGAAAACCGATAGAGTGGTGGCGGCCTTCGACAATGCGGTCGAACTCTTGCTCTCCGCTGTCGCTCAAACATTTAAGTGCGGGATTGCTTGCCAAAATCAATTGTGCAACAGCCTTTTCGTCGGCATCGGCGGTGTGGGTTGCGTAGTATTCGGCCAAGGCGCGCTCTTCGGCAACGGTTGTGTCGGCGTTTAAATAACTCTCAATCAGAGTTTTGCGTTCTATTTTGTTGTCAATGTCCATCATAGCATTCGTTTTAATTGTTCCAACATCTGTTTGCGTGCAACCGAAATGGTTGTCTTGACACTTGCCTTGGGTTTGCCCGTCACGGCGGCAATCTCGTCGAGTGAGAGGCCGTCGTCGTTTCTCATTTTCAGCAACATCCGCTGCGACGAAGTCAAACCGCCAAAAATCTGCGTTTCTATTTTGGCCATATCCTCGTCGTCGGTCAGAGCAGAGGCCGACATACCACCACTGTAGTCGGCACCGCCAAGTGGCTGCGCGTCGATTCGGCGCTTGCGGTAGTGCGCCACGCAGGTGTTTTTCACGATTTTGACGGCCAACGCCTCGGCATCGCGAATCGGGTAGCCGCTCTCCGACAAACGCCACAAAGCAACAAGCGACTCCTGCACAATATCCTCAGGCTCAACCGATTGGCTGGTGGCATTACTAAATCTGCCTGCCAGCATCAGCATCTTCTGCCTGATTCTCTCCGATAACCGTTCAAACTCTTGAAGTGTCATTTTTTGTGCTTTCTGCCAATAGGTAGCAAAAAGGTGCCGAAAGTTAATCGGGAAATGTAATTTTTTTGCGAAGGACTGACTAACACCTCCTCTGCCAAAAATCAGAGTTGTTTCACACTCCCCGTCATTCGTGACCAAGCGTATTTCTGTTTTTCAATACGCAGATTTTCAGTAAAATCCGACATCCGGTTTTTGTCATAGAAATCGGATAGGGCGGTGGCAATACTTGCGGCGTCGGGTTGAACGACGTAACCCACTTTCCCGTCGGGGACAATCTCTGCAAGGCCGCCCACATTGGTTACCAACATCGGTTTTTCGAAATGGTAGGCAATCTGCGTAACACCGCTTTGCGTGGCCGATTTATATGGCTGCACAATTATGTCGGCAGCCGAAAAATAGGTTGCCACCTGGCTGTCGGGAATGAAATCGTTATGCCAGATAATTTTGTCGGCAACATCGAATTTTTTCTCCAGTTCAAAATATTTTTCGGAATTGTTGTAAAATTCTCCAGCTACAATCAGTTTTACATTCTTGTTTTTCAACTGTTTATCGGCCATTGCCTCAAGTAACAAATCGAGGCCTTTATAGTCGCGGATGAAGCCGAAAAACAGCATGTAGGATGTATCTGGACTCAGATTCAAGGCTTGCAGCGCATTAGCTTTAGGCATCGGCTTACCAAAATTGTCATACAGCGGATGCGGACAAAACGTGCGTTTCTTCTTGGTGTCGAACAAGTTAAGGTCGTCGAGCACCGATTTCGACATAGCTACAAATCTATCGACCGAACCCACGAAATATGACGATAACATCTTGTCGGCCAGGCGTTTCTCGTGCGGAATGATGTTGTCGAGAATCGAGACCACCTTCGTCTTGCCATTGCGTCGGGCGATGCGGGCTATGGTTCCGAAGCACGGCGCCATAAACGGCAGCCAGTATTTGATTATCAGCAAGTCGGGGGCGTCGTGCTTGACTTTTCGTCCTACCGAAATCCAATTCAGCGGATTGACCGAGCTCACCGAACGCTCAATGTGCAGTCCGTCGGGTGCCGGCTCCGATGAATATTGCGTCTTCCCCGGAAACAGAAAATTGGGGTACTGCAAGGTAAAAGTCTCAATTTTCACATCATCGCCTTCAGCCGCAAACTCCTTTGCCAGCCTCTCGTTGAAGGCCGCCAGACCGCCGCGGTAGGGATATGCCGTGCCAATAATCGTGATTTTCATCTGCCTTAAATTTCGAGGGGCAGAGTTAGCTATTTTTGCGTCATAAAAAAAACGGCATCGATATAAAAATGGCAGTTTGGCGAGAAATTTCACAATTCTTCTAAAACCAAACGAATAACTGATTATTTTAGCTGATTGAAAACTCAAGCTAAACTATGGGAAAATTGATATTGATACGGCATGGCGAGTCAGTTTGGAACACTCGCAACATATTTACGGGCTGGATTGACGTTCCGCTGACGCAATCGGGTATTATTGAGGCGGCCAAGGCAGGTAATGTTATTGCCGGAATCGACATTGATGTTGTTTACACATCGGCTTTGGTGCGGGCCATGCAATCGGCTCTTATTGTGTTGCTTGGCGCCCAACAGAAACGCACTCCGTATATGATTCACGGCTTTTTTGACAGGCACCACGCTCGTTACCACAAGATAAACCATGAGATAGCCGACAATATGATTCCTGTTTACCGCTGTTGGCAGCTTAATGAGCGCTATTATGGTGATTTGCAGGGATATAGCAAATCGCGCATCGCCGATTTGTTTGGCGTTGAAAAAGTGCTCAACTGGCGCCGTGGCTACAATGCGCGTCCGCCCAAAGGCGAGAGCCTGCATCAGACTGCACGACGCACAATGCCGTTCTTCAACCGCACAATTATGGCGCAGCTCCGCGCCGGCAAAAATGTGCTCATTTCGGCTCACAGCAACAGTTTGCGCTCGATAATAATGCATCTTGACAATCTGACCGAAGAACAAGTTATTGGATTAGAGATAGATACAGCTCATCCTATCGTTTACAATTTCGACGGGAAGAAAATGGAACGGGAGCATTTAAATGTCACACGACCAATTTAACAACCTCCGAACCAAAATGTAATGTGCGGAATAACAGGTGTTTACGCGATAACTGATGAAGGAAGGTCTCGTTTCGATTTAGTCGAAGGGGCAACCGGGCTTTTGTCGCGTCGCGGGCCTGATACCAAGCGCACAGTCAATATTGGGCGGGCTTGCCTCGGTCACGCACGGCTCTCGGTAATCGACTTGAGCGAGGCTGCATCGCAACCTTTCACCGACGCAACTGGCCGATATACAATAGTTTACAATGGCGAAATCTACAATTTCCGCCAATTGCGAAGCGGCTTGGAGGCTAAAGGCTATCAATTTAAGACCGACAGTGACACCGAAGTTGTTTTATATCAATATATTGAGTCAGGATACGATTGTCTGTCGAAATTCACCGGTTTTTTCGCTTTCGCAATCTACGACAGCAAGGAGGAAACGTTGTTCGTCGCCCGTGACCGAATGGGCCAGAAGCCGCTTCTCTACTATCACGGACACGATTACATAGCGTTTGCCTCGGAGATGAAGGCGATAATGGCTCTTGGCGTGCCACGCGAGCTTGATATGGCTTCGTTGTGCATGTATCTGCGGTTCAATTACATACCATCGCCAAACAGCATTTTTACCGATGTCCGCAAACTTGAGCAAGGGCACTATCTGACTATCAAGGGCGGACATGTCAAAGATGTTTGCTATTACACCATTCCGCACGTTTACAGCTATTTAAGCGCCCCCGACTACGAAACGGCTCAACAGCAACTGCGCGAGCTTATCGGGCAGTCGGTTTGTGAGCGGCTTGTATCAGATGTGCCGCTTGGCGCGTTCCTCAGCGGTGGCATCGACTCGTCGGTTATTGTGGCCGAGGCTGCCAAACACGTTGATAATCTGAGCACATTCTCAATAGGTTACGCCGATGAACCATTTTTCGACGAGACCAAATACGCACAACTTGTGGCCGACAAGTTTCATACAAATCATCACGCTTTTCGGCTGACAAACAACGATTTATACGAACATCTACATGCTGTTCTCGATTACATTGACGAGCCTTTTGCCGATTCGTCGGCCATTGCCGTCAATATTCTGAGCCACTACACACGTCAGCACGTAACGGTAGCGCTCTCGGGCGACGGCGCCGACGAGATGTTTGGCGGCTACAACAAGCACTCGGCGCATCTGCGAGCCATACGTAACGGCTTGGGTATGAGCATGGTGAAAATGGCAAGCCCGTTGTATAATTTGTTCCCGCAGTCGCGTAACACGCTGTTTGGCAACCGTATGCGGCAGCTCCGTCGCTTAGCCGACGGCCTTAAACTCGACGCCAAGAGCCGCTATTTGGCGTGGGCGTCGCTTATGGGCGAACACGATGCGCTGGCTCTACTTAACAATAAAGTGTTGCCGCAACAGCTCAACAAACGCAATCTGGCCATAACCGGCAACATCAGGCACGACAACAACATTATCGACATTTTGCATGCCGATATGCAGCTTGTGCTTGTCAGCGACATGCTTTTCAAGGTCGATATGATGAGCATGGCGGAGAGTCTTGAGGTGCGCAGCCCTTTCCTCGACCACCGGATTGTCAATTTTGCATTCTCGCTTCCGCCCGAGTATCTAATTAACAATAAAATGCGGAAACGCATTCTGCAAGACGCCTATCGCAGTCAGTTGCCGCCACAGCTATACTGCCGCCCCAAACACGGGTTCGAAGTACCGATGCTGAAATGGTTCCGAGGCGAGCTGAAATCGGTTATCGAGACTGATTATCTGCAACCTGACTTCATCCGCGAACAGAACATCTTCAATCCCGATTTGGTTCAGAAAATGCTGCAGAAACTCAACAGCAAAAGCCCCGGCGATGCCGTTGCCAACATTTGGGCGCTCATCGTATTCCAACATTGGTGGAAGAAAAATATGCTTTAATCATCTGTGAAAACGTTGCTATAAAATAAGTTACAAGCAACGATTGACAAAAGCGCGGAATTTCCCAATTTGCAACGTTTTTGGAGCAATGAACAGCTATGCCACGGGTGCTTAGAATAATAAACCGGTTCAACTTGGGAGGTCCGACATACAATGCCGCTTATCTAACGCGCTATATGCCAGATGATTATCGGACGTTGTTGGTGGGCGGAATGAAAGAACCCGACGAGGAAAGCTCGATATACATTGTTCAGAATCTGGGGATAACGCCGATTGTCATTCCCGAGATGCAGCGCTCGATTAACGCTCACAACGACTTGGTGGCTTATCGGCGTATCAGCAAGATAATCAAAGATTTCAAGCCGGATATTGTCCACACTCACGCTTCAAAAGCCGGCACCGTTGGGCGGCTGGCGGCAATCCGTAACAAAGTACCGGTTATTGTCCACACCTTCCACGGACACGTTTTCCATTCGTATTTCAGCAACAGCCAGACAAAGTTTTTTGTCAATATCGAACGAGGGCTTGCGCAGCGCACATCGCGCATAATTGCTATCAGCCAGAAGCAAAAAGAGGAGCTGTGCGATACCTA
>JAFZKK010000151.1 GCA_017551905.1 Salinivirgaceae bacterium
TCAGCGTCATCGTCAGTGTTTTCGTCATCGTCATCGTTATCGTTTTAGTCAGTGTTAGTATTTGTATTTTTTTACATTTGCAAGAAATATCATTCCGATGTCGAAACGCCTCATACTGTTGATAATAGCTGCCGCGCTGCTGATGCTGCCGCAAGCGGCCTTTTCGCAGGACACCGACAACGATGAGTTTGTGGACCCTAACCAGCCGAAAATCGATAGCCTGCTTGCCGCCGTAAAACCCGACTCGCCCGACAGTGTTAAGGCGTGGAACTATTCGCGGGTGTCGTACATAACCTGCGATTTGGACACAAGTCTGAAATACGCCTTCCTATCGCTCGATTACTGCACCGATGAAAACCCGAAGCGCGACGAGCTTTTGCCTTATAACTACAACAACATCGCATTTGCCTACTATATGAAAGATGAATCGCGTAAGGCGTTGCGTTACAGGCTTTTGTCGGCTGACATCTATCGTCAGATTGCCGATAAGAAACGCGAGGCCGGCACATTTATCCATATTGGCAACTGCTATATCGATTTGAACATCAAAGACAGCGTTTTCTACTATTACAATAAGGCCATAGTGATTCTGACCGAGATAAAAGACACCAATTTTTTAATAGACGCCTACAACAATCTGGGGCAGATATATCACTCTATGTCGCTGTACGACAATGCTATAGAAAACTATCAAAAAGGATTGGACTATGCTCTGGCTTTAAACAACACACTGCGCATAGCGTGCGGCTATTGTTTTTTGGGCGCATCGATAAACATGAAATCCGACACGTCGTTTAATTCGGCAATCGAGAATCTGACCAAGTCGGCGCGTCTGTTCGAGTCGATGAAAACACTGAAGCACTATGATGTTGAATATAAGCACTATACATACGAAGAGCTGGCGGTGGCTTATATAAAGGCGGCGAAACATACCGGCAAAAAGGCTTTCGCCGACAGTTGTTATAAGTATGTAACCCGTGCGGCAAACTATTATAAGTCAGTTGGTTCCGATAATAACTATGTCTCGTCCCGATTCTGTTATGTCGATTATCTGGTCTTCAACAAACGATACGCCGACGCGCTTTCCGAACTGCTTGGGCTGGAAAAATACCTTACCGACGACCATCTGATGACCGTCTATCAGAATTATTATCGATATCTGTACGAGGTATATTCGCACCTTGGCGACTACCGCAACGCCTTGCGCTGCCACGAGAAATACATGGATTGTAAAATGGCCTATCTGAACGACAGCACGCTCAACAGCATAAAAGACTCCGAAGTGGAGCGCGCCCGTATGCTCGATTCGGTCAGCCATCAGCTTGAGACATTGCGCATTGAGACCGAGCATCAGAAACAGCTGAAACAAAAGCAGTTGTATATACGCATTTTTGCCAGTCTCGCAATCTTTGTGCTGATGTTGGGTATCGTTTTCTTCTTCTATTATAAGACAATAAAAGAGAGCGAGGAGAACAAACTGCGCGCCGACGCCCTCGAGATTGAACGGACATTGCTGCGCACGCAGATGAACCCGCATTTCATCTTCAACGCGCTCAACTCCATTCAGAGTTTCATCACAAGCAACAACCAGGGCGAGGCGGTCCGCTATTTGTCAAAATTCGCCAAACTGATGCGCATGATTCTGAACAACTCCATGCAGCAATATGTGCTGTTAAGCGAGGAGCTGGCGTCGCTCAGCCTCTATCTCGACCTTGAACAGGTGCGTTTCAACAACCGCTTCAGCTACAAGATTGACATTGACGACGAAGTGGAGGAAGACCTTGTGAAAGTGCCGCCAATGCTCATACAGCCGTTTGTTGAGAATGCCATACTGCACGGCTTGATGCACAAACCCGAAGGCGGACTTATCACTATTTGCTTAACCGAGAACGGCAACAACACTCTTACTTGCACCGTAACCGACAATGGTGTTGGTCGCAAGGCCGCCGCCGAGATTGAGAGCAAAAGTGAGCACACGCACAAGTCGGTGGGCATGCAGCTCACCCGCGACCGTCTGCAGGAGCTTAACCGCAACACGCAGCACTCGTGCGCCATCACCGACCTTGAGGATGTCGATGGTAATGCGCTTGGCACACAAGTGATAATAATAATCCCCGAACAGGTGTAGGTTTAGAAAAAATATATATTTACACCTATAAAACATACCTTATGAAAGTTGCAATAATTGACGACGAGAGCAATGGCCGCAACATCATCCGGCAATACCTTTCGCTGTATTGTCAGGATGTTGAGGTGATAGGCGAAGCCGACTCGGTGAAAAGCGGAGTGAAATTGCTAAGCAAGCAAACCCCTGACGTTGTATTTCTTGACATTCAGATGCAAGACGGCACCGGCTTCAATTTGCTCGAGCTTCTGCCGCAGCGCACTTTCAAGGTCATTTTTGTGACATCGTTCGACCAATTCGCACTCAAAGCCATTAAATTCAGTGTTGCCGACTATCTACTCAAACCCGTCGACCCCGATGCTTTTGTTGAGGCGGTTGAGAAGGTCCGGGCCGATATTACGCAACCCTCTCCGCACAAAGACGCCCGCATTGAGGAGTTGCTTACCAATATCAACAGTTTTGCCAAAATCGGCCTTCCCACCAACGATGGCATTCAGTTTGTCAAAGTCGACGACATTGTCCGCTGCGAGGCCGACGGCGCCTACACTCAGGTTATCATGGACGGGGGAACACGTATTATGGTGTCGAAAAACCTCAAAGTTTATGAGGAGTTGTTTGCCGACCGCAAGTTCCTGCGCGTTCACAAGTCGCACTTGATAAACATCCGCTACATCGACAAGTACCTCAACAGCGGCGGCGACGGCGGCAGCGTTGTCATGGCCGACGGCTCAACAGTCGAAGTCTCGCGCCGCAAAAAGGAAGAGTTGCTTGGTATGATGATGTGATTTTCTCGCGCTATTTCTCACTTTCGCGCCTTTGAATCTCGTCGCGGATATGCGACGCCTCCTCGTAATCCTCGTTCGATATCGATTTATGGAGCAGGTCTTGCAGTTCATTCAGACTGTAACGGCCGTATTTTCCGCCCTCCGACGGTTGCGATTCTTCTTGTTCGCGGCTTTCTTCCTGAACGGCATCGCCTTCGGCATTAAACACAATGCCTGTTTTCTCAATAATCTGCCTTGTGGTGTAGATGGGGCTGTCGCAGCGGATGGCCAGCGCCACGGCGTCCGATGTGCGAGCGTCAATCTCGATATATTCGCCCTCGCGCTCGCAAACAAGTTTCGAGTAGAAAACGCCTTCTTCGAGCCGATATATATCAACCTCTACAATGTTGATTTTGAACGATTTGGCAAAATTGATGAAAAGGTCGTGGGTTAGCGGACGCGGCGGTGTCAGTTTCTCAAGCTCGATGGCAATGGCCTGAGCCTCAAACCCACCGACGATAATCGGAATGCGGCGTGCGCCACGCTCCTCGGCCAGTACCAAGGCATACGCACCCGATTGCGTCTGGCTGTACGACAGACCCAAAACCTTCAGTTTCACTTTAGATTGCGAAGTCATTCCAATAGCGTTTCTTCTATCGCAAATATAGAAATATATCGTTGCCGCAAGCAATAATAATGACTCAACTTTACCATATATTATAATTGGCGCATCGGACAAATAGCCTAAAATGCCCGATTAATGACGAACGGTGGCTGTTGAAAACGAAATTTTGCGCCGTCGCAAAAGGCTAAAACACTAATTATTACGGCTTATTTCAAATGTGTGGAAAAAAGAATAAAAAATGTTGGAATAAATGCCGATTAATCTTTTTAAATGTTTGCAAGTTGAATAAAACTTTCTACTTTTGCCGTCCAAAAGTTGTGAAAAATATAACACATAAACAGTATGTACGCAATAGTTGAAATTAACGGACAACAATTCAAAGTAGAGAAAGACTCTAAGATTTTTGTACACCGTTTGGAAGCAGAGGATGGCGCAGTTGTTGACTTTGACAAGGTTTTGCTGGTTGACAACGATGGTGACATCAAAGTAGGGAAGCCGGTAGTTGACGGCGCAAAAGTGTCAGCAAAGGTTCTGACACAGGTTAAGGGTGACAAGGTGTTGGTATTCAAGAAGAAACGCCGCAAAGGCTATCAGAAAATGAACGGACACCGTCAGCAGTTCACTCAAATTCAAATTGAAAACATTACAGCTTAACATTATTTACCATGGCACATAAGAAAGGCGTCGGCAGTTCTAAGAACGGTCGTGAATCAGCAAGTAAGAGATTAGGTGTGAAGATATTCGGCGGACAAACAGCTGTAGCTGGCAATATCATCGTTCGCCAAAGAGGAACACAACATCATCCGGGCAACAACGTAGGTCTGGGCAAAGACCACACACTGTTCGCTCTTGTAGATGGTACGGTTTCTTTCGCAAAGAAACGTGACAATAAATCATACGTGTCGGTTATTCCAGCCGAGGCATAGATTTAATTCTTAAAGATTAAGAAAGAGGCTGCCTATCAAACTGATAGCATCCTCTTTTTTTATTTGACACAAAAAAAACACAACAATATGCTTACATTAAAATACATTCAGGAAAACCCGGAGGCGGTTGTCGCAGGGTTGAAAATCAAGAATTTTGATGCCGAACCATACATAAAGCAGATTCTTGCAAAAGACGATGAGCGTCGTGCCACCCAAAAGGAACAGGACGACATTCTGTCGCAAATCAATTCTATATCGAAACAAATCGGCCAACTCTTCAAAGAGGGAAAAGCTGCCGAGGCCAACGAACTGAAGAAGAAAAGTGGCGAACTCGGCGAGAAGCAAAAGGCTCTGGGCGAAAAACTCGATGCCATCACCGCCGAGCTGAACGACATTCTGGTTCGTCTGCCGAATATGCCGTACAAACTGGTGAAACCCGGCAAGGGCGCCGAGGACAACGAAATTGTGAAACTTGTCGATGACAAGATTCCTCACCTTCCTGCCGACGCCAAACCGCACTGGGAACTGGCCAAAGACTATGATTTGATTGACTTTGAACTCGGCGTGAAGATTACTGGCGCCGGATTCCCCGTTTATAAAGGCAAAGGCGCAAAACTGCAGCGCGCGCTCATCAGCTTCTTCCTTGAGGAGAACGAGAAGGCTGGCTACCTTGAGATTGAGCCGCCTCTGATGGTGAACGAGGCTTCGGGCTACGGCACGGGTCAACTTCCTGATAAAGAGGGACAAATGTACCACGTGAATCTCGACAATCTGTACCTGATTCCGACAGCCGAGGTGCCCGTTACAAACCTCTATCGCGATGTGATTGTATCGTCGAAAGACCTGCCAATAAAGAACACCGCCTACAGCGCTTGCTTCCGCCGCGAGGCCGGCTCGTACGGCAAAGACGTGCGCGGCTTGAACCGTCTGCACCAATTCGACAAGGTTGAGATTGTCTGCATCGAGCACCCGTCGCGCTCGTACGAGACGCTGGACAAGATGGTGGCTCACGTTGAGTCGCTGGTTCAAAAACTCGGTCTGCCCTACCGCATCCTTCGCTTGTGCGGCGGCGATATGAGCTTCACATCGGCAATGACTTACGACTTCGAGGTGTTCTCGGCCGCACAGAAACGCTGGCTCGAGGTCAGCTCGGTATCGAACTTCGAGACCTTCCAGGCCAACCGCCTAAAACTGCGCTTCCGCGACGAGGAGACGAAGAAAACACAGCTGTGCCACACGCTGAACGGCAGCTCGCTGGCTTTGCCGCGCATTGTGGCCGCCCTGCTCGAGAACAACCAGACACCCGAAGGCATCAAACTGCCCGAGTGCATCCAGAAGTTTATGGGCTGCAGTATGCTGACGAAGTGATTTTTCACACGAAGATAAAACTAAAGCCCGGCTGTTTTGGTCGGGCTTTTTTTGTGTATCGAAAACTATTGTTTTCTATCTCAACAAATTCCCCATTATTCCACGGACAAATGCGCCAAGCAAACCTCCCGATGAGGATTTTTTGCGGCTCGTACCACCGACAAGGCTTCTTGTGATTTCACGGGTTGCGGTGGTGGCAACTGTTGTTAAAACCTTGCCGGCAGTGCCTTTCGTCTTGCTCGATTTGGGGGCGGCTTTCGTGGCGGTTGCCTTTTGTTTGGCTTTTTCGGCTTCAGCTTGTGCCTTCTCGGCGGCCTTCTTTTCCTTTTCAGCTTGAGCAAGAAGCACTTCGAATGCGCTCTCGCGGTCAAAAGCCTTGTCATACTTGCCGTAGATGCGCGATTGTTTGATTATCTGTGCGCGTTGCGAGTCGCTGATGGCACCAATCTGGCTCAACGGGAACAGAATCTTGGCGCGTTGAACAATCGATGGAGCGCCCTTCTCGTCGAGGAACGACACCAACGCCTCGCCTGTTTCGAGGCTTTGGATAGCGTCTTCGGTCTTGAACGCCGGATTGGGACGGAACGATTCGGCGGCGGCCTTCACTGCCTTCTTGTCTTTTGGCGTGTAGGCGCGGAGTGCGTGCTGCACACGGTTGCCGAGCTGGCCGAGAATAGCGTCGGGAATGTCGGACGGACTTTGCGAGATGAAGTAAATGCCAACGCCCTTGCTTCGTATCAGGCGGACAACCTGTTCAATCTTATCAACCATCGCCTTCGAGGTGTCGTCGAAAAGCATGTGAGCCTCGTCGAAGAAGAAGACAAGTTTCGGCAGCGGCATATCGCCCACCTCGGGTAGTGTGGCGTAGAGCTCGCTCATCAGCCACAAGAGGAACGTTGAGTAGAGTTTCGGCTGGAGCATCAGCTTGTCGGCGGCCAGAACGTTCATCACGCCTTTGCCGCCCTCGGTTGCCAGCAAATCTTGAATATCGAAAGCGGGCTCACCAAAGAATTTATCAGCTCCTTGGTTTTCGAGCGTCAGCAATGCACGCTGTATGGCGCCAATGCTCTGCGAGGTAATGGTGCCGTACTGCGTTGTGAACTCCGATGCATTTTTGGCAACATAGTCGAGCATCGAACGGAGGTCTTTCAAATCGATGAGCAACAGTTGGCGGTCGTCGGCAATGCGGAAGACGATGTTGAGGATTCCGGTCTGCGTCTCGTTGAGGAGCAACAGTCGCGCCAGCATGTCGGGACCCATTTGCGAGATGGTGCTGCGCATGGGGTGTCCCTGTTCGCCAAAGACATCGAAAAATCTTACAGGACACGACTGAAATTCAGGCGTTTGCATACCAAACTCGGCAATGCGCTTCTCAATAAATCCCGACAATTTTCCTGTCTGCGAAATTCCCGAAAGGTCGCCCTTCATATCGGCCATAAAGCACGGCACGCCCGCCTTGCAGAAGGTTTCGGCCAGCACCTGAAGCGTTACGGTTTTGCCTGTACCGGTGGCGCCGGCAATGAGTCCGTGGCGGTTGGCCATTTTGCCGACAATGCTTATCGGGCCGTCGGCGCAGTGGGCAATGTAGAGCCCGTTATCTTGTGTGAACATAATTTGTGTGTTTTAGTTTTCATATAAAGCCAAATTTAGTTGAATTTTTAATTCTTCAGTTATCCAATTATTCGCTTATACTTGTAAATCGTTTGAAAAGAAATGGAATGTAAGATTTTAGGCATCGACCCGGGAACCAACATAATGGGTTACGGCGTGATATCGGCTGAGGACAAGACACCGAAGTTGGAGACAATGGGCGTGATTGTGCTCAATAAGATAACCGACCCGTACATCAAGCTTGCCACCATTCACGAGCGGGTGATTAAGCTGATTGACGAGTTCAAACCCGACGAGTGCGCAATTGAGGCGCCGTTTTTCGGGCAGAATGTTCAGTCGATGCTGAAGTTGGGACGGGCGCAGGGCGTGGCTATTGCCGCCGCCATATCGCGGCAAATACCGATTGCCGAGTACGCGCCCCGCAAAATCAAACTTGCCATAACCGGCACCGGCGACGCGTCGAAGGAACAAGTGGCTGGCATTCTGCAGCATATCTTCCGTTTTGCCGACATCCCGAAAAACCTTGATGCCACCGACGGACTGGCGGCTGCATTGTGCCATTTTTATCAAAAGAGTGGTGCGGTGGCTTCTGTTCGAGGCTCGGCAAAGCCTGCCAAAAGTTGGGCCGACTTTGTGAATAAAAATCCGGACAGACTTGTGAAATAAAAACTGCCGTCTATCGTTTTGAATATCATGAGCATTACATTGGATAACGGAGACGTCTTGACCAAACGTCAGCAATTTCACTACATAATTGCTGTGTTCGGGCTGTTTTTGCTGGCTGTCGGGCTGCCCACATCAAAATTCCTGTCGTCGGTGGGAGGCGTGATGCTTGGCATCAACTGGCTGATTGAGGGCGACTGGCGGCGTAAATGGCTGATACTGAAATCGGACCGTCATCTGTGGCTGTTGCTGGTTTTGTATCTGGTATTCGTCTGGGGGCTGATTCAAAGTTCTCCGCACAGCGACGGAATGCGTCTTTTGCGCACAAAAGTGCCGATGCTCTACATTCCGTTGGTGGTGGCCACAACACGTATAAAATTCAGCCACATCCGCATGCTGACTGAGTTTTACGCCTACATGGTGGCTCTGACAACGCTTTTGTCGTGGTACAACTTGCTGTTCTCCGACCGTGAGATTCGCAACATCTATCCGTTCTGCAAGCATATCTCGCACGGAATACAGATGTGCGTCGGGTGCATAATATGCTTCAGTTTCCGCCACAAGCGCATTTACAATTCAAAGAAGCATAACAACATACTTTTGGCTGTCGGTTTATATCTGATTGTCTGCATGATAGCCTTTGCAAAATATACCGCTTTGGCCGCCGGTCTGATAACTTTGATGGTTTGGCTCACCTATTACGTTTACAAGAATTGCTCGCTGAAGATAAAAATCGGGTTCCCTATAGCCATTGTGCTGATAATGAGCGTTATCGGCTTAGGATTGCGGCGCACGATAAGCAATTATTTTACGCCGAGGTTCGATACTGAGGCCGTGCACAAGCAATTCACATCGCGCGGCAATCCATACACTTTCGACACAAATACGATAGTCGAAAACGGGCAATATGTGGGCGTTTACGTATGCGACGAGGAGCTTGCCCAGGCATGGCCCGAAAAAAGCCAAAAGCCTTATAATGAGGTTTATAAAACGCTTATCCGCTTCCTCAACAGCAAGGGCGACTACAAAGATTATGACGCTGTGGCGGCGCTCACTGCCGAGGAGGTTGCCGACATCGAAAACGGCATTGCCAACATAAAATACAAATCGTTTTTGTCGCGGCTGTATGTCACTTTCTTTGAGTTCACAAATCAGCAAGATGTTGAGGAGAAAAGCATGGTGAAGCGGTTCTATTGCTGGCGGTTGGCTGGCAGGCTCATTGCCGAACGGCCGTTGCTCGGTTACGGAAACGGCACAACTTCAAAAATCTTCCAAAGCGAACAGATGAAAAACCCTAACATCAAAAATCCGCTTGTGGTTCCGCATCAGCAATATCTTGAAGACGCCATGACCTTCGGCATACCTGTCGCGCTAATCATTTTGTTCGTGTATATTTTATTGATATACAAAGGTGTAAAAGAAGATAACCCGCTTCTGGTGCTGACATTGCTCATGCTCTTGCTGACACTGTTTGTGGAGGGCAACAACTATCAGGCGGCAACCATTCTGTTTGCGATAGTAACCACCGTGTTCTCATATTACAACCTGACATCGAAGCCCGGCGAATGACCGCATGGCGCCGGCATTTGATTTTTCGGCCTTCCATAGTGTCAATCGTGCATTTATTTGATAATTTAGGCGATAAATTAATCTGAAATGGCACAACGTTTTTTTAACTGTGTTTCAATAGTATTGCATCCGGTTTTTCTGACCACAGCCGGCATTATTATGCTGACAATATGGTTGTTGCCAGGTGTTCCTTTCAAATCGAGCCTTATACTTGCTTTGCTTGGTGCCGCCTATTCAATGCTTATTCCGTTGAGTTTCATTGTTATAGCGCGTTTTATGGGTTTCATTCACAGTTATCAGCTCAAGAGGCGCAACGAGCGGATAATAAGCCTTGTCATCACCTCGGTCAGCATCTATTTTTTTCATAGAGTGCTGATTGCCTGGCATGTATCACCCACCATTCGCCATTTTGTTATCGGTGTCATTTTGCTGATGCTGATAGCGGCGGTTATTACTTTTTTTGCTCGCATTAGCCTGCACACCATTGCCTGGGGCGGACTCACGGCTCTTGTCTCATACGTATCGTTATATAAGGCGGAACTTTCTGTCACTCTGGCAGTTGTGGTTTTGCTGTCGGGATTGGTCGGCACAGCCCGCCTCTACCTCGACCAGCACAAACCGGCGCACATTTACACTGGATATGTTGTCGGATTTGCATCTATTTGGCTGACACTTATAATTTTATAATCATGAAACGAAAAACCGATAAGCCTAAAAAAGATAGCCGCAAAAAAGGCTCGGGCGGCAACAAAAGCACGCTCATCAACAATATTTTGTCAACCTTCAGTCAGAACGAAGGCAAGATTTTGAACTACAAGCAATTGTCAAAGATAATGGGCATCAACGATGAGCCTACGCGCCGGTTGCTTAACTTGTGCCTGAACGAGCTGGCTGCCGACGGCGACCTTGATGAGCCTTCGCGCGGCAAGTTCTGCATGCGCCGCAAAGCCGCCTACGTCACCGGCAGGGTTGATATGAATTCAAGCGGTTCGGCCTACATCGTTTCTGAGGAGTTCGACCGCGATATTTTTGTGTCGGCCAACAATCTGCATCACGCTCTGAATGAAGATATTGTAAAGGTTTACATCTACTCGAACCGCAACCGCAGCAATGTTGAGGGCGAGGTGGTTGAGATTATAAAGCGCAAACGCGAGGTTTTTGTCGGCACAATCGAGATTTCAAAGCATTTTGCGTTCCTCGTTCCGGAGCACAACCAGATGCCTTTCGATATTTTTATTCCGCTCGACAAACTGAACAATGCCGAGAGGGGGCAGAAGGCTGTCGCCAAGATTGTTGAATGGGGCGACCGGCAGAAAAACCCGATAGGCGAAGTGGTTGAGGTTCTGGGGAATGCGGGCGAGAACAACACTGAGATGCACGCTATTTTGGCCGAGTATGGTTTGCCGTATCGGTTTCCGAAACGTGTTGAGGACGCTGCCGACAAAATCGACGAGCGGATTTCGGAGCAAGAGATTGCCGTCCGCCGCGATTTCCGCAGCATTACAACTTTCACCATCGACCCGGCCGATGCCAAGGATTTCGACGATGCGTTGTCGTTCCGCCGCATAAGCGATAACCGCGTTGAGGTTGGTGTGCACATTGCCGACGTGACTTTCTATGTGCGTCCCAATACGGTGCTTGAGCACGAGGCTTACGAGCGCGGCACATCGGTTTATTTGGTCGACCGCACAGTGCCGATGCTGCCCGAAAAGCTGTCGAACAAAGTGTGCTCGCTGCGCCCCAACGAGGACAAACTGTGCTTCTCGGCCGTTTTCGAACTCGACAACGACGCTCATGTGCAGAGCCAGTGGTTTGGCCGCACAATAATCAATTCCGACCACAGATTTGCCTACGAGGACGCTCAGCAAGTGATTGAAACTAAACAAGGTCCGCTTGCCGACGAGATATTGGAACTGCACAATCTGGCACAAAAACTGCGCGAGCGCCGCTTTGCAGCCGGAGCCATTTCGTTTGAGCGCGAGGAGGTTAAATTCCAACTCGACGAGGAGGCGCGTCCTATCGGCGTCTATGTGAAAGAACAGAAAGAGTCGAACCAACTGATTGAGGAGTTTATGCTTCTTGCCAACCGCAAGGTGGCTGAATTTATAGGAAAACCAGCCGACAACAAAGGCAAACGCACGTTTGTCTATCGTATCCACGGCGAGCCCAACGAGGACAAACTGATGACTTTCGCACTGTTTATCAAGCGGTTTGGATATCAATTGCAGACAAAATCGAAAAAGAAAATTGCCGAGTCGATGAACAATTTGCTCAACAACGTGAACGGCAAGGCGGAACAGTCTGTTATTGAGACGCTTGCTGTCCGCACAATGGCAAAGGCTGAATATTCGACCAAAAATATCGGGCATTATGGTCTGGCGTTCGACTACTACACGCACTTCACATCGCCCATCCGCCGCTACCCCGACATGATGGTACACCGCCTTTTGGCGCATTACCTCGATGGCGGCAAAAGCGTGCCAGAAGACACCTACGAGGAGATGTGCAAGCACTCATCGGAGCGCGAGCAACTTGCCACCAGTGCTGAGCGCACCTCAATAAAATACAAGCAAGTGGAGTTTATGCAGGACAATGTCGGCAAGATATTCGACGGCGTCATTTCGGGTGTTACACAGTGGGGTATCTACGTTGAGCTGAACGACAGCAAATGCGAGGGAATGGTGTCGGTGCGCAGCCTTACCGACGATTTTTATGAGTACGACGAAGCTGAATATGCCGTAATCGGCCACCGCAACAAGAAACGCTACACTATGGGCGACAAGGTAACTGTGAAAGTTCTGTCGGCCAATATGGAAAAGCGCCAGCTCGATTTCGCGCTTGTAAATATGCAGGCGGAATTTTAAGGATTATTCCTGCATTTTCATTCGCACATTGCGGCGGTATAAAAAATAGAATAGAGCTAACAGCGCCAGAACAAGGAAGGTTATAGCTTGTTTGGTGTTGTGGTTCATAAACTCGCGGACGGCGATGAACACACATGCCACGGCTGCGGCAAACCACATGCACTCCACCACAATACGGGCAAATCCGCTGACTTTATTCATTTTCGACATCAAACACTCCGCGTCCGTTAATCACTTCCCAATTGTCGAAATTCTGGTCCGAGACAAGTCCGTCGCCATAAATGACGCCGTCTTTCGATGTTATCTTCACAAACTGGTTGGTCTCAATTGTGCCTTTGCCCCTGTCCCAAACCAGATACTCGGTGTTCAGGCGGTCGCCTTTGTCGTTGCTCACATCAACGTTGTTTTTCGCCTCCCAGATGCCTTCCTTATCGTTGTAGGTTGAATATTCGGCCGACATTTGCGAAGTGATGTGCCCGAGCGTGTCGTACATCTCCATTTCAATTCCTTCCGGAAACTCGAACACATTGTCTTCGGCATTCAGCTGACGCACTTTTTTCGCTTTCATTCTGACATTTATAAAGCCTTTAATCGAGCGCGTAAGCTCAACATCGAGGCCTATCATCTGCGCCGAATCGTTTTTCACGGTGAGCGCGTTCACCTCCTGCATGTTGTTTTGGCACGATGCGAAAATAAAAACTAAGGCTCCCACAAAAAGAGCCTTAGCAAATGTTATATGTGTGCCAATTGTCATGTTAGAAACGGGCTGTGGTTTTCTCGTTAATCCAACCGCCAACTGTCACTTGCGAACCTTCCTGAATACCGAACATGAAAGCCTCCTCCTTGTTCGGGAAGTATTTCTTGTAAGTCGAAATCAGGTCGTTGGCCTCAGCTTCGCACGATTTGTCAACTTGTTTTGCCTTGTTGAATTTATCGACAGCTGCCCAGTAGGCTGCATCGTGCTCAACTTTCTCATCGCCAATGTTTTTGGCATCGGCTGCGTAAGCCTTGCCAATAGCTATATAAGCTTTTCCGTTTTCAGGATTGCTCTTCAGCGCAAGGTTCGACAGTTCGCGCACTTTCTGATAGTTTTTCTGTGCAAAAACCACCATACTCCACTCGTAGTAGTATTGCGATTTTAAGACAGCATCTTCTTGTAAATCACAAGCTTTTGAATAGTATGAAGCGGCCTTGTTGAGGTCTTGTTTTGCAAGGAACAGACGGGCAAGGTTGCGTGCCGCTGCCGACGACGGCTCAAGAGCGTAAAGCGCCTCCGATGCTTTTGCAAACAATGGGTCGGCGTTGCAGTCGGTCTTATCAAGAAGTTTGGTGACTTTCTTCAGCCAGTCAATGTCATCTTTGTTGGCATCGTATTTGGCGCTGAAGATTGATACCAAAGCGTCGCAAGTGGCAGCACCGCTTTCCGAGAACAGATTCTCAACGTTCTTCAGGTCGAGGTCGAGTTTTTCAAGCTCTTTCTGAGCTGCGGGAGCTTTTTTTGCATCACCGCCTTCGGCTATTTTCTTGTTGCTTGCAATGGCTGCATCCAATGTGCTCATTGCCAATTCGTAAGCATTGATAACCTCGGCTCCGTCAATTTCTTCGGCCTTGTATTGGTCAACGGTGCTCTGCATCATAACGGTGATAACACCTGCGGCAGTCTCGCCTTTCTCAAGTTCGCACGATTTCTTCAGCATCTCGTAAACCTCACCGGCAGCGTTTTTGCCGCGATACGAGTAAAGGTCGACACCTTTGTTGGCCAGCACTGCGCCCTCTTGTTTGAAATGTACAATGCGCTGGTCGTAAACCATCATCAAGGTATCGATGAGTTTCTCTTTCAAAGCCGCATCCTTTTCAGCATTGATTATGTTTTTGTAGATGGTAGCTCCGCGGATGAAAGTGTTCTTGCTGGCTGCAGGGCATTCCTGATAAACTTTTCTCCAGTGAACAAGAGCGTCTTTGTAGTTTTTTTGTTTGTAAAATTCTCCGTACAATGACATATTCATCATACATGCTTCGCGAGCGGCACTGTCGGGACCGTATTTTGGGTCTGACAGATATTTTTTCTGTTGAGCGTTAGCCGAACCTGCCACCAGCACTAATGCCATTGCAAGGGTTCCGAATTTTAAAGCAATCGTTTTCATATTTCGAATATTAAATTTTCAATTAGCGGCCAAAAGTAATAAATCTTTAATACCGACACATATTTCTAATTGTTCTAATAAATGTTTCAACATTGATTATAACGCATTTTTGGGTGCGATATTTCTCAAATATTCATTTCGAGTATCCGATTCATGCCTGTCAGCACCAAATCAGGCTCAATTTTTATGTCAGTGTTGTTTCTAAAAAAAAATCCGGCGAAACCGCCAGCGGCTATAACAAGTAGATTGTCAACGGTTTTTCGATACCGTTCAATATAACCTTCTATTTCGAAACTGATGCCGTTAGCTATGCCCGATTGTATGGCTTCGGTTGTCGATTTTCCTTGCAGTTGTGCGTTTCCGGTTATCTCGACAAGCGGCAGACGGCCGGTGAAATGGTGTAGCGCTTTGGCGCGCATTTCGGGTCCGGGCGATATTATTCCGCCGTTAAAAACACCGTCGGCTGTCAGAAAATCGATGGTTATGGCAGTGCCAATATCTATTATAAGTGTGTTGCGCCCGGGATAGAGTGTTGCGGCTCCTGCAGCGGCGGCAATGCGGTCGCTGCCGAGTGTTTCAGGTGTTTTGTAATCGATGCTGACAGGCAGGTGCAGGTCTGTCGAGAATTTGACATGCGGAATACGCTGCAGCGGTGCCGGCAGTTTGACTTCGGTGCTTCGTGTGGTTGAGCTTATTATGCGGCCTATCTGATGCCGGCTGGCAAATTCTTGCAGTTGACCGTCGTCGGCATTGGTCCCGACGGCGCGGTCTGTTATTATCCCGTTATCGACAATGGCGAACTTGCAGAGCGTGTTCCCCTCATCAATAATAAGATTGCTCTTCGGCATCTTTCAGTAATTCAATCAGTCGGTTGAAGAAGAATATTTTCAGTATCAGACCGCGGTTTTCGGTGTACGACAGTTTAATTGCATAAACGCGTTTGCCGTCGCCGAGTGTCCACTGACGCTCAAAATCTTTTGCCGCAAATTCTTTTTCGTCATTGTCGCTCCATTCGCCTTTGCCGTCATCGTCGAATCCGTAGATGTTGTAGAGCGAGTTGGTCAGCGATTTAACCTTGTCGCTGTTCACATAGCGGTTGTTGGCGGCCATTGTGACATTGACGTGGTTGCCGCCGTTGATGTTCGTCTTGTTGTTGAACATGCGGAAAATAACTTTCTCAAACAGCCCAAGCTCGACATGCGGAAAGCGTTTCTCGAACTCAACCATGAATACGTCTTCAATATCACGGCTTTGGATTTCGTTGTAATCGTTGTCGGCAAAAAACTTTGTCAAGTCGTATGAGAACAGCTCAAGAATGTTGTCCGGTTTGTTTGTGGCATCTAAAATCGACATTGCGGTAACGGTTCAAAAGGTTAATAATCAATTGTGTGTCAGTTTCTGAAATACTTCTTCTATCGTGTTTTGTTTTGTTTGCATGGTCAGAACCACCAAATTGTTTTGAACCGCAAAGTTGAAAATGCTCTGCCGCAAATCGGTATCCGTGTCCGACTCAACGACGTATTTGTTTCCGCCAAGCGGTTCTATGCTGACAATATTAGCAATTTGCTTCAATAATTGTTCATCAAAACCGCAATTAAATTCGACTTCGACAATTTGGTTTCCGCCCGAGTTGCTTTTCAGAATCTGATTGGTGTCGCCGTTAGCCACAAGGCGGCCGTGGTCGAGTATGGCGATGCGGCTGCAAACGGCTTGAACCTCTTGCATTATGTGCGTCGAGAGCATTATGGTCTTATCGCGCCCGAGCTCAAGTATCAGGTTGCGGATTTCGACAATCTGATTTGGGTCAAGGCCGGTTGTGGGCTCGTCGAGAATCAGCACCTGCGGGTTGTGGATTATGGCTTGCGCAATGCCCACACGTTGCTTGTAGCCTTTCGACAGTGCGCCAATTTTCTTCTTGCACTCATTGCCAAGACCAGTGCGTTCAATAACATCGTCAACCACCTTGCCGGTCTCTTTTATTTTGTAGATGTTAGCCGTAAACTGCAGATACTCTTTTACATACATATCGTAGTAAAGAGGGTTGCTCTCGGGCAGATAGCCTATTGTTTTACGAATAGCCTCAGTGTTTTCGGCAACAGCCACGCCGTTCACAACCACTTGTCCGTTGTCGGGCGATATAAGTCCGGTAATGATTTTCATCAATGTCGATTTTCCGGCGCCGTTCGGTCCCAAAAAACCGACAATGCTGCCCGTGTCAACTGAGAAACTCACATCGTCGAGAGCTTTCTGTTGACCGAAAATCTTTGTTATGTTCTTGATTTCTATCGACATCGCACGGCGTGATTAATTGAATGAGAGAAAGATTGAATGTGTGAAATTTACATTCAGTTATTCAACCATCAATTTACTTCTTTACGGGGATTTTGTCGATGCGGCGTTGGTGGCGGCCACCTTCGAAACCGGTTGTCAGGAATGTGTCGACAATCTGTTTTGCCAAATCGACCGATATGAAACGTGCCGGAATGGCGCAGATGTTGGCGTTGTTATGCTGACGGGCGAGGGCGGCTATCTCAGTTGTCCAGCACAAAGCCGAACGTATGCCCTGATGCTTGTTGGCCGTAATGTTGATGCCGTTTCCGCTGCCGCAAAGCGTAATCCCGAGGTCGAATTTTCCCTGTTCAACTGCCTCAGCCAGCGGGTGAGCCACATCAGGATAATCCATGCTCTCAGGCGAGTTTGTTCCAAAATCGGTTACTGTGTGTCCTTTGCTTTTCAGATACTCAACAAGTATCTGTTTTGTCTCGAAGCCAGCGTGGTCGCTTCCTATTGCTAAATTCATGATTATATGTGTTTTAATGATTGTTGAAATTCAAATTTATAGTCTTCCGTCAACCTTATCTTTCGGAAGAATGCCTTTTACATCGTATATAATGTGGTTTTTATTTAGATAAGATTCGATGTCGAGCGTCTTGAACTCATCGTGCGCCACAGCCAGGATGGCTGCGTCAAACTTCTGATTATCAAGTTTGTTGGTCAGGTCGATGCCGTACTCGCGTTTTGCGGCGGCGGCGTTGGCCCACGGGTCGCAGATGGTGATGTTCAGGTTGTACTCGCGCAGCGATTTCACAATGTCGAAAACCTTGGTGTTGCGCACGTCGGGGCAGTTCTCCTTGAAGGTAAAGCCCAAAATCAGAATGTTCGAGCCGAGAACTTGAATGCCCTTTTTTAGCATCAACTTAATTACCTGATTTGCAACGTAATCACCCATTCCATCGTTCATTCGGCGGCCCGCTAGAATAATCTCGGGATTGTAACCGTAACGTTGCGCGCACTGCGCCAGATAGTACGGGTCCACACCAATGCAGTGTCCGCCCACAAGTCCTGGTTTGAACGGCAGGAAGTTCCATTTTGTGGATGCTGCCGCAAGCACGTCGTTGGTGTCGATGCCCATCAGGGTGAAAATCTTCGACAACTCGTTGACAAAGGCGATGTTGATGTCGCGCTGCGAGTTTTCAATCACCTTTGCGGCTTCGGCCACCTTGATTGTCGGGGCAAGATGCGTTCCTGCGCTGATGACCGACGAATATACCTCGTTGATTTTACGTCCCGCCTCGGGTGTCGAGCCCGATGTCACCTTCTTGATTTTCTCAACGGTGTGCAGTTTGTCGCCAGGATTGATGCGCTCGGGCGAGTATCCCGCAAAGAAATCGACGTTCAATTTCAAGCCCGAAACACGTTCGATAACAGGGATGCACTCTTCTTCAGTCACACCCGGATAAACCGTTGATTCATAAACAACTATATCGTTTTTAGCGATTACTTTTCCGATGGTTTCGCTGGCGCCGTAAAGCGGTGTCAGGTCAGGGTTGTTGTCCTTGTCGACAGGCGTTGGCACGGCCACAACGTAGAAGTTGCAGTCGCGAATTTGCTCAATATCCGACGTGCAGCGGAATCCGCCTTTGATAGCTGATTGCAGCAACTCGTCGCTCACCTCGAGCGTGGCGTCGTGGCCTTGCATCAGCGCATCGACGCGGGCTTGGTTCATATCGAAACCGACGGTCGGATATTTTGTTGAGAAAAGTCGGGCAAGCGGCAATCCTACATAACCCAGACCGATTACGCATATTTTTATTTCACTCATAACTTTTTTAGACTTCAGACTACAGACATCAGACTACAGACACTGCTTGCAGACTTTTGACGATAGCCATTAATGTTATTTTGTTTTTTTATCTGATTCTAAATATTTTATAAAATTAGTTATTCCGCTAATAATAGTCATAACATCGGATTGCAGGTTTTTGCAAACCTCCTCATCCACATATTTTAAATCCACACATAAGTACAACATACTTTTTACTTCGGAACAACTTCCTTTTGAGATATTTAAATAACGAATGAAAGATGGGTCGGAACCCGATTCAAAACCTTCGGCAATATTGTTCATTATCGACACCGCAGCACGTTGTATTTGGTCGCGAAAACCATAATCGCGACAATCCTTAAGCACCCTATATATTTCAACTACCAAAGCACGACTTAATTGCCAAACTTTCAAATTTTCCAACTGTCTTACCGCATTCTCCATATTCGTCATTTGTCTGTTGTCCGTAGTCTGTTGTCTGATGACCAATACCATTTTGTTGCTTCGCGCAAACCATCTTCCACATTGAATTTCGGGTTGTAACCCAATAATTTTTTCGCTTTTTCAATCGACGCTAACGAATGCGGAATATCACCCAA
>JAFZKK010000152.1 GCA_017551905.1 Salinivirgaceae bacterium
ATTCAAAACGCAATGGTATGAATAGGGAAAAACAACTCAAACTATTTAAGAATTTTATCGTTAATTGCACGACAAATACAAATAGTTTAAAGAATTACATTGATTTTAAGCGCATAAATGAATGTCTTCAACAATTATTCCCTGAAACGAAAGATGTTTCCATTTTAGATTTTGATGACGCTAAAACTTTCGAACAGGTTATTAATAGACTTGACCAACTTGAATCTTATATCGATTATAATGCCAAAGGCAAAAATCAATATTCAACAACTGTTGGTTGGTACCAACGTTTTTTGAATGCAAAGAACATTTTTTCAAAACAAGATGAGATTATTTCAAGCGTTAAAAATACGACAGACCACCCCCTTCAACAAATATTCTACGGCGCGCCTGGTACAGGTAAGTCACATACGATTAAAGTAGTTACAGAGGTTCAACCAAAAGAGAATGTTTTCCGTACAACGTTCCATCCTGATAGCGATTACTCAACTTTTGTTGGATGTTATAAGCCTGCAAAAGAGAATTCTGTTTCGCAAACAAAATCTATATTAGACTATGACAGTCTTGTAAATAAATTCAAAGAGTATTTGGATGTTAAAAACCCTTATCAGAATATTACTCGTGCATGCACACTCTTTGGCTATGACTATCACGACAGCATTGTTCGTATGCAGGAAGGTAATACACATACTATTCCCGAACTTGTTGCCGATGCATATAAATCTGGCACAACATACGATTCACAAGTTCGTGCAGGTATGGCTTGTTATGAGGACTCCATAAAACCTCAAAACACTTCTTCAGGAATTACGTATGCCTTTATTCCCCAGTCATTTACAAAAGCATATCTTCGTGCGTGGCAAACTACAGACCCTATTTATCTAATCATTGAGGAAATCAACCGTGGCAACTGTGCCCAAATCTTCGGCGATTTGTTCCAACTGCTTGACCGTGGCGACAATGGGCAATCAGAATATCCTATTAAAGCAGATAATGACCTCGCAACATACATTGGGGAACAACTTTCGAATACATCAAGAGAAGGACTACCAGAAAACGTAAAAAGCGGTGAAGACCTGATGTTGCCATCCAATCTATACATCTGGGCCACAATGAACACCAGCGACCAATCGCTGTTCCCAATTGATTCTGCATTTAAACGCCGTTGGGAATGGAAGTATGTACCAATCAACAACCACGAGGACAAGAATTATAAGATTGAGATTGACACAGCCAAATACGATTGGTGGGGATTCCTGTCGAAAATCAATCAAGTGATTGGCGACACCACCAGTTCAGAAGACAAGAAACTTGGCTATTTCTTTGCCAAGGCCAAAGGCAATATTATTGATGCCGAGCAGTTTGTGGGTAAGGTGCTGTTCTACCTTTGGAACGATGTGTTCAAAAATTACGGTTTCAACAATCCGATATTCAGCAAGGGCGACAACAAAAAATTCGAGTTCGCCGAATTCTTCAAGCAAGACGGCAGTCCCGACTCGGATATGGTGAACAAGTTCCTTGTGAAGTTGGATGAGACGATTGACAAGGAAAACTCTTTTGTTGAAACCAACAACACATCAAACAACGATGGACAAGGAGAACAAACTGATACTCTATTAGGATAACGGGCAACACAAAAGTAATTCTTTTGTGTTTGTCAAGAAGCAACTGGCAAAAAACATTTGCAAGTTGGTCAACCGCAACCAAAGAAACTTGGAAAGCGATTTCGACAAAGCAGTGAAACAACTGAAAAACATACAAGAGAACAACGAATCAGAGGAATGAGAATCCTGATAGAAGAACACGCCTACGAAGCCACCGACGATATTCTGGAAGTGGTGAGCGAACTTGGCCCCACCGTCAGCGTTGAGGGCAAAGTATGCGTAGGCTATGTGGGCTACTACTACAACAGAACTGTCAAGGATTGCGTGTTCATCTTGCCAAAAGTATTGCTCGACGAAGAAGGCAGAGCCTTCGGGAAACATAATCCAGAGCAAATAGTTCATCTTGAAAACCCGAACAATCCTTTGGAAGCCGAGGAACGAAAGTTCATCTACGAATTGTCGGTTTGGATATACCGCGCCATCAGTGTTTTTAAGGAACGGCACGAGAACAGCAAAATCGTGCTGCACGAACGCGTGGCGCAGATTGGCCACGGAATGCGTCGGTTGAGCAATACATTCCTCGATATTCTGCTCTCACTTGAGCAATTCTACAAAGACAATCAGGATTTCTTCTTCTTTGTTATCAAAAACCAGCACAGCGGCTACAACAAAATCAATTGGACAAAAACCATCACCCATTCGCAGGCGTTTGTGCAAAATGGTTCGCCCATCTATTTGAACCCAGTGAACAAACGCCGACAAGTGAACTTCGACGAGGAGTTGATGGTGATTTACTTTTCAATTTTAAACTACATACACAACGAATATGGCTTCCCGTTCGACACCGAATGCCATTATGAACTCATCGGCGAACACCAGTTCAAGAGTTACTTGAATGGTATGGGAAAAGCACGGCTGCAGGAAATAAAATACAAATATTTTTCCGACAAGGCACTGGAATTATGGGAGTTGTGCTATGCCTTCTTCGATGAGGCTCGGCAAATCACCATCAATACACGGCAAAAGGAATATCTTTTGGTGAAGAGTTTCGAAATTGTTTTTGAGGACATTATCGACGAACTTCTTGGTGGACGCAACGACGAACTTCCGAAAGAACTTCAGGAACAACCCGACGGCAAGCAGGTGGACCATCTGTATCGGTACAAATCGCTGACAGAAACCAACAACGAAAAAATATACTACATAGGCGACTCAAAATACTACAAACGAAACACATCCATCGGGAAAGAAGCTTTATACAAGCAATTCACCTACGCCCGAAACGTCATACAATGGAATCTTGACCTCTTCCTTGACGAGAGCAAGACCAAAGAGCAAAACGAAGAACGAGCCAAAGGAACCAATATTTTGCGCGATGACATTACCGAAGGCTACAACATCATCCCGAATTTCTTCATTTCCGCCAAGCAGCAAGATTTGAAAATGCACAGTGAGATTGAATGGATTGACAAGGATAAAAAAGATTTCGCCTCGCGCCAATTTGAAAACCGACTGTTCGACAGAGACACTTTGCTGGTTTGTCACTATGATGTGAATTTCTTGTATGTAGTAGCACTATACGGTCGCAAAAACGAAGGAATGAAATCTGTATGGCGAGAAAAAGTGCGCGAACAATTCCGTAAGGAAATACAATCAATGTTGCAGGAGAAATACAATTTCTATGCTATGACTCCTCGCGAAAGTGTTGATGACAAACAGTTTTTAAAAGAGAACTTCCATCAATTATTGGGCAAGGTGTTCACCCCGTATCGTATTGAAGGTTCGCAGCCATACTATTCGCTTGCACTCGACAAAGAATTTCTGAAAGAAAATGAATCAGTCCTGAATTTGGTGGCAACGGGTTTCTATTACAAGAAATGCGAATTAGGGAAAGACCCCCGAACCGTGCTACCAAAAGTGGAACAATATGGGCGGCTGAATACAAGGAATTTAGTTTATATAGGATATGTGAAAGCGGAGAATCCTGATATTGAGCAATTCCGTACCAATCAAGCAAAAATATATTACAGTGGCAATATCGACTTTAAAGATGTTGATATTCAGACTCTAACATATTTGCTGCCGATAGTGGCAGGGAAAGTTCAAGGGGTGTATAAAATAGAATCCATAAAATTTCGAAAACTGTCAAGCATCCGTCCATTAAAACAAGATGAGACCGACAATCTTCGAATAGTTTTTGAATTGGGTAATTTTGAGCCATTTGTTGAATTGCCAATTCAGTGCCAAAACAGACTGCACAACAATGATGTTTGTACAATAGATGATGCGAAATCGAAAATCTTGGAATTATTGAATGGATAAATTCTTCCTTTCTGGCTCATAATCTTTTCAAAATGAAACACATCCAAGTCTCCGCCGCCATAATCCACGATAACTGTGGCCGCATTTTCGCCACGCAGCGCGGCTATGGCGATATGAAGGGTGGTTGGGAATTTCCGGGCGGAAAGATTGAGCCGGACGAGACTCCCGAAGCCGCCTTGCAGCGCGAGATTCGCGAAGAGTTGGATACCGACATCGCCATTGAGCGCCTTCTGAAAACCATTGAATGGGACTACCCAACGTTTCACCTGACAATGCATTGCTACCTTTGCCACGTGGTCAGCGGCGCGCTCACATTGAAAGAACACGAATCGGCTCGTTGGCTGTCGGCCAATGAGTTAGATAGTGTGGCGTGGCTGCCGGCCGATAGGGTAGTAGTCGATTTGATAAAGACGAAATAGAGATTGGCGGCACGCAAGCTCAATCTTCGTTATTGTTGGTTGCAAAATGCAATAATCTATCTCGCAAATGATTAACAATAAAAAAATGTATATCTTTGAGAATGTTTAATCATTAAAACACTGAACAATGAAGAAGGTTATACTATCCGTTATGTGCATTGCCGTTTGTGCTCTTACAGCTAATGCACAATTTGGCAGCAGCATGCTGAAGCAAGCCGCAAGCAAGGCCGCACAAAGAACCACCGAGAAAGCCATTGACAAAGCTACCGACAAGGCTGTTGATGCTATCGATAAAGAAATTGATAAAGGCACGCAGAACGAGCCAGAACAAGAGGCTCCGGCACAAACTCAGTCGTCGTCGCAATCGCAATCGCAGACTCAGTCGCAAGAGCCGGTAAAACCTCAGTCGATTGTCGATATAATGAAACGTCTGCCTGCCATACCAACCGTTCAGCAACTGACAAGCTACAAGTCGGCAGAACTTAACGAGCAGGCAATCAGACTGTTGTCGAGCCCGGTAACATCATTCAAAACTCAATCGGCATCGTTGATGATTGAGGCGCTGGCATTCTCATACGCCATCGATAGCGCCACGCTGACTGAGGCTGTCTATAAAAATGCTGAATTGATGACCGGTTTGAGCCGCGAGGAGTTGGACAAGCTGGCCGAAATGTCGGAGGAGGAGCAGCAAGCCTATCTCGAGACTCATTACAGACAAGGACAGGCCGAGGCCGCGATTATGGAGCAGGCTCTCGACGCAAGCAAATATCTGGAGCCGCTTCAGCCGATGATTGACGAGTGGGAGGCGATAGGGAAGAAGGCCGACAAGATTTTTGAAGATGCTGACAATCAGTGCAAACCGATATATGCTAAATATGCCAAGGACCTTGAGTCGGAGGATGCGGCTTCTTACAAATCGGCGGCGCTTAAATACTATGGAGAGGTGGCACCAATCTTGCGCAAGGCCGCTATCGATGCCATGAAGATACGCATGGACGAGCAGATTCCGGCAGCCGAGAAAATCGAGAAGGAGATGGTGCCAATCCGCGCCAAACATCAAGATTTGATTTCGGCTTTGCTTAACTATCCGCAAATGACTGCATCGCAATATTTTACCGATGCCATGCGAATGTTTGATATTCCGACATATAAATAGACGGAAAACGCTGCAATACCTGACACCATACCATGCCTAAATGAAAGGCCGGTATGGTGTTTTTAATTTAAACACAATCGCAATGCCCGACCCGCTAACACCCGAACAGCGCCACTATTGTATGTCGCGGATTCACAGCCGAAACACCAAGCCCGAGCTGAAGGTGCGCCAGTGGCTTTGGATGCGCGGCTATCGCTACAGGCTCAATGTCCGTAGCGTGCCGGGCAAACCCGATATTGTGCTGCGCCGCTACCGCACGGCCATTTTTGTGAACGGTTGTTTTTGGCACGGACACGAAGATTGCGGCAAATTCCGGATGCCGAAGAGCAACGTGGCGTTCTGGCAGGCGAAAATCAGCCGCAACCGCGAGCGCGACCAACAGAACTATCAGATATTGCAGCAGAACGGCTGGCAGGTGATTGTGGTTTGGGAATGCCAGCTTACAACAGACCGCTTCGAGCACACAATGTGGGAAGTGGAAGTGCTTCTCAACCGCAATTTCTTGGCAATCAATAGCAAACCGCACACCTACGCCCTACCCGGCGACGAGCCGTTGCCGATGGTCGCAGAACCGGAAACAAAATACGGGGAATAACACTGACACTAACGCTAACGTAAACTAAAACAAAAAACGCAAACAAGCTCGGGTTCCCTTTGCCCGTTTACGTTTCAATCTATTGACTTATGTCTTATGTCTTATGTCTTATGTCTTATGCCTTTTGCCTTATGCCTAACTAATGCCTAACCACTAATGCCTTAATAAGCTATCGCAAACAACACACGCTGTTTCGATGGTTTGCCGGTCAGGATGCACTTGCCGTCCTCGAGCGGGTTGCCCAACGGAATGCAGCGGATGGTGGCCTTTGTCTTCTCTTTGATAGCGACCTCGGTCTCTGTGGTTCCGTCCCAGTGAGCCGACACAAAGCCGCCCTTCTCGAGAGCCGCTTCAAACTCTTCCCAAGAGTCGACTTTGGTGATGTTGGCGGCACGGAAATCAAGCGCTTTCTTGTAGATATTTGCTTGAATGTCACTCATTAAGCCTGTGCAAATTTCAACGGCTTTTTCAACCGGATAGGTCTCTTTTTCGAGAGTGTCGCGGCGGGCAATCTCAACAGTGCCGTTTTCAAGGTCGCGGGCACCGAAGGCGATGCGCACCGGAACGCCCTGAAGCTCGTATTGAGCAAATTTCCAGCCCGGCTTCTGCGTGTCGCGATCGTCGAACTTAACTGACAAGCCTTTAGCCTCAAGGTCGGCTTTAAGTTTATTGCCAAGCTCGCGCATTTTTGCGTTCTCCTCGTCGCCTTTGAAGATTGGTACGATAACAACTTGAATTGGTGCAAGTTTCGGCGGCAGAACAAGACCGTTGTCATCGGAATGCGACATAATAAGCGCGCCCATCAATCGGGTTGAAACACCCCAACTTGTAGCCCAAACCAACTCTTGTTTGCCCTCTTTGTTCAGGAATTTCACATCGAACGCTTTGGCAAAATTCTGCCCAAGGAAGTGCGATGTTCCGGCCTGCAGAGCCTTGCCATCCTGCATCAGAGCCTCGATGCAATAGGTGTCCAAAGCGCCGGCAAAACGTTCGTTGGCCGTCTTCACACCTTTGATAACCGGCACTGCCATAAACTCTTCGGCAAATTTTGCATAAACATCGAGCATACGGCGAGCCTCGGTCTCGGCCTCCTCTTTGGTGGCGTGGGCGGTGTGGCCTTCCTGCCAAAGAAATTCGGCGGTGCGAAGGAACAAGCGCGTACGCATCTCCCAGCGGACAACGTTGGCCCATTGGTTGCAGAGAATCGGCAGGTCACGATACGACTGAATCCAGTTTTTATATGTACTCCAGATGATGGTCTCCGATGTTGGGCGGACAATCAGCTCCTCCTCGAGTTTGGCCTCGGGGTCAACAATCACGCCCGAACCGTCGGGATTGGTTTTCAGGCGGTAGTGAGTCACCACGGCGCACTCTTTTGCAAAGCCCTCAACGTGGTCGGCCTCGCGGCTCAGGAACGATTTCGGGATGAAAAGCGGAAAATAGGCGTTCACGTGGCCCGTATCCTTGAACATCTTGTCGAGCGCGTCGTGCATCTTCTCCCAAATTGCATATCCGTAAGGTTTTATCACCATACAGCCCCTGACTGCCGAATTTTCGGCCAAATCGGCCTTGACAACCAATTCGTTGTACCATTGCGAATAATTTTCGCTTCTTGAAGTTAAAAATTTGCCCATCGTTATTTTATTTAATACTTTTATGTAGATTTTTGCGTTATAACAGTGTGCAAAATTAAAAGTTTTACGTAAAACATTACAACTATGAAAAATCTGACTTTATTATTAGTAGCGACGGCGGCAATGGGATTTGCGGCCTCGTGTGGTTCAACAGCCGGATTGTCTGGTTATTATTACGATGACGTTTATTTTAATCCGAAAACCGATTATCCTGTAGCTGACAATCAGCCTGTTAATAACAATTCTACTGCGGCGCAGTCTTCAGATGTTGACCGCAGCTATGACGCCAATGCGTCTGATTCTGATGATGTCGAAGAAGTTGAGGTAGGTGAGTATGAGCGCCGTTTAGCCCGCTTCAGCGATGATTATCAGGGCAAGTATTTTGAGGAAGGCGAGACCGATTCCGAGCCAGTGAATGTGAACATCTATCTTGGCTACGGCTATCGCAGCTGGTTGTGGGACTATCCGTATTATTCGTGGCGCTACGATTGGTACGGCTATTATCCGCATCACTACTATCGGCATTGGTATTATCCTTACTCATATTCTTATTGGTATTATGGCTATTACGACCCATGGTATTATCACCACTACTATCCGTATGTGGCTTACTATCGTCCGTATTACAGCCATCATCATCACCATTATGCTTTCTCGCGCGACAACGATTACAAACCGCGCAATCATCAGTACGGCCAGCGTCATACGATTGGCGGCGGCACAGTTTCGCGCGACAACAGCTCGGGTGTGAGCGGCGGTGGTGCTTCGGTGGCACACTCTTCGGGAGTGGCTGGCGGTGCTCCAACAACCAAATCGGTGCGCGGTCGTGTAGCACCTTCGCAGAGCGATGTCAATGCGGCCAATGCCACACGCAGCAGCTCGGCAACGACAACACAGCGTTCAACATCAACAACTCAGCGTTCGACATCAACAACGACAAAGCCGACAAACGCAACACGCCGGTCGGTTTATAACAACCAGAACAACCAGGTGCGCAGCGGCAACACAACCAACGCTACACGTTCGTCATCGGCAACGCGGAGCAGCAACAGTAGTACCACTACACGCCCGTCGAACTCTACCAACAACAACACGATGATACGCTACAGCAACGGTAGCAGCACATCAAACACTACTCGTTCCTACAATTCGAGCCCGTCACGAAGCTCGTATAGTTCGCCAAGTTCGAGTCCATCAAGAAGTTCGTATAGTTCACCAAGTTCGAGCCCGTCACGTAGCGGCAGTTCGTCGTACAGTGGCAGCTCACGCAGTAGCTCGTCGTATAGTGGCGGCAGCTCGCATAGCAGCGGTTCGTCGTACAGTGGCGGCGGTTCACGTAGCGGTGGCGGTGGTGGCGGCTCAACGCACAGCAGTGGTGGCGGCAGTCGCGGACGTCGTTAGTTTGACACTTAAAAACTATTGAAAATGAAAAAGATACTTTTATTAATGCTTTGCGCTACATCGATGTATGGTATGGCGCAAAATGCCGATGACGCTATTCGTTATTCGAATGTGAATCCATTGGGAACTGCCAAGTTTGTTTCAATGGCTGGCGCAACAGGCGCGCTTGGTGCCGATTTTTCGTCAATAACAATAAATCCGGCTGGTTTGGCTATCTATCGGACCGACCATATTTCTGTGTCGCCTGAATGGACAAAGGCCAAAGTGAAAGGCTCGTACAATGGCAGCACTAACAATGCGACAAAAAACAGCTTCAATATGTCGAATATCGGCTTTGCCTCGGTGTTCCAAACAGGAAACGAAACGGGCTGCAAATCAGTCAATTTCTCGTTTTCATACAACCGGACGGCAAATCTTTATCGCAACGTACTCATCAGCGGCTACAACGACTCATCATCGGAGCTTGACGGCGAAGTGGCTGCGTTCAACAACTATGTCGATGAGGGCAATGTGTTCTATAAAGCCGATTTGTTCATCTATGATTCAATCGAGGGCAAATATTTTAACGACTATCAACTTGCCGACCGTTACGGAGCAACGCAGACAAAGAGCATACGCTCAAGCGGCTCTGTAGGGGAGTATTCGTTCGCGCTTGGCGCCAATTTTAACGAGTCGTTCTATTTTGGCGGCTCTGTCAACATTGTTCGTATCAATTACGAACAGACGCAGAAATATAGCGAAGCGTCTGACGATGAGGAGTTTGACTTGCAGGGTTATAACGTTACCGACTATTTCCAAAG
>JAFZKK010000153.1 GCA_017551905.1 Salinivirgaceae bacterium
ACCATTCAAATTGGTACGATTATTAGTAAATGTATTCTTGTTGACAACAAGATTTAAATTATCAAACACATAACTGAAATCATAAGGATTCGTTGCATCGCTCTTATTAACACCTCTATCAGCTATAACATCAATATTTGTGGTTAGAGTTTTACTATTTCCTTTTATTTTATGGTGAAAAATGGCTGTACCATAACTGCCTTCAACACCATCAATTGTTGTATTGCCTTGGATTTCAAAATTGCCACCACCTGATTCTTCTGATTTTACTTCGAGAGTGCATCCTCCTGCCACATTAATTGCACCTCCGTTATTTATAACAAAATTTTTATTCGTTGAGTAATCAACATTCAATGTTACATTATGGGAAATAGATACAGATTTATTAGCTGTTGGATAACCCGATTGCGTCCAAGTATCATCAGCATTCCAATCACCAGGAGCTTGAGAAGTATAATCCTGTCCCCATGCCTCATTATTCACCCCCGCCAAAACCACCAAAGCGAAAAGGCATAATATTTTGAATTTTGCTACTGATGCGATATTAAAAACTAACTTATTCATAGTCATTCCCCCTAAATGTTTGTTTATAACGTCCAAAAATACTAACAATCTATCATTTATACTAAGGTATAGCGGCATGTTTTGGGGCTGACAAATGCTCGATTTTATGAGATATATCATAAAATAAACGAACGTGGCTCTATATGAGACTCCTCAATTTTGATAAAAGGAACAAACAAAAGGACAATTGTTGTTTTGCGGTTGATAACCGCTTTTGTGGCTTGGAAGGGGAAAAAGGAGGGGAGAGGGAAATGTTGAGAGAGTAAAGTGTAGAGAGTAATGTATAAGGATTGTGGTCTGTGTTAGTAACTTCTAACTATTAAATCCTAACTCCTAACTAATCATTTTCCGATGCAGAAATGACTAAAAATATTCCCCAAAACCTCATCGGGCGTTATTTCCGAGCCTAAAATGGAGCCGAGGTTGTCGATAACATCGTGAATGTCAATGGCCAACAGGTCGGTTTCGGTGTTGCTGTTCAGCTTGTCGGTGGCGCGGCCAAGGGCTTCGCGGGCAAGCAAAAGGGCATTGTAATGGCGGGCGTTGGTGATAATCACATCGTCGGTGTTTTGCTGGTGCATTTTGTTGGTTAGCAATGCTATAAGACTGTCGATATAGCCACTTTTTGCCGAGATAGACACTTGCCCAATCATTTTCGGGCTGTTCACAGTTGGAAGGTTGGCGTTGTGCAGGTCGCACTTGTTCAAAACCACAATCAGCGCGGCGTCGTCGGTCATTCTGGCTTCAATCTCGCCGAGCGATGCGGTGATTTTCGAGGCCGAGTCGGCGGCATCGAACATTGCAATTACAATGGTGGCGCGGCCAATCTTCTCGAAAGTCTTTTCAATGCCCAGGCTCTCTATTGTGTCGGTTGTCTGGCGGATGCCGGCAGTGTCAATAAACCGGTAGGTTATGCCGTCGATGTTGATGGTGTCTTCGATGGCGTCGCGGGTGGTGCCGGCAATGTCGCTCACAATGGCGCGGTCTTCCTTCAGAATGGCGTTCAGCAATGTCGATTTCCCCACATTCGGCTCACCAATGATGGCCACTGACACACCGTTTTTGATGGCGTTTCCAAGTGAGAATGAGTTAATTAGCCTGTCAATTTCAGCACCGATATTATTAAGTAGAGTACGTAGTTGCGAACGGTCGGCAAACTCAACATCTTCTTCGCTGAAATCTAATTCCAACTCAACCAACGAGATAGTCTTCAACAGCTCGTCGCGCAGGTGTGCCAATTCAGTCGAAATGCCGCCGCGCATCTGGTTCAGCGCCACACGGTGCGATGCCGCGCCCGTTGAGGCAATCAGGTCGGCCACAGCTTCGGCTTGCGAAAGGTCCATTTTGCCGTTCAAAAAAGCGCGTTGCGTGAACTCGCCCGGAGCGGCCATTCGTGCACCATTGGCAATGAGAGTTTGCAGAATCTGTTGCTGGATGAACGTTGAGCCGTGGCAGCCAATCTCAACAATATCATCGCCTGTGTACGAGTGCGGCGTGCGGAAAACGGTCAGTAGCACTTCGTCAATGGCCGAGCCGTTGTTGCTGATGGTTCCGAGCACGGCAGTGTGCGAAGGCTGGCTGTCGATGTCGAAATCCTTCCGCCGAGCACAGAAAACCTTCTTGGCAATGGCGGTGGCTTGCGGCCCGCTCATACGCACAATGGCTATGGCGCCGTTGCCCGCAGCTGTCGATATGGCACAAATGGTGTCGGAAAAATCCATCAGTTTAAAATTTTCGCAAAGATAATATTTTGCTGTTGGCTTGCGCTTTTGCAGTCAAAGAGGCTGTGTTTATTTCCCTGCTTGTGAATCGGCTTTTATCAGTCGGTTTATCTCTTTGTATAACAGTATTATATCCTTCTTTTCCTTCATGTGGATGTGATGTTGGAAACAGAATTTGCGCAGCTCGTCTTTGTGTGTTGGATATTGATTGAAAATGGCTCCGCGGCGTTTGGGGACGGTGCTCAGTTCCTTGCCGTTCCAAGTGTAGGTTGTGGTTTTGTGTAGTATTTCGCCTGTTTTGCCACTGCTGTTTATCGTGTTGTATTTTTCTTCCATCGCTTCATATTTCCTGATTACTGAAATGCTGTCTTTCAGTAATATAGACATATATCGGCCATTCATTCCTCGCAGGCCTTTGTCGTACATCGGCTCAAATAGTTCGATGTCACCATTGTTGTGTGTCAGTGTGAAGCCGACTATGGCGTATTTATCAATAATAATTGCGTTGTTGTTCACTTCGTTGAAGTAAACCAGTTCGTCACGGAAAGCGTCGTAGCGTAGGGGAAGGCCTTTGTAGATGTCGCCGCTTTTCATTGTGACATCGCCAGCAAGCCAGTTCTGATTGTAGAAAGGCGTGCCGTTGAGCCGTGAGTAGTAATGCACAAAGGCGTTGCCTGTTATGTTTTGAACGGCCGTTTTTTTGAATTTGTCACCCTGAGCATGACAGTTGACGGCGGCAATTGTGAGTATCGCAATAATCAATTTCTTCATACGGCTATTTAACATTAATCAGTTTGAAGTCCTTTATTATTTCGCCTTTTTGGTTGATGCCGGTAAACTCTATCACAAACTCGCCCGTCTCGTCCGACAATTCGATTTCTATTTTGGTGTCGTTGCTTGTCGAAACTGTTGGATTCCAGTATGTTGTCTGCCTGAAGTCGGGTAGTTTGTCTTTCGATTGTTCAGGCTGTCCCGATTCCAAAGGTGGTTGAAATCCTTGGATTGTGAAACTGAAAGTGCCGGGGACAGACAGTTTGTCCCAAAAATTCTGTTTGTGAGTCCAAACAATCAGTATTCCGTTTTCGAAGATTATGTTGCCGAAATATCTTGGACGTGTTTGCGTATCGACTTGTTTGATAATTGCCGAGCCACACTTAAGCAGCGGCGCAAGTTGAGGCAGTGGCACTCCATCGACAATGATGAACGGATTGGCGTTTACCGCTCTTTTCAGTTCAAAATCGGTTACGATTCGCATTTCGGCTACGCCTTTGTTTTTGCGGATACGGATAAACGGCAACACTTCGCGAGCTATCTCGTTAAAGTCGGTAAATGCCACATAATCATCGGTTTTGATGGAGTGAGCCGGTGTGCCAATCACGTATTGCTCATAGTTCGATTCCGGGCGCGAGGCTGTTTCCTGCGGTTTGTAAAGATGCATGTCGAACGCCTTTGATATTATGGCCTTGTTCAGTTCCATGCTGTCGGTTTCCTGATACGATTCGGTCAGGCTGTTGTTGCTGTCGGTGCGGCAGAATTGGTTGTCGAGTTCAATTTTTGCGTTCAGATATGGTTCCAACTTGCTGTTGAAAGCGTTCACAAATATCTGTTGCTGACCAAAATAGTCGTGCAGCAAGGTGCAGAATCGCCCGTTCTTGTCGCTGATGTCGTAACGCAGGCGTATCACACTGTCTTGGAACGATGTGAACACCACTGCATTACTGATAGGAGCTCCCGCCGAGTCGGTTACGGTGCCGGTTATCAGAACGCCGTCGTAGGGCGTGAGCTGGCAGAAACCGCCATTGAAACTGAATGGCTCACATTTGCCGGCTATTGGCTTCCGTTGTCCGTCCCACTGTTTTTTGCTGACAATGTGGACAATGGCGCTTGTGCTGTCATCTGATTTCAGCGTCAGTTCAAATTTCTCTTTTGTCCGGAATTCGGTTTTTGCCAGACTGATGATTCCTTCAGATGTCGGGTTTTCGGATTCTAAATTATTGGTGCGTAGTGTTATGTTTGGTTCTTTCCCGAAGCGGTTGGTTACATAAAACTCGCGTTGGCAGAAGTAGTTGTCGACATTAGGGTAGTTGGTGTAGGCGCGAAGGCGGTAGTAGCCGGTTGGCAGTGAGTCGGGAATGTTGATGAGCCCCGAGGCTACACCTTGTTTTCTCTTTGCCACAGTTCCGACAATCCAACTGCCGTTGGCGGCGGTGATGTCGATAAGCACATCGTTGCCGTTGATGCTGTCGTTCAATATGTTGGTGTCGAGCAGAACACCAAACAGCAAGTCGTCGCCCGAAATGTAGCTACTGCGGTCGGTTTGCAGAAAAACAGCAGTTGGGTTTGTGGTCGCCGCTGCCGTCGCAAACAGTCCCGCAAATAATACTAATGCCGATAAAATCTTCTTAATCATTGTTCTGGCGGTGTCAATTGCTGAATGTTACTGCAAATTTTGGCACTCCTTCGAAAATCATCACAGTGTCGGTGTCGGGGAAAGTGTCGATGTCGTAGGTGCGAACCGTGTTGTTATACTCGTGCAGACCGAAGGCACGAATCTTGCTCTTGGCTGCCGATGCTCCAAAGAAACCTAACGCTTGCTCACCCTCATCGGTGGTGCATTTGATGTTTCCAACCACTTGATGCTCAAGCTCTCCGAAAAGGTAATTCTTGCTCTCGAGCTGATGGCTGATGGCTTCCCAGTAATTATACTGCGCCTCTGTCATCGAGTATTGGGTTACCTTGACATATTCGCCGCAGTTCCGAACTTCGTAATCCAAGCCTTGGATAATATTATCGTCGGCGTGGCGGAACATTTTTGTCGATGTGCTGTATAGCTGATTGCCGGTTATGTGCTTGTTCTCATAATCTTTAGCGTTGGCAATGTACAAGTTGCCTTGCGAGTTATATGGGCGGAAGATATACCGTTCTATAGAAGGTGCGGGCTCGACAGAATAGTGTTGCTGCGACTGCAGAATCAACCGGCACTCGTAGCGGTAGTAAGGCGTGTAGGCGGCGGCGTTGGTGGTGTTCATCACTTGCAGGCCTTTTTCAACCTCGTCGCGATATGTTGTGCCGTCAAGCGTTATTTTTTTTGTTTCATAATACTGAGCTGTAAGCTCTTCAATTTCAGGACATTCTAGCATCTGCTCATATCCCGACTCAAACTCTTTGCCGTCGGCGGTCACAACTTTAAGCCTGTACGATTTGTTGATTATGCCAAGGAATGACGCGCTGTCGGTATAGTAGTTGCCGTAGGCTTTGTGTGTCAGAGGGTAGATTTGGCCGTCGTCGCATTCTATTGTCACCGAGGCGTCGGTAATGTATTCTATTGGTTGTTCGGCATTGTAACCTTTTGATTTCATTACTTTTACGCAGTAAGGGCCAGGCAGGTTTGTTACATAACCGTCAAAAGCGTAAACAGGGCGCACCGAATCAATATTCGGTACAAAATATTCTTCGCACCCGGCAAACAGAAGAATTAGTAATATCGGTTTTAAATGCCTCATTATCAGAGTATAATGATGAGTAAGATGGTGTTAGAACTCTTGTTATATTAAAAAAATAAGCATAGAAAGAAAAAATCTTATTTCTTTCTATGCTGTTTACCAAGCTCTTTATAAAGCATTTGTTGGAAATTAACTAATCTTTTATAGATAGTATCATTATTCCAACATTGCAAATATAATGTTTTTTTGTATGTGAGCATTTCCAATATATACAATTTTTAAATTTTAGGGTATTTAAGGTCGGAAATAAGAGGGGGAGCTGAGTTATTATCTGCCTTCTTAACCATTATTGTTTCTGGAGCATAGAAATACAAACGTCTGTATTTATTGAAATGGTGACTATTGGGTCTTAATCCATCCCAAGTATTGTACCAATCGTCATTTGACCCACCCCAGCCATAATTATAATGATATTGAATAATATTAATTGTATTGGCCGAATTAGATGAGGAAACAATGCCTGAATCTGAGGTAGAATTATTCGTTTGGTTAGTTATAGAACTATTTCCTTCCGTTGCATTTTTTGCTTTTGCCATAATCGTTTTTTTTTGATGTTTTTTTAATTAATTGAAAAATCCATGAGGTTTATATTCTGAGCATATCTCTAACTCGTATATATAAGCTTCATTATAATAGTAATTGGTGAAAAACAAATTAACACTATCATTATTTTGAAAATCTTCCATTCCTTTTTCCATATAAAAATCCCGATTATATATATGAATCAACACCAATGTGTCGTTGTCATTTTTATGATAAATTGAACAATTATTAAGGCAGATAGAGTCTAAGTAGTGGCGAGTTTCGTTGGAATAATTAAGAGCAATATCAGAATAATATAGTTTAGTTATTGTTTTTTCATCAGGAGCATTAGTCCGTTTGTCTATTTTATAGAACTGAACGGCATACTTAATATATTGATAAGAATATTGAGGCGTATTCCAATCGCATGACATAAAATTCATCGCAATAAGTAACAATATGATGAATAAGTGTTTCATGTTTACTAAGATAAACTTTTTTAATAATTCAACTAAAAAACTATATCAAAATCTAAGGTTAAGTGTTATTGATGGTATCGGAACTCCTATTATTGATAGTTTGTAAAGTCCGTAGGTGTGGTAGTTGTTCAATGCCGATGGAGCGTTTTTCTTATAGAACACTGAGTATATGTTCTTGTGTCCGTAGGCGTTGTAGAGTGCGAACGTAAGGCTTGGGTGCACCTTCTGTTTTTTGTTCAGATTGCCTTCGTAGGTAGCCGACAGGTCGAGGCGGTGGTAGGCCGGGAGACGGTATTGGTTGCGGCTCGAAAAATGGACAATATCCATACCGTTAGCCTGGTAAATATATTCGGGATAAGTTGCAGGCCGGCCGCTTGTCAGCACAAAGTTGGCGGCGGCATTCCAACGGCGAGTTATCTGGTAGTTGGCCGTAATACTCAGGTCGTGCAGGTGGTGAGTGATGGCGGCATAGTATTGGCCTCCGTTTATCTTCTCCTCGGCAAACTGTCCGTCGACTTTCATCTGCGTGTTCGACAGTGTGTAGCTTAACCAGCCGCTCAGGTTGCCGACGCTTTTTTTCAGCATCAGTTCAAGTCCGTAAGAGCGCACTTTGCCGGCCAGAATCTCCTGCTCAATATTGCTGTTCATTGTTGTCACAGCGCCGTTTTTGTAGTCAATCTGATTTTGCGATATTTTGTAATAAACCTCAGCCGAGAAGTCGAGAATCTCGTCCCACAGGGTTGAGAAGTAGCCGGCTGAGACTTGATGACTCGACAGCGGAGCAATGTTGTTGTCGGCCAATTTCCAATAGTCTGACGGCATGGCCGATGTGCTGCTGCTTATAAGTTGCTGATATTGTTTTGTGTAGCTGTATCCCGCTTTTACTGAGCGCGTGTTGCTGAGCTTGTATCGCAAACCAATCCGCGGTTCGATGCCCTGATAGGGTTTTACCATTTCGCCATCGGCGTAAATTGTTGAGTCTTTGATTGTTGCCGCACTTTTTGCCGCCTTTGTCGAGTATTCGTATTCAGTGCAATGGCCAATCTTGCTGAACAGCGAGTATCGCATACCGGCCGAGACGCTCAGGTTGTCGGTTATGTTGTAGTTGTCGGCTATGAACGCTGCGGCTTCAATGCCGTTCTCGTCGGCGTTTTTTGCTGGCAGCACCGACGATTGGCTGTTGTAGGCCGACATCTCGCCCGGATTTATTCTTATAAGGTTGGCTTCAACACCTATATTCAAATTGTGGCTTAGCTGCTCAAATAGAAGTTCGGCCTTGCCGCGAGTGTGGTAGATGCCCGTCTCGACGCTGCTGCTGAGTGTCTTTTGCGTCAGGTCCGACATTACCGATGTGTAGCCAGTGTGGCTTCCCGACAGTTTGAACTGCGCCTGATGTGTGATGAGCCATCGGTAGTTTAAGCCTACAATTTGCTGAGTGTAAGCAAATTCACTCAATTGATTGTAGTTGAAAAAGTCGTTGCTGTAGTATCCGAAGATGTCGAAATGGTGCTTGCGGTTGGGACGGATGTCGATTTTGCCAATCAGGTCATAGAAACTGGCCTCACTGTTGCGTATGTTGGCGTTGTGCATCTTGTGCAGCAGCCAGTTGGAATAGGTAGTGCGGCCTCCAGCGTAGAAGCTGATTTTCCGTCCAATGGGCGCTTCAACAAACAACTGGCTGTTCAGAATTCCGATGCCTGCATTGCCGTGGAGGCGAGTGGTGTCGGCATCTTTTAGCCCTATGTCCATTACCGCCGATATGCGGCTGCCGAAGCTGGCCGGCTGTGCGCTTTTGTACAGTTCGACACTGCTTATGGCGTTAGGTATGAAAGTCGAGAATAGACCGAACATGTGCGATGTGTTATAAACAGGTGCCTCGTTGAGCAGAATCAGGTTCTGGTCAACATTGCCGCCTCGCACGTTGAAGCCAGTCGACATCTCGCCGGCCGTTTGCACGCCAGGAAGCAGTGTCATGCTTTTCACAATGTCGGCTTCGCCCATCAGCACAGGCAACTTGCTTATGGTGCGCATATCGAGGTTCTCAACGCCAAGCTGTGTGCGGTTTATGCGGTTTTTTCCGCCGCTCGATGTTATCGTTACACCCTCAAGCGCAATGGATGCTTCCATCAGCTCCACATCGAGTGTGCCGGGGCTCAACACGTCAATTTTAATCACCTCTGTTTCAAGTCCGATGAACGAGAATTCAAGCTCGGTCTGTCCGGCAGGCAGCAGCAGCTCATAATGACCGTTCACATCAGTTGTGGTGGCGGCGTGGCTTTTGGTATCCAGCACAACGGCGCCTACAATCGGTTCCATTGTCTTGCCGGCCAGTACTGTGCCTTCAACCTTGTTCTGCTTATATCGGCCTTTCTCCATAATGTTGCCAATCACCTTTATATATCCCACCATGCCTTCCGTCAGTTTGTCGTTGTCAACTGTGAAGCCTTGCGGAATGAAGATGATGTTGCGTCGCTGAAAAACGATGTAAGTCAGCCCGTAGTCGGCAATGGCGCGGTCGATAGTCTGTTTTATCGTTTTGCCTTGCGTCGGTTGCTGAATGGTGATGCTGTTCACCCAGTTGTCTTTATAGAAGAAAAGGATGTCGGTTTCAGCTTCGGCTTTCGATAAGTAATAGGTGAGGGGCTGGTCGATGCACTCGCTCTCAATTCTTGTGAGAATACTACTTTGGGCAAGCGTTACCGCTGCCGTCAGAACGACAAGAATCGATGTCAGAAAGAGTTTTTTCACGGGGCGCAAAGTAAATGCATTTTGCCGATTTACAGCACTTTTTGATATTTTTTTAATAACCGGCTAACAAAAATGATAAGTCTCGCACATATCTTTATATCTTAGCCAACGATTAAAAACATTAAACGATACAAAAATGAGTGAGACAAAAACATACCAGTTGTCGAACAAAAATGGTTTGACAATTGAATTTATGCCGCGCGGAGCAAAGGTGATTTCGGTTCAACTGCCTGACACGCAGAATCCAGGCAAGAAAGTTGACGTGATGATTGGCTATGACACCGTTCAGGAGGCCATCGACGGCGACGCCTACATTGGCGCCATCTGCGGACGCTTTGCCAACCGCATTGCCAAGGGCCATTTCGTGCTCGACGGCAAGGAGTACCAACTTGCGCTGAACGACGGCAAAAACCACCTGCACGGCGGCCCCACGGGCTTCAACAGCCGCGACTGGAACGTGAAAGAGACCAAAATCGCCGGCCGTGCCAGAGCCTACGAACTGACTCTTCACAGCCCCGATGGCGATGAGAATTATCCTGGAAACCTTGACGTTAAGGCCACTTATTCGCTGACCGACGACAACGAGTTCATAATCGATTTCGAGGCCGTGACCGACAAACCGACCGTCATCAACTTGACGAGCCACCCGTATTTGAATATGCGCGGCGCGGGCAGCGGACCGGTGTTCGGCCATCAGATTGAGGTGAACGCCAAGCAGTTCACACCAATCGCCGACGGCGTTCCTTCGGGCGAAATCCGCAACGTTGAGGACACCCCAATGGACCTTCGCAAACCCGTCAAAATCGGCGACGCTATTAACACTCCATACGAGCAGATTCAGCTTTTCAAAGGCTTCGACCATAACTGGATTATCGACAAGCCGGCTGGCGAGATGGGCTTCTGCGGCCGCGTAACCGACCCCGAGTCGGGCCGTTGGGTTGAGGTTTACTCAACGCAGCCGGGCTTGCAGGTTTACACCGCAATGCACTTCAACAGCTCGCAGATAGGCAAGGGCGGCATTCCGTTCTGCTCATACTGTGCCGTGGCTCTGGAGCCGCAAGGCATCCCAGACGCGCCCAACAAACCGATGTTCCCGTCGGCGGTTCTGCGCCCGGGCGAGACCTACCGTCAGACATTGGTTTACAAGTTTGGCTGGGAATAAATCCGGAAAACATTGAAAATGAAAAAGCACCTTTGGGTGCTTTTTTTTTGTTTTGAAACTTCAAGAAAAAATCCGCACTAACTTCTAAAAAAAGTGCTAAATTTGAGTTTCGTTCGTATGCTGATAATCGTATTTGGCGATGCGGCTATAAAAATAGCGAATATGAAGTTATACAAGTGGTTACTTATCATACCGATGCTCATGCAGTTGAGCGTGTCGGCCTCTGACAGCATCAATGTTTACTCGCAGATAAACATCTATCCGTATTATTTCGACGGCGATGAGGCGAACATTGGAATTCTGCCCGACGCTCTCGACCAGATGCTGCCCTACACCAAGGTGAACTACTACACTTATTCGTGCTCAACTTGCGACGAAAGCCTCAAGCCCGACATCATCTGCCTGCCCGACGACGAGCCGACACCTGTGGGTTACACCAAGCACTCGCTGCCTCTGCAGATTGAATATGTTGTCTGTTTCCGCCGCAACGAGCCTATCGAATCGCTTTTCAGCCTGTCCGACAAGAAAGTCATAATTGTGCGGAACGACTATCCGTTTGAGGCACTCTACCGCCACCGCACTTCGCACATACTCAATGTAAGCAGCGTTTACGAGGCTTTGCGCGTCTTGTCGGAGGGATACGACGATTGCGCCGTGCTGCCGTTGCAGGCTGTCCGCAAGGTTTTGGAGGAAAACCGATACAGCAACATCGATTATCTGCCCACACCGTTCATTGTCAAGCCGTTGGCTTTGGCAGTGAAGAACGTTGACCCGACGCTCGATAGCGCCATAAACTCATCGCTTAGCACCATACTGAAGAACGGCAAATTCGAGTCAATCAGCCGTCAATGGCTGATACGCGGCGGCAAGGTGCATCAGACAGGCAATTGGCCGTTTGTGCTGATTTTCTTCTTGTTGCTTGTTATTGCGCTAATGTATCTGTGGATACGCACATTATACGAAGAGATTGAATGTTCGGCACGCGAGGAGGTGAGCGGCATCATAAGTAATATTGTGTCGCCGATGATGCTGCCAATCAACACTCCAATCATCCAGACGATAATGGAAAGCTCGCAGTACTGGTTTGTCATTAGCGACCAAGACGGCCGCATCTATAAGGCCAGCCGGGCGTTTTTGCTTAGCGCGCTGCATGTCAACGCTTTGAATCCCGATTCGAAATGGACCGACATTGTTGGGTCCGAAACTGCCGAGAAACTGGCGGAGTACGACAACATGATTTATTCCGGTCAGTCCAACGCCACGGCTTGCTCTGTCGATTTTGAGTCGAAGCATTTCGGCGGCGAGCGTTGGGTTATCAAGCACCCGTTCAAATACCCCGACCGCTCGGAATTGTTTATCCTTACGGCCATTGTGCAGCCTATCTACAACAAAAATCTGTTCTATCAGAATCTCGATATTCAGGATATGCTGCAGGCCGTCATCGACGCGTCAACCAGCATGGTTTATTTCAAAACCACCGACAGCCGTTATCAGCAGGCCAACAAGGCTTTCTGTCAGTATTTCCAGTTCGATGTGGACACCATAGCCGGCAAGAACGATTACGAGTTGTTTGGCAGCAAATTGTCTGATGTCTTTGCCGAAACCGACAATGTCGTATTTAAGGAGGGCAAGGTGTGGACCGAGCAGACTTGGAACGTTGACAAGAACGGCGACGAGCATAAGTTCGAGAATTGGAAGTTCCCGCTGTTCAACAACGAACACAAGATTTTCGGCTTAATGGGCATCTCGCGCGACATAACCGACATTGACCGCTACGCCCAGCAGGTGAAAGACGCCAACGAGAAGCTGGCCGAGTCCGACAGGCTGAAATCGTCGTTCCTTGCCAACCTGGGCAACGATGTGCGCAACCCGATACGCGCCATCATCGAGTACAGCGACATGCTTGCCGACATCGACTTGACCTACGACCAGCGCATCGAGATAATTGAAATGGTGCAGTCGAGCGGCAACATGCTTATCGACCTTGTCAACGACATGATTGACTACTCGAAGATTGAGGCCGGCAAAATCCAAATCAAATATTCCGATTTCAATCTGAACTCAATTGTGGCTGAGGTTTACAATTTGGCCAACAATAAGAAGATGCAGATGAACAAAGATAACATGGTGATTTCGTTGCAGATAGACACCATTGAAGATAATATCATTGTTCATTCCGACTCGTTCCGTCTGAAGCAGATTCTGAAGAATATGCTCAACACGATAATCAAATTCGCCGATTCCGACAGACTCTATTTCGGCTACCGCACCACCAACGACAAGGTGTTCTTCTTTGTCAACGCCGACCGTGGCGCAATGAGCAGAGACCAGCTTTTGCAGTATGCCGCCGAGTATGAGAATCAGGAGATTGAGCTGTCGCAAATCGATGAGTCGTACGGCATTTCAATCATCATCGCGCAGAGCATTATCGGCATGATG
>JAFZKK010000154.1 GCA_017551905.1 Salinivirgaceae bacterium
ACGACATCTTGCTGCAGTTAAGTGAGGTGATGACAGACGAGGAAATGCGCAATTACAATACCGCCAAAATAATTCTTGAGAACATAAACCGCTATGCGCTTGTCGAGCGAGTTGCCCAGCGTCAGAAGGATATTTGTGACGAGCAGAACCTGTTCCTGTTGCGGTCGGCAATGCCGTTCCTAAGCAAAATGATTGGCGCCAGCGACGCTCCGTTCATCTACGAAAAGGTGGGCTGCCAGCTCAACCATTTTATGATAGACGAGTTTCAAGACACATCGGAGCTCAACTGGGAAAACTTCCTTCCGCTTATACGTAACGCGGAGGCGGATGGCAAAATGTCTCTTATTGTTGGCGATGTGAAGCAGGCCATTTACCGTTGGCGCGGTGGCAACTGGAATCTTCTTGACAAGACGGTGCAAGAACAATTCCGTCTCCCCGACAGCAACATACAGAATCTGGAATACAACTATCGCAGCAGCGAGAATGTGATAAAATTCAACAACTGGTTTTTTGACACAGTTTTGGCGGAATACGGCCGGCATATCGATGATAAAATAATGGCTGGCGAATTTACCGAATCGATGAAGGAGTCGTTTGTGCGCACCTATGGGCAGGCTAACCAGTTGGTTCCGGAGCACAAAAAAGGTTCGGGCGGTTTTGTGTCGGTCGATTTGATTGATAAAGAAGATTTTGAAAACAACGAACGGTATCATGAGTTGGCAGGTCAATGGGTGATAGAGCAGATTGACCAACTTGCGGGACTTGGCTACCAGCCAGGCGATATTGCGGTTTTGGTGCGGTGGAATTCCGAAGGGAAAAATATTGTGCATTATCTTGAGGCGGCTCAGGCCGAATCGGAAACACCTGAACGATACAGGTTTATGTCGAACGAGACGATAGTGCTCGGCAACAATCAAGCTATCAGGCTATTAATGGCCGCTATTGAATTTTTAGTCAGTCCGGAAACGACACATACGCGCGCCAAGCTGGTGTGGCTCTACTACGCATACAAAGAGGGTTTGGCGGCTGCGGCTGAAAAAGTGCCAAACATCGATTTTGAGAGCGGCGACCAGTCGGTTTGGGAGCTGTTGCCCAAGGCTTTCGCCGATTTGAAAGAGTCATACAAACAACTCGATTTGGTGCAGTTGAGCAGCCGTCTGATTAAGATTTTCTTCGGCCGTACCCTCCAAATAAACCCGAGCGACTTGCCGTTTATCAACGAGTTTGAGGATTTGGTACAGGGATTCAACGAGCGTAACGGCTCAAACCTGCAACTGTTCATCAGCGAGTGGAACGAGCACGGATGCAATCGCACCATAAGCATGAACGATGACCAGAACGCCATTCGGATAATGACCATTCACAAATCCAAAGGACTGGAGTTCAAGGCTGTATTGTTGCCTTATTCGTGCTATCCCGCAGAAGTGTCAAAAGGAACCAGGGAAATAATTAAATGGTTCAAGACTGATATAAAACCATTTAGCGACATACCGATTATACCTGTGAAAAAAACACAAGCGCTGGCAGGAACCATATTTAGAGAACAGTATTTCAACGATTTGTTCATGAACGACATTGATAATCTGAATCTTTTGTATGTGGCTTTCACGCGAGCCAAAAACGATATGCGGATTCTCACAAAGAACGTCTTTTCTGAAAAGAAAGATAAAGGGAAGACATTTTTGGTAGAGAACCTATTGGCATGGATTTTTGATGAAGAGCGGAACGAAGCATCTGCGACCGCATGCGGCATCAGTTTCGACCGCGACAAAAACCAGATAACAATTGGCCGTCCTGAACTGTTCAAATCGGAATGTAAGAATGCGGAAACGACGCCAATAGATGATTTTCAACCCGTTGAAAATGGGGCGTCTATCAATATTCGTTGCCACTCGAAAGACTTTTTTGCCGGCGACGAGTTCGATGTTCAAAAGCATATAAACCAAGGCCGTATGTACCACAGTATTTTTGAAGGCATAAAATATGCCGACGATGTTGAAACATCAGTGCGGACAGCCATTGCCGAAGGACTGATTGCTGAATCGGAACGTGCTGATTATGAGAAGGTAATATTGGGTTTAGTAAACAAACGTGCTGATTGGTTCAGCCCGAAATGGAAAGTGCTTACTGAGCAGTCGCTGATGTTGGCCAATGGCGAAAAAAAGCGCCCCGACCGCATAATGGAGTCGGACACCGAAATGGTTGTCATCGACTATAAATTCACCCGCACGCACAACCCGGCATACAATCAGCAGGTTCGAACCTACGTTGAGGCCTTGCGGCAATTGACCGACAAGCACGTGAGTGGATACCTGTGGTATGTGTGGCCAAACGAGGCCGTCGAGGTGGTGAAATAAAAGCCCTATTATTATTGGTGTAATTCAGCATAGTTTTTACATTTGCCGTTCAATTTGGGCGGAGTCCTGAATTTACCTTTTAAAATGTTAAACTCAATGGGTTGTATGGCAAACAATTGAGCATACAGCCCGGTTAAAAAACGCATATAGCATTATGGCACAGCAAGAAGACGTTTTCAAGAAAATTGTGGCGCATTGCAAGGAATACGGATTTGTGTTCCCGAGCAGTGAGATATATGACGGACTTGGAGCCGTTTATGACTACGGTCAGAACGGCGTTGAACTGAAAAACAACATCAAACGCTATTGGTGGGACGCGATGGTGAAACTCAACGAGAACATCGTCGGCATCGATTCGGCGATTTTTATGCACCCCACCATCTGGAAGGCTTCGGGCCACGTCGACGCCTTCAACGACCCGCTCATCGACAACAAAGACAGCAAGAAACGCTACCGCGCCGACGTGCTGATTGAGGAACAGATTGCCAAATACGACGACAAAATCGCCAAAGAGGTGGCAAAGGCCGCCAAAAAATTCGGCGATTCATTCGATAAAGAGAAATTCCTGGCCACAAGCGTTCACTGCCAGGAGCATCAGGCAAAGCGCGACGCTCTGCACGCACGCTACGCCAAGGCGATGAACGACAACAACCTTGAGGAACTTCGCCAAATTATTATCGACGAGGAGATTGTCTGCCCCATCAGCGGTACCAAAAACTGGACCGATGTGCGTCAGTTCAACCTGATGTTCTCAACAGAGATGGGCTCGACCGCCGAGGGCTCGATGAAGATTTTCCTTCGTCCTGAGACGGCACAGGGCATCTTTGTAAACTTCCTTAACGTGCAGAAGACCGGCCGTATGAAGATTCCGTTTGGTATCGCGCAGATTGGCAAGGCTTTCCGTAACGAGATTGTGGCCCGTCAGTTCATCTTCCGTATGCGTGAGTTCGAGCAGATGGAGATGCAGTTCTTTGTTCGTCCGGGCGAGGAGCTTAAATGGTTCGAGCACTGGAAGAAAGTGCGCCTCAACTGGCACAAGGCTCTGGGTATGGGCGACGAGAACTACCGCTACCACGACCACGACAAGCTGGCTCACTACGCCAACGCCGCCACCGACATCGAGTTCCGCATGCCGTTCGGCTTCAAGGAGGTTGAAGGCATCCACTCGCGTACCAATTTCGACCTTTCGCAGCATCAGAAATATTCGGGCAAGAAGATTCAGTATTTCGACCCCGAGCTGAACGAAAACTATGTTCCGTACGTCATCGAGACATCAATCGGTGTTGACCGTATGTTCTTGAGCATCCTTTGCGGAGCCTACACCGAGGAGGTTGTTGGCGACAACGACACCCGCGTGGTTCTGAAGCTGCCCGCAGTGCTGGCGCCTGTCAAAGCTGCCATTATGCCGCTCGTCAAGAAAGACGGTCTGCCGGAGAAGGCTCGCGAGATTATCGACAGCCTGAAGTTCGATTTCAACGTTCAGTACGACGAGAAAGACTCTATCGGCAAGCGTTACCGCCGTCAGGATGCCATCGGCACACCGTTCTGCATCACCGTCGACCATCAGACGCTGGAGGACGGCACCGTAACCATCCGCGAGCGCGACACAATGGAGCAGGTGCGTGTTGCGGCAAGCGAGTTGAGAAATATCATCAACGCAAAAACATCGTTCACCGAATTGTTTAAGAAACTTATGTAATTAAGCCATGGTTGAATAGACCAAAAGCGGAATAAAAACGTCTTTTATATAAATTTGATTTGAAAAAGTATAAAAAGAAGAACACTATGAAGAAACTTGCAATCCTTTTCGCACTGATATTGTCTTGTATACAATTCGCGCATGCGCAAGGCTCCATAATGCCGTTTGAGATACCAGCCGGTTATCGTTTCCAACATCGTATCAAAGGCCCCGATTTCAAGCACAGCGAGGTGCTCGAGCTTGCCGTCGATGAATACGGGAACTACCTTGTGGCAACGTTCCGCGGTGAGAAAGCGTCGTTTGTCTATTTGTACATCTACAACCTTTACACTTGGGACGAGAAGTACAAGATAAAGCTGAACGACAACCGTTGCGAGCTTTACAATAGTTTCTTCGACGAGGACGGCCAGTATTTCTATGTGAACTACGATGTGTTCCGCAACAAATTCAAGAAAATCAATCTTGAGACAAACGAGATAGAGGAAGTTCCGTGCTCGGCCACACCGAAAGGCTGCCGCAAACTTGAACAACAACTCTATCGTGTTGACGCATACACAGTTGGCGATATGTATTTCATCTTCCGCGATGACAGATACCGCAACTTCATAAAAATATTTGTGAAGAAAGAACTGTATGTGCCGAAAGACCAAGAAGAGAAAACCGACCCCGAAACAGGTGGTCTGATAATGCTTACGCCGCAGGATTTGCGCGACCTTGAAGCCGGCCGCGAGATTGTGAAAGGCGACATTCCTCTGTTCTACGACCCCAACTCGCTGGATAGTGCGGGCAACGTGAAACCATACGAACGTGACGAATTTTCTGTTTATAAAATTCGACTTACTCCGATTGATTTAGGTAAACTGAAAAAAAAGATTAGCTTTGCTTACGGAAAAATTGTAATCAAACTCGATTTGGACGCATTTGAAGAAGAAGCTAAAAACAAATAAAATGAGAACCATACATAAATTGTGCGCGATTTGTATTGTGCTCCTTTTAGGAGGGGCGGTTAAAAGCTATGCCCAGTGCGACCAAGCTTTTATTGACAAATGCTCGCAAACAAGTGCGACGATAAAGTATGTCAAGCATTTCAGAATCCGCTTCACCGAGGCCATGAAGGGCAAAAGCATATCGGAAGGCAAATTTGCGATTATGCTCAATAAGGGCAGTCATTACCGCTTTTTTACCTGCAACGATGAGACAAAGCCCGGACATACGGTTGTTGAGTTGGCTAACGAATCGAGCGTACTTGTCGCAAACATCAACGCCTCGACAGGTGCTGAGTATCCGGCATTCGATTTTATTTGCAGCAAAACGGGACCTTATTTTCTGAAAATGCATTTCAAAGACGGCAAAGAGGGTTGCGGTGTATGTGTGATGACACTTGTCACAAACTGATTTGAACCGAAAAAAATATAAGAAAACTCCAAGCTGATGTTTGGAGTTTTTTTATGCCCGAAAAAAGTGCCGCAAAAATTTTGTTTTCGGCAATAAATCGTTTATTTCGCTATAGTTAAAGTTATACCAATAATTAAAAATTAAAATCATGGGTAAATTCGTAATTAGCGCAACTTCCAATGGAGGTTACAAATTTTCGTTAAAAGCAGGCAATGGCGAAATCATTGCTGATTCACAAGTTTATAAATCACGGGCTACTTGCCAGAACGGTATCGAGAGCGTCAAGAAGAATTGCTTGGCAGCAAACATCGAGGACCAGACAGTTGAGGGATTCCAAACAGCAAAGAATCCTAAGTTCGAAATCTATACCGACAAAGCTGGTGAGTTCCGTTTCCGTCTGAAAGCCACCAATGGCGAAATCATCGCAACTGGCGAAGGCTACAAGGCAAAATCGGGCTGCATGAACGGCATTGAGTCTATTAAGAAGAATGCTCCCGACGCAAATGTTGAGAACAAGGCAGAATAATTAATAAGCCGCAATTGAGCTTGAAAGGGTTGTCCGCAAAGGGCAGCCCTTTTTTTGTGCGCTGCAAAGCATTTTGAAAAAAGAAAAATCAACTTCCAACAACTCAATATTTTTACTACCTTTGTGGCCTAAAACTGCACATACTTATTTTAGAATGGAAAAGAAAAAGGTGTTATTCGTTTCGCAAGAAATAACTCCATATTTGCCAGAGACTGAGATTTCTAAAATCAGCCGAGAACTACCACAAGGAATACAAGAAAGAGGAAGGGAAATAAGAACTTTCATGCCCAAGTATGGTTGTGTCAACGAGCGCCGTAATCAGTTGCACGAAGTGATACGCCTTACAGGTATGAACCTTATAATCAACGATATCGACCACCCTCTAATAATAAAAGTGGCTTCGATACAATCGGCCAGGATGCAGATTTATTTTATCGATAACGAAGATTATTTCCAACGCAAAGCCGTTCTGAAAAATGCCGACGGAGTCTTTTTTGACGACAACGATGAGCGTGCGATGTTCTTCGCCCGCGGTGTTTTGGAAACGGTTCAGAAACTGCGCTGGTCGCCCGATGTGATTCATTGCCACGGTTGGTTTACATCGTTTGTTCCGCTTCTGGTTAAACGCACATTCAAAGACAATCCGCTTTTCAGCAACACTAAAATTGTAACATCGGTTTACGACAACGAGTTCGACACGCCGCTCAATGCTCAATTGAAGAAGAAACTTGCTTGTGACTCAATATCCGAAGCTGATGTTGACAAAATATCGAACCCGATTTACGAAAACGTTGTGAATATGGCAATTGACTATTCCGACGGTGTTATTTTGGGCAGCAAGAAGGTGAACAAGAATGTCGAGGATTATGCAAAATCGACAGGC
>JAFZKK010000155.1 GCA_017551905.1 Salinivirgaceae bacterium
GAAAGCGACATTTTGGAACTGATGGGCGTAACACTTGACGGCAAGCCCACTCTGGCAGGAACGATGGTTTTCTCGAAATATCCGCAGACATATTTCCCGCAGTTGTGCATTACCGCAGTGTCCATTCCTGGAACCGAGATGGGTGAAACGGGCGACGACGGTGAGCGGTTTATCGACAATAAGCGCATAACCGGTAGCATAACCGATATGCTTGACGAGGCCGTCGATTTTGTGAAACGCAACAGCCGCACAAAAACCATTATCGATGCCGACGGACAGCGCCGCGACCGCGACGAATACCCGATAAAAGCCGTCCGCGAGGCCATTTTGAACGCTCTTGTACACCGCGATTACAGTTTGTATTCCGAAGCCACGCCTATCAGGATTGAAATGTACCGCGACCGAATGACGATTGTGAACAGCGGCGGCCTATATGGAAAAATCACATTGGATACTATTGGCAAAGTCCGGCCCGAAACACGCAATGCTGTGCTGGCCAACATTTTGGAACTGATGCACGTAACCGAAAACCGATATTCGGGCATTCCAACCATTTTCAGCGAATTTAAAAAGGCGAACCTCCCCACGCCCGAATTCTACGTACTGCACGGCGAGTTTACCGTTGTGTTCCGAAACACCATTTTCGACACCGCGGCAAAACCGCAGACGACACTTCTCGAGTTCTGTCGCCAGCCTCGCTCACGCCGCGAGCTTGTTGAGTTTACCGGCAAATCGCAGTTCTACACAATGTCAAAAATAGTCCAGCCTCTACTCGACAGCGGTGACCTTCAACTCACTATGCCCGACAAGCCTAAAAGCAGCTTGCAACGCTATGTGGCAAGGCAAAACGATGTTGAATAAAAGGATGCAAACGCAATTTTTACCAACCAAGTTGGCAAACTTTACAAGTTAGTTGGCAAACTTTACAAGTTAGTTGGCAAACTTCGCAACCAAGTTGGCAAATTTTATGAACGCGGATGACGCAGATTTAATGGATTCCCACAGATTTTTCTCACGCTTTGACGGCTGTGTTATCACAGGTTTTCAATTTGTTCAACTTTTTGAATAAAATTATTTTTAATATTATTGAAACCGCCAAGCAACAGTACTCATATATAGCATCAGCATCTAATGTAAAACCAAATATTATACAACAAACAAAAAATAAAAATTGTAAAGGTACATCTATGTTAAGAAACAATATGACCTTAATTATAGTAATATGTGTATTAACACTATTGGGAATAATTAAGGAAATCCTCATTAATAAATATTGCAGTATTATAGGGGTATGTATTATGAAAAAACCGAATCCAAATCTGCCATTATCAACATGCCACGATATGGCGCTGGCAATCAGTATCATAATTAATTCTATAGCAGAATATTTTATTATGAGTTTTTTTATTTCATTCATAAAACATCTTTTAATCGTTCCAATAAAGTTAAATACTTTTTGATGTTGCACAACCTAAACCGCAACTCAAAAGGTGTTTTTACATTTTTAAGTGGGGAAAAATGTATAATTCATACACTTTTCTTGACTTATTTATGCAAAAGTAGAAAAATTTGGGAATATAAAAACTCGATTTATAGTGATTTTTTCCGCGAGTAGCGCGAACCTACCCTTTCACCCTCTCGCAAACCTCTTTATACGCCTCGATAATATCCCCCATATCGCGGCGGAAGCGGTCTTTGTCGAGGCGTTGGCCGCTCATTCGGTCCCAAAGGCGGCAGGTGTCGGGGCTGATTTCGTCGGCAAGAATTAGGCGGCCGTCGGGGGTGCGGCCGAACTCGAGTTTGAAGTCGATAAGGCGGATGCCGCAACTGTCGAAGAACTTGATTAGCACCTCGTTGGCGCGGTGGGCTGTTTGGCTGATGAGCGCCATTTCGTCGTACGACACAAAGCCAAAAGCCACCGCCGTATGCTCGTTCAGGAACGGGTCGTCGAGTTGGGCGCTCTTGTAGTTCATTTCGTAGACGGGCACGCGGAATTCGGTGCCCTCCTCGATGCCGAAACGCCGCACAATGGACCCCGCCGCCACATTACGCACAATCACGCGCAGCGGCAGCACTTCGGTCTTTAGGCAAAGTTGCTCATTGTCAGACAGTAACCTGACAAAATGATTCTCAACCCCAGCCTCTGCCAGCACACCGAAAAGCCGCGCCGATATGCGGTTTGCCAGCGCCCCTTTGCCCTCGATGGTGGCCCGCTTGATGCCGTGGTAAGCCGACGCCGTGTCTTTGAAACGCATTACAATCTGCGTCGGATTTTCGGCCTCCAAAATGACCTTTGTGTTACCTTCAGCGATGGTTTTCATTGTCGGTGAATCGTTTAAAAGTTGAGTCGCTTCGCTGTTTAGAAAGTTGAGTTGAAAGTTTAACAGGTTGAAAACCACATTTTTAATTTTTCATTGTTAATTGTTAATTCCTAACTTCTAAATCCTAACTCCTAAATAACCGTTCCTTCACTCATTCAATCAATCTATCAATCAATCCTTTAATACTC
>JAFZKK010000156.1 GCA_017551905.1 Salinivirgaceae bacterium
CGCACCGACGCCTATGCTTGTTACCGAGTCTGGAAGGTCACTTGAAGTAAGGCTGCTGCAGTTATAGAACGCACCGTCGCCTCTGCTTGTTACCGAGTCGGGAAGGTCAATTGAAGTAAGGCTGCTGCAGTTATAGAACGCATAGTCGCCGATTCTTGTTACCGATTCGGGAAGGTCAATTGAAGTAAGGCTGCTGCACCCTGAGAACGCCCCGTCGCCGATGCTTGTTACCGATTCGGGAAGGTCAATTGAAGTAAGGCTGCTGCAGTTATAGAACGCACGGTCTCCTATGCTTGTTACCGAGTCGGGAAGGTCAATTGAAGTAAGGCTGCTGCAGTTATAGAACGCATAGTCACCGATGCTTGTTACCGATTCGGGAAGGTCAATTGAAGTAAGGCTGCTGCAGTTATAGAACGCCTCGTTGCCGATGCTTGTTACTGATTCGGGAATAGTGACTGATGTAAGGCCGCTGCAGTAACAGAACGCATCGTCGCCGATGCTTGTTACCGTTTCGGGAATAGTGACTGATGTAAGGTTGCTGCGGTCCCAGAACACACCGCTGCCGATGCTGCCGATTCTTGTTACCGTGTAAGTTACGCCATTTTCAGTTACTTGTGAAGGAATTTCAAGTGCGCCTTCAAGTTGTTCCGTTGAGTTTATAACCGAAACATAATGATTTGTATAATCGGTTACGGTGTAATAAACATTACCAATTTCAAAAGTTGTATCTGCCCAAGCCTGCGAGGCGAGCATGGCGGCAAAAAGAATGGCAAAAATGCGTTTCATCGCTATTCCGATTTTAATTGACAAAGGACTTCTATTTTTAACAATTTTATGCCGATTATCCAGTTCCTTCGATGTCCAGTAAAGAATCTAAAGATAACGACACTACAAATCTATATTTTTTTTTCTATTATTATCTGTTCAATTCTATTTTGATATTAAGATTGTAATAATTCTTTGAATAGTAAAGAATTAGCTATTTTATTCCATATTCTCACGGCAATTGCAGCAATCGGATTTTTAATTGCATTTTTAGGAATATTTTGTGGAGTAATAAATTGCGTATCAATGAGATTTGATTAGAAGTCGCCATTTGAATTTTTCTATTCTTACTGCGAAAAAAGTTGCATTTGTAAGTTGAATCCACCAGATATAAAAATAAGTGTCACTCTTCCCCGTTCATCCAAATGTCGAGCATACGGCGGTCGCGTTTGGTGGGGCGGCCTGTTCCTGGGTCGCGGCGGCCGTTGATATCGGCGCGCATAAGGTCGATTTTCAGGATTTCCTGCTCGGGTGTCAGATCTTCGAGATATTCGGGCACAAGTTTTGCCGACACACGCGATTTTGGAATGCCAAGAATCTTGTATCGGTAAACCACAGGATTTTTCTTCACTTCAACAATCTCGCCAACCTTGATTGGCCGCGATGCCTTCACGGTCATATCGCTGATGGTCACCCTACCCTTGTGGCAAGCATCGGCAGCCTGGCTACGTGTCTTGTAAAGACGCACATCCCAAAGCCATTTATCGATTCTGATTTCGTCCATAATGGCGCAAAAATAGTAGAAATGGTGAGAGTTTAGGGATTAGAGTTTAGAAGGTTTTTATAGTCCAATAATTAGCATTGGGTAAAACATCAACAAAAATATTACTCTTCCGCTTCCGTAATATCATACAATTCAATATTATCGATAAAATATTCTGGCCATATTTTGTAGTTGTTCTCAATTAAACGCCGACCTAAATTTTGCGATTTGTTCTTTTTAATAAATTCATCATAAAGCAAGACGATTCCTGTTGAATCCATATAAAAAGGCCTGCTTGTTGAATTGGCATCGTAAGGTTTGGGATAAAACAAACATAGTGTTTTAGTATAAAAAGACAAAAGACGTCTGACATTATACCCGCATTTAACATATTTGATATATAAATCTTCGTATGTCAAATTGTCGTGTTTGAAAATGCCTAATGCTATTCGATTTCCTGAGTTTTGTGCCACAAACGTACCTTCAGCCTTATTCCAAACACCATTATTAATCAAATTGAATGTAATTGTAGGATAAGGTCTGTCTCTTCTGTCAAGCATCTCAAACCAACAATCATTACTTATGTATGCATCAAGCATTTTCAAGTCTAAAGCTGTTTGACCACTACTGCAATAATAAAAACTCAATTTGTATTTGTGCCCGACAATTAACGAGTCTGTTAGCCCTCCTTCCAAATATTCATCCTCTATATGTTGAAATGTGTCATAGAAAAAAGGCCTGAATGACACAAATCCATCGCCGAAAGGTGTTCCTTTTACACTATCGTTCACATTTGGGACTCTCATTTCTTCTACAAAATGATGCGTGTTGAAATAGCCATAGGAAGGTCCCCAATATTTAGCATCATATTCTGGAATGAGCATCTCTTCGAAACCTGGATTTATTACTAAATTTTGTGCGTTTACACCCAATCCTATAAAAGCAAACACAATTATCAATAATAAATTTACCATAGTAATCTTGCATTATAATTGTCAGCCACTAAAATAATACTTACCGCGTATTTTTCAAAAATTCGTTCTTATGCCTTTTGCCTTATGCCTTCTTGCCTAAAAAAACTATTTTTGACCGACAGAAAAACCGAAACCAATGTGCGGAATTGCAGGATACTACACGGCCAACGGCTCACCCGACAGCAGTCAGATTGAGCGAATGACCGACGTGTTGCGCCACCGAGGACCTGACGCGGGCGGCACCTACGTGGGGCCGAAAGCAATGCTGGGGCACCGCCGCTTGAGCATCATCGACTTGAGCACGGCGGCCAACCAACCAATGTTTTCGCACTCGGGGCGGCACGTGGCGGTGTTCAACGGCGAGATTTACAACTACCGCGAAGTGGCGGCGCAGTTGGGCATCGAGACGCGCACAACATCTGATACCGAAGTGGTTGTGGAAGCGTTTGAGCAGTTGGGGCCGCAGTTTGTCGAGCGGCTGAACGGAATGTTCGCCATTGCCATTTGCGAAGTGGCCACGCAACGCATCTGGCTCTTCCGCGACCGAATGGGTATAAAACCTTTATTCTATTGCATTTACGACGGTTGTCTGTTGTTTGCGTCGGAACTGAAGGCAATTGAGCAGACCGACATTTTCCGCCGAAACAAGAGCCTTAACAGCCACGCTGTCAGCCTTTTCCTGCAACTGGGCTACATTCCCGCACCCGACACAATATATAATGGTGTGCTGAAATTCCCGCAAGGGCACTACGGCGTTTTCGAAGGCGGGCGGCTCACGCTTACGCGATATTGGAATCTGACCGACTCGATTTCGGACCAACCCGTGACCGATTTCGCCACGGCAAAAAAATCACTTAAAGAGTTGATTGAAAGTTCGGTACGCTACCGACTGATATCCGACGTGCCATACGGGACGCTGTTGAGCGGCGGCATCGACAGTTCGTTGGTTACGGCCGTAGCGCGGCGCGAGAGCGGCACACGCACCAACACGTTCTCAATCGGCTTCAAAGACAGCCGCCACAACGAGTCGCCATACTCGGAACAGGTTGCGCGTCAGTTAGATACGAACCATCATTTGGTTGTAATGACCGAACAGGACGCCCTTGAGCGCGTGGCCGATATGTTCTACTACTACGACGAGCCGTATGCCGATTCGTCGGCGCTGCCCACAATGCTGGTGTCGCAGGTGGCGGCACAGCACGTGAAAATGGTGCTTACGGGCGACGGCGGCGACGAACTATTTATGGGCTACGGAATGTACCGCTGGGCCGACCGTCTTGCCAATCCGTTGCTGCAAGCCGCTCGTGGGCCGATTGCCGCAGCCGCAAGGTTGGGCAACAGCCGCTGGCAACGCATCGGGAAAATGTTCGAGTGGCGCAATGATGACAACCTTCAGGCACACATTTTCGGGCAAGAGCAATATTTGTTCACCGCCGCTGAAACAGAGCAACTTACAGCCGCCAACTGCCCCGCGCCCGAATTTAAAACCGACGCACCGCTGTCGGCAGCCGAAAAGCAGTCGGTGTTCGATATGCTCTACTATCTGCCTGACGATTTGCTTGTTAAGGTTGACCGCGCGTCAATGCGGCACTCGCTCGAGTCGCGCGTTCCGTTGCTCGACTATCGGATTGTGGAATTTGCCGTCAACTTGCACAAATCACTGAAAATCAACAATGGCGAAGCAAAATACTTGCTCAAGCAAGTACTATACGATTATCTGCCGCCCGAAATTTTCAATCGCCCGAAATGGGGTTTCAGCGTGCCGCTCTGCAACTGGCTGCGTACTGATTTGCAATACCTTACCGAAAAATATCTGTCGCGCGACATTGTTGAGCAAGCGCAAATGGTCCGCTATGCTGAAGTGCAACGGCTACTGAAGCGGTTCTATGTGCAAAAGGTTGATTATCTGTATAATCGCGTTTGGGCGCTGATTTGTTTGCATCAATGGTGGGTTGAGAGATTTAAATAGCATTGGAACAGCGAGCGTGTCGCCGTTTTTCTTTCTGTTTTTCTTCCCATCGCCTCAAAATCACCATTAAAAATCCTTTTTTCCGCCGTTTCTAGCGCTTTTTATGCGCTTTTCACAACTTTTTTATGACGTTTTTGCGATTTTTTCTTGTTGAAAACATGTAAAAAATCATGTTTAATATTATAAAATTTCAGTTGACGAACTGTTTATATCTTGTTGAATAATAGTTGTTTAAATGTTTATAAAATACTTGTTTGATTATAAGTATTTGAAAATAAGAAAATTATTTTGCGAATGGCTTGCATTTTTATCCAAAGCACCATATATTCGTGTCGTTTTAAAATCAATTTTTATCATGCCATACAGAAGATTACCAAATACGGATAGTGCGCGTCTGCGTGCAATGCAAAAGGCCTTGACAAAATCGGAGAACATGCTGCCTATGGAGTTGCCCTACAGCGCTGTAACTCTGCAGGAGCTCAGGTATTTCCTCCCGGAATTCAAGCAGGCCATAATGATGCAGCGTGATGTTTTCGAGCGTCAGACTTCGAAAAACAAACAGCATCAGGAGTGCTTCCGTAAGGCGCGCCTTTATATCTCGCATTTTATTCAGGTTCTGAATTTTGCGATTGCGCGCGGCGAGATGAAACCCGATGTCCGTAAATATTTTAATCTGCCTGCCGACGAAACCAAACTGCCGCAGCTGAACACCGAGCGCGATGTTATTGAATGGGGCCAAAAACTTATTGACGGCGAGCAGAAACGTCTTGCTGAAGGCATGACGCCGGTTATGAACCCAACAATAGCCCACGTCAAAGTGCATTATGAGAATTTTGTCAGACTCAATACTCAGCAGAAAGGCCTTCAGGAATCGAATTCCAACGCTTTGGCCAAAATATCGGACTTGCGAGGAAAGGCCGACCGCATAATCCTGAATTTGTGGAACGAGATTGAGGAGCATTATAACAACGAGTTGCCAAGCGTGAAGCGTGAAAAAGCCGCTGAATATGGCGTGTCGTATGTTTGGAGAAAGAACGAAAAGGCTGAGGCAGAGGCCGAAAGATTGGAATTGAATCTGTTTTCGAATGTCGAATGACAGATTTGCGATAGACAGTCAGGCATAACACAGAAATCGTTTTGTTTTCGTGATAATATTTAGTTGGAGCAAGAACTCTCGTTCTTGCTTTTTTGGGTTAATTTGCAGTGTCAGAAAAACTATCAGCAATGGATAACGAAAAAACAGTGGTGGTAAGCATCGGACGGCAGTTTGGCTGTGGCGGGCGTGTTGTCGGGCAGCGTTTGGCAGAGGAGCTTGGTTACGATTATTACGACAAGCAGCTTCTTGTTCTGGCCGCCAAGGAGATAGGCTTTGAGCCCGAAGTTCTTGAGGAGATTGACGAGCAGCCCAAGTCACGCAATTTTTTCCAGTCGTTTGGCGAGTTTATGTCGGGGCTTAATCCTGCCGACAACTATATGTCCGACGACCGTCTTTTCAAGGTGCAGAGCGATGTCATCCGTCAGTTGGCCGTTACGCGCAGTTGTGTCATTGTCGGGCGATGCTCCGATTACATTTTGCGCGACTATCCAAACTGCATAAGCGTTTTTCTGCATGCGCCAATCCAGGACCGTATCAAGCGTGTGTGCGCCCGTATGCCCATTGAACAGAGCAAGGCTGAGGCCTTCATTGAGCGCAACGACCGCCGCCGTGCGTCGTATTACAACTATTATTCGAACAAGGAGTGGGGCGTGGCGTCAACTTACGATATGTCACTCGATGTGTCGCGGCTTGGCGTTGAGGAGACGGTTGCCGCCATTATCGATTTTGTGAATCGGATGAAAAAACGGATGTAGTTAGTTGTTAATCTGTGCGTTGGATAATTATCACTGATGCTCTAAACATCTGAACTTCTCAACCTCTCATCTTCAAAATAATTGTACCTTTGCGGCTCAATAGTCATTTCGATGAAGGAGCATCTTAACAATATCATTTTCAAGACGATATCGCAGATTGTGGGCGAACGCAACCAACAGGCGTTTGTCATTGGCGGTTTTGTCCGCGACAAGTTGCTTGGCCGTCCGTCGAAAGATATTGATGTTGTTACCATTGGCAGTGGGATAGACCTGGCCACCGAAACGGCCTCGCGGCTGATGAAAAATCCGAAGGTGACGACCTACCGCAACTTTGGCACGGCAATGTTCCGCTATCGTGGTGTGGATGTGGAGTTTGTGGGAGCGCGCCGTGAGTCGTACAACCGCAACTCGCGCAAGCCTGTTGTCGAGAATGGTACGCTCGAAGACGACCAGCGTCGTCGCGACTTCACTATCAATGCTTTAGCCATCGATTTGCACCCTGACCGTTTCGGCCAGCTCATCGACCCGTTCGACGGCCTCAGCGATTTGCGCAACGGCATTATCCGTACACCGCTCGAACCCGACACCACTTATTCTGACGACCCGCTGCGTATGCTGCGAGCCATCAGATTTGCCAATCAGCTTGATTTTCATATAATTGACGAGTCGCTGGAAGCCATCACCCGTAACAAGGAGCGCATTCGCATAATATCAATGGAGCGGGTTTCGGAGGAGCTGAACAAAATAATGCTGACGGCTAAACCCTCAATCGGCATCAAACTGTTGCAAAAAACCGGTTTGCTTGAGATTGTCTTTCCTCAGCTCGAAGCCTTGAAAGGTGTCGATGTGGTTGACGGATGCAAGCACAAGGATAATTTTTATCACACAATGGAAGTGCTTGACAATGTGTGCCGTAACTCTGACAATTTATGGTTACGCTGGGCGGCTTTGTTGCATGACATCGGCAAACCGGCTACCAAGAAATACATAAAAGGGACGGGCTGGACATTCCATGGACACGAGTATATCGGCAGCAAGATGGTGCAGGGCGTTTTCAAGAATCTGAAATTGCCGATGAACGAGAAGATGAAGTATGTGCAGAAATTGGTGGCTTTGCACATGCGCCCGATTGTCTTGGCCGAAGAGACAGTAACCGACAGCGCTGTTCGCCGTTTGCTTTTCGAAGCCGGCGACGACATCGATGACCTGATGCTTCTCTGCGATGCCGACATCACCTCGAAAAATCCCGAAAAGGTGTCGCGCTATCTTGATAATTATCAGCTTGTAAGACGCAAATTGGTTGAGGTTGAGGAGAAGGACCGTGTGCGTAATTGGCAGCCGCCTATTTCGGGCGAAGTCATCATCGAGACGTTTGCTTTGCCGCCTTGCCCGGCCATTGGCAATATAAAAAGCGCCATTAAAGACGCTATTCTTGACGGAGTTATTGAAAACAATTATGAGGCCGCCTATCAGTTTATGTTGCAGAAAGGCAAAGAGTTAGGTTTGACACCGAAGGCGTGACGGATTGAAAAGACTATCTGATTGATAGTCATTGCGCGGCGTCAAATGGCGACAAAACTGATTGGGCAGTTGACTATGTCGGTAAATTCTTGGCCTGTCTCAAGCATGTCTTCGTCTTCTTTCTTGTAGTACCATTCAAGTTTCACATTGAGTCCGTCTTTAAACAGACTGTTGATGTGCATAACCATATCCAGAATGTATTTTGCCGACGCCGAATTGAAATAATCGTAGTTTATCTTGAAAATCAACGGGTTGTTGGCGTGTTCGGCTTTCAGCTTGTCGTTGATGCTTTGCTTCAGCTCTATAATCCAGTCGATTATCGGACCGTAGAACTCAACAACATCTTCCGGTCGTGAGCAGCCCGAAATCTCAAAAATGTTTTTTGCCAAATTGAAAGTGACAGCCGGCGATGTGGATGTGGCTTGAATGTTGATGCTTTTCATTGTGTTTTCTTTTGATTTTGAGTGTGTTGACAGTCGATGATTTTTATAGTCAAAGTCAGCAGCGAGCAGTGTTCGTCGACACTGACTGTTTCGTATTCGATAGGCTGGTTCGAGCTACGCATTATTTTCAGCAATCCAAGTCCTGCGCCGCCTTTTTCCGATATGTGAGCCTGATGGATAGCCTCGTTGTAAACTTTTTTCACGCTTACGGAGTCCAGTTTGTTTATCTGGTCGAGGCGGCTGGTCATCTGTTGCAGCTTGTCGGCATCTATAAGGTTGCTTATCCGCAGCGAGTAGCAGTAGTCTTGTTCAGTCAGCAACATTTCTATTGACGGATGTTGGTCGGGCAGTTTGTAATTGTGCCGGTATGCGTTTTCGAGGCACTCTACCATTATTGAGAACAACCGCGTCTTGCATAAAGGACTTATAGTGCTCATAATGTTGTGGTTAAACAATGTCAGCAACTCTTCAATCTTGTCAAAGGTTATATCACCTTTATAATCAATAATCACATTTCTCATCTTTTCTGATTACAGGGTTTATCGGCTTTAAAGATACCAACTTTATTCAAAATGAAAACACAAATGTGAATTTTTGTAAAAAAAGCGCGATGTTGCTGAAATGCTGCGTTTGCCGGTTAATTGTAAGCGCCTCTTTTTAGCATGATAATCTCCTTTTCGGTCAGGAAACGCCATTTGCCGCGCGGCAGGTTTTTCTTGGTCAGGCCGGCGTAGTACACGCGGTCGAGTTTTTTCACTTTATAGCCGAGCGACTCGAACATACGGCGCACAATGCGGTTGCGGCCAGAGTGGATAACAACACCCACTTCGCTTGCGTCGTCGGGATTGCAGTATTCAATTTCGTCGGCGTTTGCCGGACCGTCGTCAAGCTCCACTCCGTTAAGCAGCTTCTCAATATCTTCGGCTGCGACTTTTTTGTCGAGTGTAACCTGATAAATCTTCTGTTTGTTGTAGCGTGGGTGGCACAGATGCTCGGCCAAGTCGCCATCGTTTGTCAGCAGCAGAAGGCCGGTGGTTGAGCGGTCGAGGCGGCCTACGGGATAAACTCGGTTGCGTATCGACTCGCCAAGCAGGTCCATCACGGTTTTCTCGGCGTGTGGGTCATCGGTTGTCGTTATGTAATCTTTCGGCTTGTTAAGCAGAATGTAAGTTTTTTTCTCCGGTAACAGCGGTGTGTTGTTGAATTTCACAACATCGCCATACTGCACTTTGGTGGCTAATTCGGTGACAACTTTTCCGTTAATGGTGATGACACCGGCAGTTATGTATTGCTCAGCATCGCGGCGGCTGCAAATTCCGGACTTTGCAATGTAACGGTTCAGGCGGATGCCGTCGGTTTCCTCAAAACGGCCAAACGACTCTTCCTGTTTTTTGTTGTCGTTGTGGAAGTTGCGGTTATTGTCTGAATATGTTTTCTTGTATTTTGGTTTGAATCCGTTTGATTCTTCAAACTTGTTTTGTCTTGGTTTGTGGCTGTTTGAACCGCCAAACTTGTTGTATTTGGGCTTGTCGCCGTTCGACTCTTCAAATTTGTTGAATTTGCGCGGCTGTCCGTAGCTTTTGCGTCCAAACGAAGTCTTGTTGCGGCTCCATTGCTCGTTTTCGTCGCCGTCAGTTTTGTTATCGCGGCGGTCAAATTTCTGACGCTGTCCTCTCGACGGTGTTCTCGAATCGTTGGTTCGGAAGTGTTTTTCTTGGCGGTGGTTGCCGTAGCGTCCGCTTCGTCCTTCGTGCTGATTTCCAGATGTGAATTGCATTTTAAAGTTGTCTGTTAGTTAAATACAGAATGTTAAAAATCGAACTGCAAATTTATAATAAATAGCAATGCTGTCCAACGGACAAAATGCGATTTGATTTTCGCAAATGATTGTAATACAATTGGCGCAACGCGTATATATTTGCGGTAAAATTGAGACTATGGATTTATTTGATGTTATACTTCTGGCGTTTGCTCTTGCAATGGATTGTTTTGCAGTGTCGGTTACAACTGGTCTGATGACGTCGAAATATCGGTTTGGCAATGTGCTTGTCATGGCATTGTATTTCGGAGGGTTCCAAGGATTGATGCCGGTTTTCGGTTGGTTTGCCGGAACAGGGTTTGCGTTGGTCGCGTCAGCTTTCGACCATTGGATTGCCTTTGGTTTGCTGGCGGTGATAGGCATCAATATGATACGTGAGTCGTTGTCGGAAGGCGAATCGGAGGGTGCCGACATCACCAATCATAAGACACTGTTTGGTTTGGCGGTTGCAACCAGCATCGACGCATTGGTTGTGGGGGTGAATTTCGGCTTGACGGGAACACCTCTGGTTGTGCCGGCGTTAATCATAGCCGCAGTGTCGTTTGCCATGACAGTATTCGGCTTTTATCTAGGAAACAGATTCAAGCGTGCTTGCAAGTTCAATTTCGAACTGGCAGGAGGCGTGGTGCTTATCCTTATTGGCTTGAAAATCTTAATCGAGCATCTGTTTTTCCAATAGATTGACTATTTGCCCAATTCGGGCAACAACACATCGCTCCATTTTTCGAACTCGCCGCTTTGGTATTTCTTGAGTGCGGCGGCCACCCTTGAATCGTTTTTAAGCCAATCGTTCAGTTTCTGTTCGTTGTATAAGTCCTTTTCGGCTATTGCGGCATATCGGCTTACCGCAAGGCTGATTTTTTGGTAGTTAGTTGGCTTGTATTTGCTTTTGCTGTTAACCTTTCCAATGTGTTCTATTGCTTTACCGAATTCTTTTTTGTTGTAGTACGACAAGGCGATATTAGTCAGTGCTTCAACATTGCGTGGCGATATGGTTAAAACCTTGTTGTATTCTTGAATGGCTTTGTCGTTGTCGCCCTTCATGTTGTATGCGGTGCCAAGAGCATTCAATGTGATTATGTTGTAAGGGTGAAGTTCCAATGCTTTCTGAAAATCGGCAATAGATGCATCGTCCTGTTTTAGCATCGACTCCGCAAATCCGCGATAGTACAGCATCGGAACAGTAAAATTGTTGAGTGTGTATTGTCGTTTTTCAATATTGTGAGTTAGCTGCATAACTAAGTTCCAATTCTTGTTGTAGTGCGCTGTCCAAATGCGTCGTCCATTATGTTCGCCGCTGAAAAATGCAATTGACTGTTGCAACCCGAATGCGCATATCGCAATGCCGACGGCCATTATTGCTATTGTTGGCTTGATATCGGTTTGTGGGTTTTCTTCTTTTGTTTTGCATTGTTTCATCAGTTTCGCATCGGCCAGTATAAGTGCGGCTATTGTTAGGTAAACAATGTTGTGTTCAATGCGTTCGTGTGGGTAGTCGATGCTCATAATCAGCACCATACCTATTAATGTCGATACGGCAATGACGTTGAACAATGTTGTTTTGCGGCTATTGCTTCGCAGAATGTTCCTGATACCTATATATATGGTGCCAAGCAAAAATACCAAGTAGCCGATAAGCCCGGGTATCCCGACTTCGGCTGCGTACCATAGAAAATCGTTGTGAGGGCGCTGGTAGGTGAGTGTGCCTTCGCGCAGTTTCTCGTTGAATTCGTCAACTCCGTATTTAGGAATCATTATCTGCCATTGTCCTGCACCAGAACCGATAAGCGGATGCTCTTTTATCATTTGAGCGGTTTTGCTCCAAATGATTGTACGCATGGCAATTGCCGTTTCGCCAGTCTCGTTACTACGGTAATGGTATTTTTCCGGGTTGATTGTCAGCATGATACGCTCCGTTAGCATTTGCTCGAATTTTGTTTCGGTTAGACCAACAACGGCCGCACCCAAAACTATTATCGATATAGGAGCGGCAACCAGTGCTATTTTGATTTTTAGTGGAGCCTGATTGCCGGTTTTGCGCGGTTTTATAATAAATATATATATGTATATCAAGACGATTGCGCAAACAGTTGTCAGTAGCAGTGCGGCATAAACAGCGCGTGTCAGCAGCAGAACTATTAAAACCAGACTGCATATAGTTAATAGAGCTGATATTGAAATCCATATTATTGACTTCCAATCTCTTGTCTTTATATGGTAGATTGCACAATAAACAGCCAGAGGGGTTATCAGAAACAATATTGACGCAAGCAGGTTCTTGTTTGAACATGTTGAGTACACCTTCTCCATCAATTGGCTCAAGAAATACGAAAGATTTTCTTCGGCTTCGTTGTAGCTGCTGAAATCTGTTTTGAATAGCTGTACCAAAGCAATGCCAACAAAAACGCACCCCATCAGCACTATCGATTTTATTAAAGCAATGCGACCTTCAGGCTTTGCCACAAGCAGCTGATAAACAAAGAAAAACCATGTGCAGAACATGAATTCTTTTGCTGTTCTGAAAATGGCCTCATGGTAGTTGACAGCATTGACGAAACTCAGAAAGTGCATGAGCATGAAGAACGCCAGCCCACCGAAAATCACCTTCTCTGACCGCGAAAATGTGAATTTGAAGCCTTTGATTATAATGAAAATCAGCACAGCGGCAATTACCGGCAGAATGATTGCCAATGCAAGCTGCCTTGACAGAAGCGATGCGTCAAGCAAAGCATTGTCAGCCCATACGGCAGGCAGAATCAGTAGAAAAATCAGAACCGGCAACCAAATGGCTATGTCGCGGAATTTTGTCAAGAAGTTGAATTTCATTGCAGTGTAATTATAGTCCGACAAAGTTAGTTTCATTTGTCATTTGTCGAAATTTAAAATCGTTCGTCGGTGTTTTTTTTAAGTATAACTCTAAAAAAGTGAAATTTGTATCATTTTTCTTTCGATTTAAATAATAAAGTTATTCTTTTGTCGAAAAGAAATGTTTATGCTTAAAAATTAGCGAAAAGCACTTTTTTCTAACAATTTAATCCGTATCTTTAACAAAATTTTTAAGGGGTATAAACTATGAAGAGGTTACTTTCAATATTAATTGCAATCGTTAGCGTAGGGCTGAGCACCGTGTCGGCTCAAGACGCTAAATACAAAGCTTTGTTTATTTACAATTTTACAAAGCAGATAGAGTGGCCGGCTTCAGAGAAGTCGGGCGACTTTGTGATATGTGTTGTTAATCACAACGAGCTTTTCTCGCAGCTGTCAGCTACAGTGGCAGGAAAGAAAGTGGGCAATCAAGATATTGTCGTTAAAAAGCTGAAATCGATTGACGAGGTTACCAAATGCCACATTCTGTTTTTGGCATCGAGCGTTAGCAACGCTTCAAATATGGAGAATGTCATTAATAAACTTGGCGCTTCTGCTTCGCTGATTCTGACCGAAAGGCAAGGAGCACTGAAGAACGGTTCGTGCATCAATTTCCTGATTCGCGACGACAAACTTAAGTTTGAGATGAACAGCGATGCTATAGCAAGCCGAAAGTTGCAGGTGAGCTCGAGTTTGACTAACCTGGCGGTTTCGAACTGACACATTGTTGAGTTCGCATAAGGCGGTGTTCGGTAAAGCGGCACCGCTTTTTTTGTTTTAACGCTCGATGTAAGTGCTACATATTTAGTTGTCAGCCAATTTGTTCCAATAATGTTGACCGGTTGCTGAAAATTTTAAACATTGAGCCTATAAATAAGTGTCAAAAAAGGCTTCTACGTAAAAATAAAATTCTATTTTTGGGAATATTCAAAAACAAATGTAAAGGTGATGAAAGCACGATTGACAATATCCAATAAACTGCTCATAGGTTTTGGCTCGTTACTGTTGGTAGTGATAATAAATGGTTTGGTAACATACTCAACATCAAACGCTAACCGCAAACTTAATGCCGACATATTGAATATTTACAACCCGTCGATGACCAGCTTGCAAGAGTGTAAGGCCATGGTCAACAACTCGCAGATGCTTATCAAAAACTGGGTTTTCATTGAGGTTGTGTCGGACACTCCGGATAAGAAAAAGCTGCAGAACATGCACGAAGTCCAATTTCCGAAGTTGCAGAACGAGTTGCTTACCATTTCAAAAAACTGGACAGAAGACGAGCAGGCAATGCTCAATGTCATTCTGACAGGCATCAGCGACACGTTGTTCCGCGACCATAAAGAGATTATGCACGCGTTGCGCGAATTCTCTGATTATGAGGATTTAATGGTTACTTGGGAGATTAAGCCAATGGTTGAGGATGGTGGTCAGGTGATTGACGAGACCAATCGTATTCTTGCTGAAATAGAGGAACTTACCGAGATAATATCGAACAAGACCGAAGACGCCAACATGGAAATGGCCGCATCGTTTGCGTGGTTCCAGAAATTTGTGGTCTATTCAGTTATTGTGATTGCGATTGTGGTGCTGATAGTCAGCTTGATAACCACACGTAGCATTGTTGTTCCGGTGTATAAACTGAAGGAGTTCCTGATTTCGATGACGAAAGGTATTCTGCCTAAAGAGAAGCTTGTTACCAATAACGATGAGATTGGCGATATGGGTGACGCTCTGAATGGATTCATTGAGTCGTTGAGGCGCACATCTGAGTTTGCCGTTGAAATCGGAAATGGTAACTATAATGCTGATTACGAGGCTCTTGGTGAAGACGATATGCTCGGTAATGCATTGCTTGAGATGCGCAAAAACTTGCAGTTGTCGGACGAGGCTAACAAGAAACGCCAGAAGGAGGACGAGATAAGAAACTGGACAACCAAAGGTATTGCCGATTTTGGCGACATCTTGCGACACAATTCCGAGAATATGGATGTCCTGTCGAGCAATGTTATGCGCCGTTTGGTTGATTATCTAGGTGTTAATCAGGGTGCTATATACATATTGAACGAGTCGGACGAGGCGAATCCGTACTTCGAGATGAAGAGCGCCGTTGCTTATAACCGTGAAAAATATCTTAAAACGAATTTCGGAGTGACAGAAGGCTTGGTTGGCCGTTGCGCGTTTGAGAAACTGCCTGTCTATCTGAAAGAAATACCGGAGGAATATATAAAACTGACATCGGGTCTTGGCGGTGCTGAGCCTAACTACTTGTTGCTTGTGCCGCTGGTTATCAATGAGAAGGTGCTGGGTGTTGTCGAAGTTGCTTCGTTTAACGAAATTCCTCAGTATCAGATAGATTTTATGCAGACATTGGGCGAAAACATCGCTTCTACAATATCGAGCGTGAGGATAAGCGAGCAGACCAACAAATTGCTGTCGGAGTCGAAGATGCGAGGCGAGGAACTTTCGTCACAAGAGGAAGAGCTTCGTCAGAACATGGAGGAGCTGCAGGCTACACAAGAAGAAGCTGTGCGGCGTGAGGGCGAAATGAGGTTGGCGATAGATGCCATAAATAACACACTGGGCACAATCGACCTCGATTTGAATGGCAACATAATCGCTGTAAACGATATGATGCTTAGCTTGTCGCATGTTGACGAGAGCGCGTTTGTGGGCAAACGATTCGTCGATTTGTATGCAACTACCGCGGCTGCCAAAGAGAAGTTTGAGGAATTATGGAATAAACTGATGATTGGCGATAATTGTGTATATGAGCATGTTACAAACTTCCAAGGTATTGAGATGACATTTATGCACTCGTTTACGCCATACGTCAATCCGTCGGGTGAGCTTGAGAAGGTGTTCGACCTTGTGGTTAACACTACCGGACAGAAAGAGACAATGGCCAAAATTGCCGAGTTGAGCGCGCAATAAGCATTAGTGGTTCTATTCAGATTGTTTTCAATATCTTGATTTTCAGTCTGATGTTCAGTGTGGGTTACAATTTCGATATACCTTGTTTCTACAAGAAATATTTGGGCTTCGAGTGTCCGTGGTGCGGTTTTCAGCGTGCGCTTAAATTGTTGATTGAAGGCAAGATAGTCGATAGCATTGGGATGTTTCCCGCACTGATTCCGCTGATTTTGATGTTTGCGTTCCTGGCCTTGCATTTAATTTTCAAATTTCGTCACGGAAATCGCATTTTGGTGTCACTTTTTGTTTTGAACGTCGTCATTATAGCAGTGAATTACATTTTAAAACTAATTTGAGTTATGGAAACCATTGATAATGTGAACGGTATCAGAGAACAGCTGCCAAATTCGAACGCGGCTTTAGTTATGGGCATTTTGAGCCTTGTGTGCATTTGCTGCGGCGCGGGAGCGTTGATTGGCGTGGTTTTGGGCATTTTGGCGATAGTGTTTGCCAAAAAAGCGAAAGCGCTTTACAGCGACAAGCCAACCCGGTACACCGAAGTTTCGGCCAAAAACGCCAACGCTGGCCGCATTTGCGGTATTGTCGGCCTCTGCGTGGCTGGCGCGTGGGTGCTTTTCGCCATATCTTTCTGGATATTAATGATGTTGGGTGTTCTTGCAAGCGCGGGATTGCATTGTTAGAGAGAGTCTGAAAAGCGTTTTCGTTCTCAATTGGTTGATATGTCATCACAATTTGTGATGGCATCGGCCATTGATTAACCCAATTCCATCATATCGAAGAACATCAGGCGCGTGTGCTCGTCTTCTTCTTTTAGAGATAGTTCCACAAAACCATTTTTCTGGTAAAAGTGGATAGCCGAAAGGTAGGCATCGACTGTGATAAAGCGGAATGCGGACTGGCTGACTTGTGTGTTTAATTGGTCTTTCAGCAAGTCTAACAGCATACTTCCTATGTTGCGGTCTTGGTATTCTTTCGATACGGCAAAGCGGCCAATCTTAATGGCGGGATAACTTCGGAACCGTTTTCCTTCGGGGAAACTGTCTTTTATCTTCTTCCAACGGCTATTTGTAACTTCAACTCGGCTCACTTTGTCGTTCAATAGGCAGAAATAGGCCGCAATGCAACCGTTATCTTCAAGTATGAACGTATTGGCGATGCGTTTTTCAAGAAAATGTTTCGCATCTTCCAACAAAAACTCATTCAAATCGCTATCGCCGCAATCGAAGGCAGTTAATACGTAATCGGATGTCAGGCGAACAACATTCATTGTTTACCAACAGAAGGTAATCAGCTTTTTTGCTTCTTTGACGCGTTCCATCAACTTTGCGCGGTTAGTGGCACGCGTTTCCTCGCTCATTCTCTCAACTCGCTCGGCTCTCTCGACAAACCGTTCGGCGTCTTTGCCTGTCAGAATTGGTGTTTCTTTAATCGGACGTGCCATAACTGTAAGAATTATAAAATGTTGTTATGCAAAAGTATGATTTTTTGCGAAATTGGCAAAATTTTACGTTCAATCTAAAGCTGTGTCAAATCGATATTTTTTTTGTCATTAATACTTTGTAAATTAATAAAGTACGATTGGCTATCAAAAAATCTCTACCAAAACGCAAAAAAAACAAAAACCTCTGCTGCAATATGGCGTAGGTTGCCGCTATGTTTGTAATGGATTTTAAAAAGTATAGTTATGGAAAGACATTGCAACGGAAAAGTTATCATAGCGGCAATTACGGAATTGTCGGGTTGTGAGGTGTTTGTGTATGGTACCGATATGAAGGGTACGCGAGTAGGGCGCGCCGAACGGCTGGCGTGCGAAAAATTCGGCGCGACGATTGGACAAAACGGGCCACAGTTCGGGCCGCAGGGACAATGCTACGCTATCCCCGTCGACGTCAACAATCTGCAAGCGATGCGGCCGTACGTCGATGAGTTTATCGATTACGTGAAAGACCACCCCGACAACCGATTTTTAATTACGCGGTTGGGCTGCGGCAACGGGTTAATCGACTTCAGAGACAACAAGATAGCGCCTTTGTTTGGCGAACTTTACCCTTTGCCAAACGTGATTGTCTCGAAGGAATGGCGCACGATTCTAATGTTCAATTACGAATTGCCCGACAAGCCTGATGCCCCCGAAGTGGTTGACGAAGAGGTACTTAAAGAACTGTGTCGGCAGTACCGCTATCAGATTGGGGCCAATTGCGTGGCTTCGCTGCCCGACATTCGCGTCAGGTATGTGATTGGCAAAGACAAATTCGGTTACACCTCGTTCGGCAACTTTTTCTTCTATGGTTGCAATATGTACGTGTTCCCCAAAGATGCGGCAATTCCCGACGATAACAACGTTCCAACGCCAACTATCGCCTACAGTATCAAGAAGATGCCCGATGGCGTGCGATTGGTAGCACCCGAGAAATTTACCTTGAGGTTAAAATCTGGCCGTGTAAGAGATTTTTTAAGAGACGAATATCGGGAAATGCTTGCAAATGTGAACGATGCGAGATTGCTGGAACTTCTTAACAAACAGGATAATACCGATTTCTTGCGCCAACTTGCCTACGAGGAGGCGATGCACCGAGGCATTCCCGAAGACGCAATCGATGTGTCGGGAACATTGCAGAAAAAATGGGACGAGTTGGAAAAGAAACGAGATGACGACTTCAGCGCAAGATGTTGTGTTTTAGACTATTTCCACGATGAGTGTTGGAACCGTCAAACGCCGCAAAAGGTGATTTTCGCGGGAGTGCAAACCCCTTTCAAAGATGTGAACGGCGATTGGATTTACACAGGCGACGTGATTAAGTTGGAGGAGGATTTCAGTACGGAATATCTGGCCGTTGGCGCTATGTGCGACGAAAAAGGCGACGGGCAATATTGCTTTATTCTTGACAATCATTCCTGGCCGTTGGCCGATTGTCAGCAGCAGCACCAAATGACGCGCGTCGGCACCGTGTTTTACCAACTGGCGGAAGACGATTTTCTAAAAGTCAATCAGCGCACAACGCGATTCAACGGCTGGTACGATTCGAAAGAGGACAGACAAAACAAGGTTTTAATGGCTAAATTTACACCTAACTTCAAGCAAGATTTTTGGGAATATAAAATGCTTGAAGTGTTAGGGGCTGAATTTGATTGGAGGAAACCGACTGATATATAAACTTTTAAAAATTACAATTATGAATGGATTTCTTTATTGCTACAAAATGACGCACGACACTGGTTTTGCGCCAAACCCATACCACGATGTGTTGACTTTGGCTACTTGTAAGCCTACTATTCGAAGATGTGCAAAGGAAGGTTATTGGATTTCGGGCTGGACATCTAATGGGGTTTATGATAAAAACAATGAAAAACACGAATTTACTGATGATACCCAGAAACTAATCTATTTGGCAAAAGTTACCAAGAGAATAAAAATCGGAGATTATTGGGAACAGTATGAAGTCAAGCAACCTAAAAAAATCTCTACAGGGAATCAAAAGGCAACCAAAAGTTGCAAGGGAGAAAAAGATGCTATGAATTTCACTTATGATATGGGTGACAACATTTATGAACCTGTCAATGGTGGATTTAGGCAGCATCCAAATGGCGGCGGACACGGCAAGAATGACCAAGAACACGATTTGAGTGGGGAGAATGTTTTAATATGTGAAGAATTCTACTATTTCGGTGTGGAAAATGCTCTTGAAATAAAAGACAAAGGTTTTGTTGTTCCTCGTTGCAAGAAAATACCTTCGGATGCTGAAGAAGCAAAGAAGGTGATTGATTATGTCAAAAATAATTGTTCTAAAGCACTTTACTATAAGGAAAAATGAAAATCATTTTAAGTAGAAAAGGGTTTGATTCAGCAAACGGCTGCCAACCCAATCCGATTTTGCCCGATGGGACATTGCTCTCTTTGCCAATTCCTGATGAAAAGGGGAACAACACATTTTCTTCTCTTTATTGGAATGGAATGAGTTTTTATGATATTATTCATTCGTTGAAGCCTAAAACCAAACTAAATGAAGCAGACTGTTGCCATTTGGACCCTGATTTAAGAGAAAATGTTCGCAGTCGGTTGCAAGGTTGGAAACCTGCCTTTGGACAAGCTGGCAGTGCATTGACACATTTGCAGAATCACGGAGTTTCAGTGGGTGATTTGTTCCTCTTTTTTGGTTGGTTCAAAGAAACCGAAATAAATCAAGGAAGGCTGATTTATAAGAGGAAAGCCAAAGACATTCACGTCATTTATGGATATATGCAAATTGGCGAAATGATTGAACGAAAGGCAGATGCTTACGATTGGTTGAAAGACCACCCACATATTGGAGACAATCGTAATAGAGAAGACGGAAAGAATACAATTTATTTGCCTACGGACAAACTTTCAATTATGCCCAAAGTGAATGGTTGCGGACTTCTAAACTATCGGAAAGACAGAGTTTTAACAAAGGAAGGAATGTCGAGAGGGAAATGGGATTTGCCTTCGTTTTTCAAAAATGTGGAAATAAGTTATCACCCCGACCCGTGGCGGGACAATTATTTTCAGTCTGCGGCAATCGGTCAGGAATTTGTGATGGAAGCCACCCCCGAAATTATTGATTGGGCAAGGCATATTATTGAATAACAAGCAAAAGGATTGTAATATGTACCACACTTATCATATAATATGCCCCCAATGTGGCACCAAATTCGATTGGCACGATGGCAAAGTGGGTGAGAAGGTTTATCTGCACTGCGATGTTTGCGGAAAAGAATTACTGCACCCCGAGGACACAGAATCGTTCGTCCCAGATTATCCTACTTGCGAATGTGGTGGCAGTTTTTCGGTTACGGAATATTGGGCGCCATTTGTCTGTCCGAATTGCGATTATGAGATAGAAAAGCAAGAGATTAGGGAAACGGTTGTGGTGGAAGAAACCAAGTAGAGACGTTGCGCTGATGTGAACCCCAAAAGTTGGACAAAAAACTTTTGGAAATGTCACATTACTACACGACAGAAATCAAGCTGAAGGCGGTTCAGATGTACCGCCGGGGGAAAGGAAGTACAGCCATAGGCAAGAAGTTAGGCGTGCACCAG
>JAFZKK010000157.1 GCA_017551905.1 Salinivirgaceae bacterium
GAGAATTTTGCCGAGATAGGCACCACCAAACTACATTCTGTTCCGGTGGCCGAATACGCCAAAAAGACCGGCGAGGTTGAAAATCCTACAAACATTAAGATTCAAGCCACTTCCACCACCGGTGACGATGATGCTCTATTTGAGGTGAAAGACAACGACGGCAAGGTTGTTTTTGCTGTATATAAAAATGGTGTGCGCGTCTATGTTGACGAGAATGACTCAAAGGCCGCAAAAAGCGGTTTTGCCGTTGCTGGCAAAAGCGGTAAAGCAGGCACTGAAAACCAATATTTCTCAGTAAATGCCAGCGGCACAAAGGTTTACATTGACGATGACACCGTAACAACCAACGGCAAGGCTGCCAAAGCCAAATTTGCTGTGGCTGGCAAGAGCGGCAAAGCCAACGCCAACACCGACTATTTTGCCGTAAACGGCTATGGCACACAGGTTTATGTTGACGATACCGCCAGCGGCAAAGCAGCCAAAGCTAAGTTTGCCGTAGCAGGTAAAAGTGGCAAGGGCGACGGCAATCTGTTGGTTGTGAACGAAGCAGGAACAAAAGTATTTGTTGACGACGGCGACACAAAAGCCGCAAAAGCCAAATTTGCTGTGGCAGGGCGCTCGGGTAAGGCCGGCGAGAACGCCAACTTCTTTGCCATTGACGACAACGGAACGCAGGTTTTTGTTGACGACACAGCTAGCGGCAAAGCAGCCAAGGCCAAGTTTGCCGTAGCCGGTAAAAGTGGCAAGGGTGACGGTAATCTGTTGGTTGTGAACGAAGCAGGTACTAAAGTCTATGTTGACGATGATGGCACAAAAGCCGCCAAAGCCAAGTTTGCAGTAGCCGGCAAGAGCGGCAAGGCCGATGATAATCTGTTGGTTGTAAACCAAGCCGGTACCAAGGTTTTTGTTGACGACGACACCGTTACCACTAACGGCAAGGCCGCCAAAGCCAAGTTTGCTGTGGCTGGCAAGAGTGGTGGCAAAGCCAACAATACCAACCCCAACTATCTGACAATTGACAACGAGAGCACACGTATCTATATTGACGATGCGCCAACCGGCAGTAAGGCTGCCAAAAGCGGATTTGCCGTTGCCGGCAAAAGCGGCGGCAAGGATGGCTCTGGCGAGCTTTTCAATATCGACCTTACGCAAACAGCCGAAGTAATCAACAATGAGAACCGCGTTTTCTGGTATCCTAAAAAGAACGCTTTTATGGCTGGAAATTTGATGGTTGCAAGCGCCAACGATGTGGGAGAAAACTCGTTCAACGCTGGTTACCAAAACAAGGCAAAAGGCAAGTGGTCGCAGGCGTTTGGTTACAAATCGGAAGCAACTGGTCAGACAGCAATAGCCATTGGTAATCAAGCAAAAGCCACGGGCAAAAGTTCATTCTCTTTCGGTGAGCAGACAACTGCGGCTGGCGAAAGTTCGGTGGCTATAGGCCGTAAAGCTAACACTGTCTTAAAAAATTCCTACGCATTAGGAGATTCGGCACAAGCCAAAGGTACAGGCAGTTATGCATTTGGAGCTGGTTCAACAGCAAGTGGAACAAGTAGTTATGCTTTTGGCAGTGAAGGCGTTGACTCGTTGAACAACCACTTGGTTGCACCTTCGGCTACAGGTGATTTTTCCTATGCTTTCGGGCCAAAAGCTAAAACAGTTGGCAAGGCATCTTTTGCTATTGGAAGTGAATCGGATGCTGAGGGTGATTTTTCCTATGCTTTTGGACCAAATGCAAAAGCAATTGGTAAATCATCATTCTCTATTGGAAGTGAATCGGATGCCGAGGGTGATTATTCCTATGCTTTCGGGCAAAAAGCGAAAGCAGTTGGCAATTCCTCTTTTGCTATTGGAAGTGAATCGTATGCCGAAGCTGGTAATTCTGTCGCAATGGGTTATAAATGCGAATCTACAGGTTCTCACTCTTTTAGTGCGGGCATTTATTCAAAGGCTACTGGTCAATCTTCGACAGCAATAGGTTATTCTGCAAAAGCAAAAGAATATACTGATATTGCTTTAGGATTTGCGCCAGAGGCCTCTGGTAAACAGTCTATTGCAATAGGAAGTTATGCGCTAGCCTCTGCACAATACTCTACTGCCATAGGATATGAAGCAAAAGCTACAAAATTAAATGCTGTAGCCATAGGTCATTATGCTTTTGCAACAGGCGAAAGCGCTCACTCCTTTGGGCAATCAACAGAAGCTACTGGGTCGTGGTCCACTGCTACGGGAAATTGTACAAAAGCAGATGGAAACGCTTCTATGACTATGGGAATCTATACTACTGCGAAATCAATGTGTGAGGTTGCCATAGGCCGGTATAATACAGATTATGAATTGGGTACGGCTTGGGGGTATTCGTCTTACCAACCTGGTAGTGTAGTGTGGGTATCAACCGACAGATTGTTTGTGATAGGCAACGGAAGCAGCTCTCAATATAAAAACGATGCACTTATTGTTTACAAGAACGGCAATATGACAGTTAATGGCACTATAACACACAGCGGTTTGGTCCAATCGTCTGACATCCGCTTAAAGAAAGATGTTCAACAAATTGACGGAGCATTGGATAAAGTGTTGAAATTAAGAGGTGTAAGTTTCTATTGGAAGAGTAGGGAGGAAATGGCCGCCGCCAAAGGCGTAGATGTTGGCAATATGAGCTATGGATTCGGTAGCGAAAAGCAAATTGGAGTTATCGCACAAGAGATGGAGAAAATTTTGCCAGAATTGGTTGTAACTGATAAAGATGGCTTTAAGGCTGTAAAATATGAGAACCTTACCCCAATCCTTATCGAAGCCGTGAAAGAGCTGAAAGCCGAGAAAGACGAGCTGCAGACAACAGTGGCCAACCAGCAACAACAGATAGATGAGTTGAAACGGTTGGTTGAGGAACTGATGAAGAAACAATAATGCACGTGGAGACGCTGCTTGCGTCCGGCAAATAATGGCAAAAGGCCGGGAATCGAATGATTTCCGGTTTTTTTTTATGGTTGTTGTTGCAACGCAGTGTCACGTCCGTAATACTTCTAATTGACCTCCCACGTCATCTTTTTTGTTTCCATTTTCAATTATTAATTTTACCTTCGTGTTTTGTGTTACTAATTTGTGCTGAGGCACGTGCTAAACATCAAAAATCGTTTTTAGATGGAACAAGAAAACTTGAATGAGAAACACTTACCTGAGGAAGGTGCTCTTAACAACAGCGAGATGAGTCCGGAGGCATCGGCTATCGAAACCGACGGCGCCAATGTGGAAATGGTTGAAAATGAGGCTAAAGCCGAATCGCAAGGTAATGAAGCCGCACAGCCTGTTGCCGACGAATATGTAAAATGCAGTCGCGCCGAGCTTATTTCGAAACTTAACCAACTGATTAACAACAATCCGGTCGAGACCATTGTCAATGCGGTTGAGGAGATAAAATCGCTCTTCTACAAGAAATACCGCGCCGACTATCAGGCTGCCCGCGAGAGCTTTATGTCGCAGGAAGGCGCCGAAGCCGAGAACTTTAAGTTCGCCGACGAGAATCAGGAGGAGACATTCAAGGAACTCTACGCCCAGTATAAACAGAAAAAAGCGGTTTACAACCAGCAGGTGGAAGCCGAGCGCGAGGCCAACCTCAAAGCACGGCTCGAGATTATCGAGGAGATAAAAGGCCTGGTGAACAGCGACGCCCCAATAGGCAAGATTTTCCAGGATTTCCACGGTTTGCAGAGCCGTTGGCGCGAGTCGGGCGAGGTGTCGCCTACCGAGTCGAAAAACGTGTGGACGGCCTACAACTACGCCGTTGAGCAGTTCTACGAGTATGCCAAGATAAACAAAGAGCTCCGCGACCTTGACCTGAAAGAGAATCTGAAAGCCAAAACCGAACTCTGCGAGAAAGCCGAGGAGCTTATCCTCGAGAAATCGGTGGTGAAAGCCTTCCGCGACCTGCAGGTGCTGCACGACAAATGGCGCGAGGTGGGACCGGTGCCCAACGAGCAGAAAGAGGAGATTTGGGAGCGCTTCAAAGCCGCAACATCTATCATCAACAAGAAACATCAGGAATATTTCGAAGGTCAGAAAGACCAGCAGATAAAGAACTTGGAGCAGAAGACAACACTCTGCGAGCGTCTGGAGGAGATAATAAACAGCGAGATAACCAAGCCAAAAGAATGGGAGGAGAAATCGAACGACGTGCTGAAGATTCAGGAGCTGTGGCGCACCATCGGCTATGCTCCCAAAAAGGATAACAGCAAAATCTACCAGCGCTTCAAAAACGACTGCGACCTGTTCTTTGCCAAGAAACGCGATTTCTACAAAGACATAAAAGCCGAGCAGAAAGACAACACACAGCGCAAACTGGAGCTATGCGAGAAGGCCGAACAGTTGAAAACCAGCACCGACTGGAAGAAAGCCACCGACGAGTTCATCGCCATGCAGCAGCAGTGGAAAGAGATTGGACAGACGTCGCGCAAGCAGTCGGAGCAGCTGTGGAAGCGTTTCCGCGAGGCGTGCGACTTCTTCTTCAAGGCCAAGAGCGCTCACTTCTCGTCGATTGACGGCGACCAGAACCAGAATCTGCAACTCAAGCAGGCGCTGATTGAGAAAGTCAAGAACTTCGAAAAGAGCGATGACAACAAGGATAACCTTCGCCGCCTGACCGAGATACAGAAAGAGTGGGCGCAGATAGGCCACGTGCCATTGAGCCAGAAAGACTCAATCCAGAAAGAGTTCCGCGACGCCATCAACGCGCAGTTCTCAGCCATGAAGATTGAGGCCAGCGAGCGCGAGAAAGCCAACTTCAAAAACAAGATTGACTCGTGGTCGGGCTCACAGGGCAAAAAAGGCAAAATCTACTCGGAGCGCAGCAAGATAGCGCAACAGATACGCGAGCTCGAAAACGAGATAACACTCTACGAGAACAACATGGGATTCTTCGCAAAATCGGCCAATTCCGAGTCGCTTATCAAAGACATCAACCGCAAGATTGACAAAGCCAAAGAGCGTCTGGCCGACATGTACGAGAAAATGAGAATGCTCGATGACATCGACTGACGCGGCATAATCAGGAAAAATTGTCATTTTAAACTTTACTACTATGAATCTGAAAGGAACAAAGACCGAGGCCAATCTTCAGGCCGCTTTTGCCGGCGAGTCGCAGGCACGCAACAAATACACTTATTACGCATCGAAGGCCAAGAAGGACGGCTACGTGCAGATTGCCAACATTTTTGAGGAGACGGCGGCCAACGAGAAGGAACACGCCAAAATCTGGTTCAAATTGCTGCACGACGGTGCCATTCCAAGCACCATCGACAACCTGAAAGACGCTGCCGACGGCGAGAACTACGAGTGGACTGATATGTACGCCAAGTTTGCCGCCGACGCCCGCGCCGAGGGTTTCAACGATATTGCTAAACTTTTTGAGGAAGTTGGAAAGATAGAGAAAGAGCACGAGGAGCGCTACCGCAAATTGTTGGCCAACATCGAGGGCGGATTGGTCTTCTCGAAAGACAACGACACCATCTGGCAATGCTCGAACTGCGGTCACATTGTGGTTGGCAAAAAAGCACCCGACGTTTGCCCCGTTTGCGACCATCCGCAGGCATTCTTCCAGGTTAAGGCGGAGAATTATTAATTATGGTGTTAGGGGTTCGGTGTTAGGTATTGGTATTTTTCGGAAACCAACACCCAACACCAAAAACCCAATGCCAATCATTCTATAATCATTTAAAAATCATCAGATTATGAAAAAGAAATTTGTTTGTCCGATATGCGGATTTGTGTATGAAGGCGAAGAGGCACCTGAGCGTTGCCCACAGTGTAAACAGCTTGTTGCCGGCAAATGGAAAGAGCTTGCTGCCGACGCCGATTTGAATTTTGTTACCGAGCACGTTTTGGGCGTTGCCAAAGACACCGACGACCAGATGAAGAAAGACCTGAACGCACACTTTATGGGCGAGGCCACCGAGGTTGGTATGTACCTGGCAATGAGCCGCCAAGCCGACCGCGAGGGCTACCCCGAGATTGCCGAGGCTTTCAAACGCTACGCCTTTGAGGAGGCCGAGCACTGCGCTAAATTTGCCGAGTTGCTGGGCGAGGTTGTCTGGGACACCAAAACCAATCTTGAAAAACGTATGCACGCCGAGGCTGGCGCCTGCGAGGACAAGATGCGCATTGCCAAACGCGCCAAAGAGCTTAACCTCGATGCCATCCACGACACAGTTCACGAGATGGCTAAAGACGAGGCCCGCCACGGACAAGGCTTTGCCGGACTGTTCAAACGCTATTTTGGAAAATAGTAAATAGTATTACTTGATAACAAAAAAGGAAGCCGAGAGGCTTCCTTTTTTTGTTGATGCCATGCTGACTATTGTTCTCCCAATTCTTTCTCGGTGAAATCGTCGGGCAGAATGATAACCGTAATGCAGTTGTATGAAGTGGTGGCGGTTGCAAGTATTTTTTATTGCGTTTTTCATCAAAAAACAGAGATTATTGTTCCCATCTATTTTTTTTCACAAAAAAAAAGGTTCAGCTTTCGGCAAAGATTCTAAACTATCTCACAAGCTTTTTGTGGGGGAAGAAATTCCAATATTGAGGAAATCTGCTTAAAAAAGTGAGATTTCCTCAATGTCGAAATTGTGTAAAACTTCGTAATTAACGCATTATTAGATATATATGTAATGTTTAATATGCGGCGTTTCCGAACAAATCATCCATTGTAACTTGTGAAGATATATCATCGGAATAGCCGCCTCGGGCAAGGCCGTAGGTGGTAATCATAGTTGTCTGAACGGCTTTTCGTGTCTTGCTCTCGCGGACAAAAACGGCTCGACGGTGGCGCAGTTTTTGGTCTTCGTCCTTGTCAATCACGTAGATATCGCTGGCGTATTTCATCTCGCAGAGGTTGATAACATCATCGTTGCGGTCGATTAGAAGGTCTATTTGGATACCGTTTGGGTCATCGCTGTCGGCTTTCGGCTTAAAAACCCACGAGTGAGCGGCGCTGATAACCGCCGAAAAGCCAAGTGCAGCCTTTATTTGAGGCAAATGTTGAAGGCAAACTCGTTCGAAAGCAAGTCCCGCCCAGGCATTGTGAACGGAAGTGTTGAGATTGGCGCTCCAGAAGTGCGAGTTTGCGCCATTGTTTTCCCGAACAAACTTGTAGTAGAACAGCGTGAAATTGTCCATCAGTTGATAAACAGCGTCTTTGCTGGTCTTGCCTATGCAGGTGTATTTTCTGATAAACCCGCACTGCTCAAGTTCCTTCATAGCCTTACCGAAGGTGGCATTGTCGTTGAGAAGGGTGCTGCGAAGAATGTCGTTGCGCGTCAGTCCAGATTTCTTCTGCGACAGGGCTTCGATAATGGCAATATGCGGTTGGGGATTGCGGAAAAGCGAAGCATAGAGCGCATCGAACTCCCGCACCATCTCGCCGTTAGGGGCGAAAAACATACGGTCGAAATTCTGCGAGAGGCTTTTCCCTTTTTGCAGAAAACTCCAATAGTACGGAATGCCGCCTAATGCCATATAAGCCTCAAGCACCTGCCGACGCGTAAAGCCCAGATTACGGTTGGCGCAGTATTGCTCACACTCACCAAGTGTAAAAGGCCGAAGATAAATCTGTCGGGTCAGACGGTTGTGCAGACCGCCATAGTTCATTATTATCTTGTTGATAATCCACGAAGTAGCGCTACCGCAGACAATCAAGATAATGTCTTTCCGAGCCGAAGCCCATCCGTTCCAAAAATGGTCGAGCGCACGAATGAAGTTTGAGTTCGGCGTGTCCATCCACGGCAGTTCGTCAATAAAAACAACTTTTTTCTGTTCTTTCGATTTCTCCAACAAATTGGCTAACAGGTGAAAGGCCTCGTGCCAATTGTTCGGTTCGGGGCATTTGCGCAACTTTGCCGACACAAGCGATTGCCGAAATTCAGCCAACTGCTCTTTGAGCGTCGCATCCAGAATTCCCGTGTGCTGAAAGGCAATGCGTCCGCTGAATGTTTCGCGCACAAGAAACGTCTTGCCCACACGCCTGCGGCCGTACACCGCCACAAATTCCGACTGGTCCGATTCCAGCAAATCAAGCAACTGTTGCCGTTCATCTGTTCTTCCTATTAGCATAACTTGTTGATTTAACGCGATAAAGATATAAAAATTAAAATTCAATATTGAGGAAATCTGCCTAAAAAAGTAAGATTTCCTCAATATCGAAAAAATGCCAATCACTTGTATTATTCACAGTTTCAATCTTTTAAAGAATTGGAATGTGGTAAAATCGGTGTGTGTGTAATAATTGAGCCTTTTCCACAAAAAAAGAAGGTTCAACTTTTGCCAAAATTTCTAAACTATCAAAATGGGGAATCGAGAAACATACCCCCACAAAAAAAACGCCGCTGCAAACAAGCTTGCAACGGCGCTTTTATCAATATCGGACCCCGATTATTTCTCGTGTAATTCTTTCTCGGTGAAATCGTCGGGCAGAATGATAACCGTGATGCAGTTGTTGGCTGCCATTACAACATCCTTCAGGAAATTGCGGATATCATCCGATGTCAGACTGTTAAGAGTTTCCTCAAAGTTGGTGTGAGTGTCGTAACCCCACGTGAGATTATTGACAATCTGTCCTGACCAGTAGCCGTTCATACGTTGCTGGTTGGCGAAACTCTTTTGTTGATACAGACGGAAGTTGTTCAGCTCCTCGTCGGTAATACCGTTGGCGGCAATTTCGTCGAGGCCCTCGCGTATAAGCATAACCACTGAGTCGCACTTAGCCGGTGTGAATGGGCACTGAATCTGAAGCTCGATGCCTTCTTTAATGCCGGTTCCCAGATTAGACGAAGCTCCCACTGAGTAGGCAAAACCCTTCTCCTCGCGAATGCTCTTGATATAACGCATACGGAGCACTGAGCCGAGTGCGTTGGCCGCAAGCTGCTCTTTCAGGTTATATTGGTGCTCACCGTGCCAGTATTGGAACAAGTAAGCCTGCGGAGTTTCCATTTTACGCTCGAAACGGTTGGTTATCGGGCCTTTATGGTAGGTTTCAATTTGCTCAGTTGCCTTCGGCTCACGTTTCTTAACCTTTGGCAGCGACGCAATATACTGCTCAGTGAACAGACGAAGCGAATCGACATTGAAAGCACCGGTTACAAAGAAGTCGAAATCACCAGCCGCTTTGAAACGCTCGCTGTACAATTGTCTGATTTGCTCGTAATTAACCTTGTCAAGGTCGGCAAGTTTGACTGACATACAATACGGATTGCGGTCGAAGAGTGTGGCGTCGATTGAGTCGTTGAAGGCGCTCATCGGGTTCTTTTCCTGATTCTCGAGCGAAGTGCGCACGCGAGCCATATAGCTGTTGAAACCCTCAACATCGTTGGTAGGTTGCTGGAATTTCAGATAGGCCAATTCAAACATCGTGCGCATATCTTTCGGCGTTGAGCTTCCCGACAGGCTCTCTTCGTATGTTCCCAAACTCGAACTCATTGATGCCTGCTTGCCGGCCAATTTCTTATTGAGCTCGGTGTTGGTGAAACTGCCTAAGCCGGTGGCCGAAATCACACCATTGAACAGGTTGTAGTTCGGAATCATATTCACATCGGGTTTGGTGGCATATCCGCCCCAGCTGCGTGCTCTGAACAGCACCTCGGTGTTGCTGAAATCGGTCTGTTTGAAGAACATACGAGCGCCGTTCGATAGTGTCCACATTGTGTAGCCGTAAAGAGCCGGCTCCTCTTTCACAATTTTGCCTTTCTTAGGCAATTGGGGAATCAGCGGCTCGTCTTTCACATTATCGACATACGGTTCAACATCGGCCGCGCGGGCTTCGGCAACCACTTGTTTCATTTCGTCGATGGTTGGCAGCGTAAGTTCTTCTTTGTCAGGATATAATGCCAAGAAGACAAAGTTGGTGTCGATAGAATGAACGGCCTCGGCAATCATCTGCGAGTAAAGCGAGGCGTTCAGTTGCTGGCCAATAAGCTTGTAGAGCTCATATTCGGTTTCGAGGCCCGGATAGGCAACGTTGTCGAGGAAATGGCGCACGGCCTTGCTCACGTAGTAGTTGCTGCGTTGCTTGTCGCGATTGTCATACTGGCGCTCTTTCTGGCTCAGAATCTCCTCATGTGCGCGGAACACCTCAGTACCAGTGAGTCCGTGGCGGCGGGCGCGTTCAACCTCGCGCATCACCACGCCAAGCGCCTCTTTGTCGCGGCCCTCTTTAGGTGCGACGTATGCCACAAAGCAATCCTCGGTACTTGCCAACAGATAGTTGTCGAGATAGCATTCGGCAGCGGCAAAGGGGCAATCTTCCTTCTGCGCCAACTCGGCCAGACGGGCGTCAAGAATTCGACTGATTGCACTCCACGCAAAGTTCTGCACAAAAAGCGTTGCAGTGTTGTTCAGCTCGCGTGGCACCGCCGGACGCTTAAACATCACTTCAATCATGGTGCGTTGCAACTCCTTGTCTTTGTCAATCACAAAGATAGGCTCTGGCGTCATTGGAACATCGAAACGCTCAAACGGTGCTGGATTTTCAGGCATCTGAACATCGCCGAATGTTTTTTGAATGCGTTTCTCCATGTCTTTGGCATCGAAATCGCCCACAACAATAATACCCTGAAGGTCGGGGCGGTACCATTTCTCGTAATAGTCGCGCAGGGTTTGCGGCGCAAAATTGTCAACCACGCTCATCAGACCAATCGGCATACGCTTGCCGTAGCGCGAGTTGGGGTAAAGAGTCTCAAGATTGCGGTTCAGGATTCGCATCTGAGCGCTGGTGCGCATACGCCACTCCTCGTGGATAACACCTCGCTCCTTATCAATCTCCTCGGGCAGTAGCAACAAGCCGTCCGACCAATCGCGTAGGATGAGCAAGCACGAGTCGATGTTGTTGTCGTTAACCGGCACATCGTCAATGTTATACACTGTCTCATCGGTGCTGGTGTAGGCGTTCAGGTTGTTGCCAAACTTAACACCGATGCTCTCGCAATACTCCACAATTTTGTTACCCGGGAAGTGCGTTGTGCCGTTGAAGCACATGTGCTCAAGGAAGTGAGCCAAGCCGCGTTGCTCCTCCTCTTCCTGAACCGAGCCAACACGCTGAGCGATGTAGAAATAGGCACGCTCGCGCGGTTCCTCGTTGTGACGAATGTAATAAGTAAGCCCGTTGGGCAATTTGCCAAACACAACCGCTGTGTCGAGCGGAAGTTGCTGGGCGGCAAGTGCCATGGATACTAACATCGCACCCGCCGACAAAAAAATATGTTTTTTCATTGTTTAGATATTTATTCCTCAAATGTATGCTTTATTTCTCAAATAACAAAAGCCCGGCACAGGAACCGGGCTTTTGCTTTTCAAAGTGTTATATGTTGAGGTAAATGTCAGAAGTTAAGGCTGACGCCGGCCGAGAAGGGATAAACCACAGGGCCTTTGTTGTCTTTGAACATCGGAGTCAGCGCTGTTGAGAAATAGACTCCGAAAAGCCCATATCCGGCACGGACAACCATATTGCAGGTTAACGGATTCATATAGAAATCGCTTTTGTGCTTGTTCTTAACACCCTCATCGGTAACATGCTTGGTGCGCGCGCCAAGACGCAAATTTCCTTCAACACCAGCCATTATGTACAAAGAGTGGTTGTCTACTGGATGAAATTCAAGCATCAACGGAACAACCATATTACAAGTGCGTAGTTTGTTGCGTTTGTATTCTATGGTGTCGAAATGTACCAGACCATTGTCGTCTTTGTCGAGCCAGACATTCTTTTTCGACAGCGCGTAAAAATCCCACGAAACGCCGATACCCGATACCAAACCTATTCTTTTGCCCGATGTCAACGGAAACGACAAATCTGCTATGTTCCAATGAAATGCGAACGAGCGTATCGGGTCAACATCGATGTATCCGTCATTGTCGCCGACAGATGTGCTGGCAATGCCCGACCCGAAGCCGCCTATGCCAAAGTTGAAACTCTCCCAATGCGAATTGAATTGATTCAGAGGGTTTTTGTTTTGCGATTGAACCTCATCCTCTTCGGAAAAACGGTTGCGGATGAAGTGGATGTCGTTGCCACCGTTGGTTACTAAAATCTCGCGTCGGCCCATAAAGAAGTGTGATGTGTCGGTGCTCTGTTTCAGCGTGTCGGCGGCAGACGTTAAGTCGAAATCGAAAGACGGAGTGCCGGCAAACAATGCTGAAGCCGAAAGGCAGATTGCAGAAATCAATAAAGTTCTTTTCATTGTAGTATGTTTTAAAAGTTCATTTTCAACACTACAAAGACGATGTTGGAAATTGAAATGTTACAGATGGAGGAAAAAATTTCAAAACTTAATATATTTGCTATCCAAAAAAATCGAATCCTGATGTCGGACAACAAATCGGTCAATAGTTTCATTCTGCAAGTGGGGGCGCTACTTGGCGTCACTTTCTCCGCTATTATCTACATAGCGCATCTGCGCGGAATGAACCACATGCCCGGCGACAACATTGCATGGCTGAACATGATTGTCTTTGTGTTTGTTGTTACGGTGTCGGCAAGGCAGTATCGCGAGAATGCCGAGGGCGAAGGCTTCACCTACCAGCGCGCTTTCATCTATATCAACAAGCTGAACATCATCAGCGCGGTGATATTGTCGGTTTTCGGCTATTTCTATTACAAAAGCATCGCCCCGGGCGACATCCAATTTATTATAGACCAGGCCGAAACGATGTTTGCCGAGCGTGGAATGATGAGCAACGAACAGACCGAGGCTTTGCTTCAGATTTACCGTCAGACCATATCGGGCGGCACAATGGCCTTTGTGATGCTCATGTTCCAGCTTGCCGGCGGAGCTTTTTTCAGCCTGTTTTTAGCCAATGGCGTTAAATGGCGCAAACGAATAATAATCAGTTAATTGCAAAGATATGAATATAAGCGTTGTCATCCCTTTGTATAATGAGGAAGAATCGATAAACGAACTTGTGGCTTGGATAGCTAAAGTGATGTACGACAACAATTTTACCTACGAGATTGTGATTGTCGACGACGGCAGCACCGACAACTCGTGGAGCGAGATTGTGAAGCTGACTGAGGAGTACGGCTCGGTGCGCGCCTTGCGTTTTCGCCGTAACTATGGCAAGTCGGCGGCTTTGTTCTGCGGCTTCCGTGAGGCTGAGGGCGATGTTGTCTTCACTCTCGACGCCGACCTTCAGGATAGCCCCGACGAGATTCCGGCAATGTACCGCATGATTACTGTCGACAATTTCGACCTTGTATCGGGCTGGAAAAAGAAACGTCACGACCCAATAACCAAAACTATTCCAAGCAAATTCTACAACTGGGTGGCGCGCAAAACGACAGGCATCAACCTTCACGACATGAACTGCGGACTGAAGGCCTACCGCCGCGATGTGGTGAAATCGATTGAGGTTTACGGCGAGATGCACCGCTACATTCCGGTGCTGGCAAAGCAAGCCGGTTTCGACAAGATAGGCGAGAAGGTGGTGGCGCATCAGGCACGCAAATACGGCGTTACGAAATTCGGCATCGAGCGCTTTATCAACGGTTTCCTCGACCTTATGTCGATACTTTTCATGACCAAATTCGGCAAAAAACCGATGCACTTGTTCGGCACCATTGGCGTGTTCATCTTCTTTGTCGGATTTGTGGCGGCCATTGTTGTCGGTGCGCTGAAACTTGTGGCGTTGTCGCGCGGCATTCCGGCTCCGCTCGTAACCAACAGCCCTTATTTCTATCTGTCGCTAACCTGCATGATTCTTGGCACGCAGCTTTTCCTGACGGGATTTTTGGGCGAGCTTGTGTCGCGCAGCTCAACCGACCGCAACAACTATCAGATTAAAGAAACAATTGATTGATTATGAGACGCTTTTTGCTGATTGGAATCATAATGAGTTGCTGCATGGCGTTATCGGCGCAGACGGCAATCGATACAAGCCGCGTGACGCTCGACCGCAGCCATTTGTTCAACCGCTTTTATATCGACAGCACACAGCTGACAGTCAGCCAAATGGCCGTGGCGTGCGGTGCCAACGAGCCCGCCGCCGACATGTTTGGCAAGGCGCAGGAGTCGAAATTCTTCGGCACGCTGTTCTGCATAGTGGGCGGCACGTTGGTTCTCTATCCTGCAATCAGCTGCATCTGGGACGACTCACCGAATGTGCCAATGGCCGTTGCCGGAGGCTGCATGGCGCTTATTTCGATACCGATTTTCATAAACTTTAACCGGCAGTCGCGCGAGGCTTATCGGCTTATGCATCAGCAATATATACCGCCAAAAGAGGACGATGCCGACATCAGTCTGAACATCGGAATGACACAAAACGGCATTGGCCTTTGTCTGAAATTCTGAAAAAAACGAAGCTATGAAGATAGACACCGAAAAGTTGAAGCCTTTTGTCAAGTACTTGAAAAACAAGTTCGTGATAGCAACCGCCATTTTTGCTGTCTGGATTACATTTTTCGACCAGAACAATCTTCTTAGCCGCATTTCGAGTGTGAGGACTCTGCACCAAATGGAGAAACAGAAGGAGTATTACGCCAAAAAGATTGAGGAAGACGCCCGTCACACCAACGAATTGCTGTCAGACGACGAAAACCTTGAGAAATTTGCCCGTGAGCAATATCTGATGAAAAAGCCCGACGAGGATGTTTTTGTAATCGTCGAAAAATAATCAGCCGCTCAACAAACTAATTCAACTCGGCTTCCTCCAGTTTTGTCTTTCGACACAATCAACTGTTTATCAATGCGTTTCAGCTCGTCGACGTGCGAAATGATGCCCACAAGTTTGTTGCCTTCGGTGAGGCTGTTAAGGGCTTTCAACGCCTGTTCGAGCGAGTCGCTGTCGAGCGAGCCGAAGCCCTCGTCAACAAACATTGTGTCGAGCTGGATGCCGCCCGCGTTCGACTGAATCTCATCGCTCAAGCCAAGTGCCAGCGACAGCGAGGCTTTGAACGACTCGCCGCCCGACAATGACTTGACATCGCGCTCGGTGCCGTTGTAATGGTCAATTACGTCCAAATCCAATCCGCTCTGCGCACTGTTGTTAGATGCTAACTCCTTGCGTTTCAACTCGTATTGGCCGTTCGACATTATCATAAAACGAATGTTGGCGCGGTTTATAATGCGGTCGAAAAACGACATCTGAACGTATGTCTCGAATTGTATTTTCTGCTTTCCATTAATACTTCCGGATGCCGTTTGGCTAAGCGCGTTTTTCCACTGATACTCGGTTTGCAAGGCTTGCAGCTTTGCGCTGGTGGCCTCAATGCTTTCCAGACTTTTTGAATTCGTGTTGAATCGGAATTCTATCTTCTGCTGATTCTGCTTCTTTGTATTTATTTCAGTTTCAATCTGTTGCTTGGCAACTTGCAATTCCTCTTTGTTGATTTTGCTGCCGTCTTTAGTCTGGTCTTGCAGCCCTTTAATTATGCCGGCCAGTTGCTGAATTTCTTTGTCACAATTGTTGTAATTATTTGTGGTTGTAGCGATTGCATCATTAATAGCCGTGCGCTCGGTTTCAAGTTTCTGAATCTCGGTTTGAGCGGCTTGTTTGCTGGCGAATTCCAACTCTTTCTTTAACGTCGTAATAGCTTCGGCAGCGGCATTGCGTTGCGCCTCAAGCCCCGAATTTTGTGCAGTCAAGTCGTTTGCGCGCTTATTCTCGGCTTCGGTTTGGTTTTGCAGTTGGGGAATAATCTCATCGTTAAGTTTGCGGCGGCGCTCAATGCCTGTTTGCATTTTCACTATTTCCGCTTTTATGCCTTGCTGTCGTTGCGAAGCCGCTGCTTTCGCATTGCCAATTATTTCATCTGTAACGTTTTGCGCATCGGCTCCAAAAATTTCTACAATTTGCTTTTTCACGTTTTCAGCCAGCGATTCACATTGAGTCTTTTGCCTGGTGCACGTCATTTGCCCATTATTGACACGCTCATTACTCTTGTCAAATTCATCTTTCAAGTTCTTAACTTCCTCTTTTGTTGGTGCATTTTCAGGCTTCACGGCAATTTTTGGGTGATGCGTCGAACCGCACACCGGACACGGCTGTCCGTCTTTCAGCTCTTGCGCCAAAATTCCAGCTTGCGAGAGTAAAAATAGCTCGTTTTTGCTCTCATATTCAGCAAGTTTCGTTTTTCTCTCTGCAATGAGTTTTTCCAATCCTTCTTGCCATTTTTTCAATTTGTCCGCTTCTGACAAAAGTGTGTTTTGTGCCTCTATCAATTCTGTCAACTGAGCCAGTTTGCGGTCCACCTCTTTTTGCTCCGATTCCAGCTTAACCTTCTGTTCTGCAACGTTTTCCAATTGCGCATATTCTGTTTTCAGCAATTCCAGTTTGGTTGCCAATTCGGTTGCGTTTTTTTCGGCTGCGGCCTTTCCGTTTGTTGCTGTCTGCAATTCGGATTCAAGTTTTTTGAGCTGATTTTCAGTGTTTTCAAGATTGTCGTATTTATCCAATGCGGCTTTTATCTGCGCAATGCGACCAGTTTTGGTCTCAATTTCGGGTTTTCGGGCTTCAGCCGCTTGCTTTTGGCTTTCCAAATTTTTCAGCAACAACGTTTTTTGCTCAAATTGTATTTTATTGTCGTTAAGCAATTTAACATTTGCTTCGTATTTTTCCTGGACCGCCAGCTTCTCGGCAATCGCTATCCTTTTTTTATCCAAAACGTCCAGTTCGGTAACAATCGCAGTTTTGGCTTCCGCATCGCGCTTCAGCTGCTCACGCAGTTGCTCAACAATCAGCTCAATAGGTTGGTTTGCCATATCAAAGCCTTCAATATCAACATTTTCGATATATTGATTGACGCTTTGTTTTGCGTTGTTGAGTTCGAGCCAAACCTTTTTCACTTCGCTTTGAAGCTCCTCTTGGAACTTTTGGTAAATATTCGTTTTAAATATCTCCCTAAAAATTTCGATACGCTCTTTTGTCGAGGTTGTAATCATTCGCATAAAATCGCCTTGCGCAATCATTGCGATTTTTTTGAACTGACCGCAATCCACGCCCATTATTTCCTTGATTTTGGCGTCAGCCTCATTTTTTTTTGTTAAAACCTGGCCGTTAGGTAATTGCAATTCAACATTTTCCGATTGCAAAACAACTCCCTCGCCGCGCAATTTAAGGCGTTCGTAAGGCGGATTGCGGCGGACGCGGTACTGACTGCCAGCGTATTCAAACTCCAGTTCGACAAATGTTTCAGCATCGTTATCGGCGTATTTTGAGCGCATCATTTTTGGTTCGCGGTTCGAGCCGCTTGCCTCGCCGTAAAGTGCGTAAACTATTGCGTCAAAGATAGTTGTCTTGCCTGCGCCAGTGTTGCCGGTTATCAGATAAAGGCCGCTTCGCCCCAGCTTTGCAAAGTCGATTGTTGTTGTGGCGGCGTAAGGCCCAAAAGCCGATATTGTGAGTTTTCGTGGTAGCATAATTAATCCAATTTTCTGTTCTGTACTCTTTCCATTATCTCGCTTATAAACACCTGTTGTTCAGCGGTTAGCGACGATTCACCGTTTTGCGTCTCATAAAATTCGGCAAACAGCTCCACCGGCGTTTTATTTTTGCCATCGTCCTTGTTCACCACAATGCTATTATTTGTCTGTGTGCGCTTATTGTCATAGTTTAACTCCATAATATTATGATAGATAGAGCGCAGTTTGCCGATGGCATCCGGAATGTCATTCTCGTCGGTTAGCGTCACGCGGACGAAACTCTCGCGCAATTCAGGCTTGCTTTCGTAGTATTGAAGCGATGTCAGCTCGTTGTATGTGCCTCGCAAATCAACCCAATTGCGCAATGGCGAAGTGGGTATAAAACTAAACTCAACACCGCCATTCGCATTCATATTGGCAATGGTTATTGTTTTGCAGTCGTTCACTTCGGAAAAGGAATATTTGAGCGGACTGCCGCTATATCTTATTGTCGGTCGCTCGCAACTTTGCGGACGGTGCAGATGCCCGAGAGCCACATAATCGAAATCGGCAAAAACCTGTGCGTCAACATTATCCAATCCGCCGACAATTGTTTCCTCCGACTCGGAACGTTCGGCGTTGGTTACAAACTGATGACAAATGAGCACGTTACGCATTTTTTTGTCAATATTCATTTGGGCAATAGCCAGGCGCATAGCATCGGTATAGGTGATAATCTCTTCATTTTCAAAAAAATGACGAACAGCCACCGGCTTGATAAACGGCAGCATATAGAATGCCACCGGACCATCTTTATCGCTGATAATCACTGGTTTGACATCGCCTTTATAAACCGGCGACAAGTGAATGTTCTGCCGACGCATTATCTCCGCGCCAAAGGCTATTCGCTCGGGCGAGTCGTGGTTGCCGCTGATAATGAAAATGTGAGCATCGGATGTTACTGATTCTGTGAGTTTTGTAAGAAACTCGTCGAACAACTGCACCGCTTCGGCCGACGGCACGCTTTTGTCATAGACATCGCCTGCAATCAGCACTGCGTCAGGCTTTTGCTGCCGCGCAACATTGCAAATCTGCTCAAAAACGTGCCGCTGCTCCTCAATCATCGAGAAACCATTCACGTTCTTGCCAATGTGTAAATCGGATATATGTAAGAGCTTCATTATTAAGTAATAATAAGTGATAAGTTTTAAGTTAAAAAGGCATAAGGCAAAAGGCATAAGGGGTTTTCGTTATCGTCTTTCGTCATCGTCAATGTTATCGTCCTCGTTTTCAATGCGCATCCAGCCAGTTTTCGCCTATTCCAACTTCGGCTGTGAGTGGGATGCTGAGCTGCATTGCGCCTTCCATTTCTTGTTTCACAATGGCTGAAAGTTGCTCGGTTTCGCCTGCGGCAACGTCAAAAACAAGCTCATCGTGAACTTGCATAATCATTTTCGATTTCAGACATAACTCTTTCATTTTCCGATAGATGGCAATCATGGCAATCTTTATCACATCGGCGGCTGTTCCTTGTATCGGCGCATTGATGGCGTTGCGTTCGGCGGCACTGCGCACAAGACTGTTAGCCGATTGTAGGTCAGGCAGATAGCGGCGGCGGTGGCAAAGAGTCTCGGTGTAGCCGCGGTCGCGTGCGCGCTTGATGCTTTGGTCCATATACTGCTTTACGCCCGGGAAACTCGCAAAATAGCTGTCAATTATCGCTTTAGCCTCGCCAACCTTGATGCCGGTGTTCTGCGCCAGACCAAACGACGATATGCCATAGATGATACCGAAATTGGCGCTCTTGGCCTTGCGCCGCTGCTCGCGCGTAACGCTCTCAATCGGTTCGTGGAACAGGCGCGAAGCGGTGGCCGCGTGAATGTCCTGATTGGCGCGGAAAGCCTCAACCAAAGCCGCATCTTGGCTCAGGTGCGCCATAAGCCGCAGCTCTATCTGCGAATAGTCGGCGGCTAAAATGCAACCTCCGCTTTCGCTTGCCACAAAAGCCTTGCGCACCATACGCCCAATCTCCTCGCGGACAGGGATGTTCTGCAAATTCGGGTTTGTCGAACTTAACCGGCCTGTAGCTGTAACAGCCTGATTATAAGACGTGTGAATGCGTCCAGTTTTGGGATTCACAAGTTGCGGCAGCGCCTCAACGTATGTCGATGACAGCTTCTTCAGCTGGCGGAACTCCAGAATCAGCGGCACAATCTCGTGCTTATCTTTCAACTTCTCAAGCACATCTTCGGCAGTCGATTGTTGCTTGGTTTTGTCTGGATTTTTGCCATTGATTTCCAGCTTGTTGAACAGCACCTCGCTCAGTTGTTTAGGCGAAGAAATGTTGAATTCCATTCTGGCGGCAGCGTATATTTTGCGCTCAATGTCAGCAATATTGTCGCGCAACTGCACGGCAAAACTGTTAAGCGCCGCCGTGTCAATTTTCACGCCCGTGTATTCCATATCCGACAGCACGGGGATTAGCGGTGTTTCGATATTGAAGAACAAATCAATCATGTTGGCATTGCGCAACTCCGCTTCCAACAATGGTTTCAGCCGGAAGGTGATGTCGGCGTCCTCGCAGGCGTAGTCGCGCAGCAAGCCAAGCTCAACCGTGCGCATTGTTGTCTGTGCCGAGCCACGTTTCCCGATAAGTTCCTCGGTTTTTATAGTGCTGTAATCCAGATATTTTTCGGCCAGAATGTCAAGGTTGTGACGCTGCTCGGGCTGCAGAAGATAGTGAGCTATCATGGTGTCGAACAGATGGCCGGCCACATCAACCCCGTAGTTCTTCAAAACCGAAATATCATATTTCATGTTCTGCCCTATTTTCATTATTTCGGCATTGGCGAAGAATGGCTTGAACCTATTGACAATTGCTTGAGCTTCAGCCTGATTCGCCGGAACAGGCACAAGCCAGCCGCTTTTTTCGGCTGTTGTGAACGACATTGCTACCAGTTCGGCATCGTGAATGTCGAGAGAGGTCGTCTCGGTGTCGAAACAAACCTCCTTACAACCAAGCAGATACTGCACAAGTTGCTGCTGCTCGTCGGTTGTCTGCGCAATGCGGTAGTCAGGTTTTACGTCTTTTATGGTTTGCAGCTTTGGAGCGACAGGGGCGGCAGGCGTGTCGCCAAAATCGAACAATGTGCCTTGAAGCGGGTCGGACGAAGATGTTTTAACCCGTGTAGGCGAGGCCTGCACTAATGTCCGGCTTAACATATTGCGGAATTCCAATTCTGCGAATAGACCTGTCAGTTTTGTTTGGTCTGGCTCTTCGCGCTTAAACTCTTCGGCGTTAAAATCGACGGGAGAGTTAGTGTTTATGGTGGCCAGCACCTTCGAAAGGGCTATCTGGTCGCGGAACGACTCCAAATTCTCCTTCTGCTTGCCCTTTATCTTGTCAAGGTTGTCGTAAATTCCCTCAATGGAGCCGAAATCGGTTATCAGCTTTTCGGCGCTTTTCGGACCCACGCCCGGGCAGCCAGGAATGTTGTCCGACGTGTCGCCCATAAGTCCCAGCAAATCAATTATATGGTCGGGAGTGACGGCAAACTTCGCCTTCACACCGGCGGCGTCCCAAATCTCGACATCGCCACCCGAACGGCCCGGCTTGTAAACAAAAACATTGTCGCGGACAAGCTGCGCGTAATCTTTGTCGGGCGTCATCATATAAACCGTAAAGCCCTCAGCTGCAGCCTTATGCGCCAATGTGCCGATAATATCGTCGGCCTCATACCCCGGCACCTCAACAACAGGAATGCGCAACGCGCCGATTATCTGCTTGATAAGCGGAATGGCCACACGCATATCCTCAGGCATCGCCTCGCGGTTGGCCTTGTATTCGGCATACATCTCGTGCCTGAAAGTGGGTCCGTGCGGGTCGAAAACCACGCCAATGTGGCTCGGGTTCTCCTTCTGCAAAACATCGAGCAAAGTATTGGTGAAGCCGAACACAGCCGAGGTGTTCACGCCCTTTGAGTTGATGCGCGGATTCTTGATAAACGCGTAATATGCGCGGTAAGTTAAGGCGTATGCGTCGAGTAGGAATAGAGTTTTGTCTGACATAAAAATCGATTTTTAAACCAAGCTAAAGTAGGAAAAAAACGATGATGAAAACCTCCAATTGTCCTATTTAATTATGTGTTTAGGAATCAGCGCATTGTAGGACTAAAACAAAAAAGCTTTTGATTTCTTTTGCTTTTTGTTGAAAAAATGCTTTACTTTCGCCGTTTTTCTAAAAAATGAATTACTATGAAGAGATTACTATGCTGTGCAGCATTATTGTCAGTCGTCGCTTTTTCAGAAGCGCAAACATTACAGAGTGATGTTGTGGCAACAGGCGGTGAGTCGAAAACGGTCACGGCTAAAAACACGAAGACCTACACGTTCAACTTTACAATAGGTGAAAATGCTATTGGAACGTTTGCACTTCGCAAACATACCATTGTCCGTGGTTTCCAACAGGGTTATGACTCAGTTGATTACTATAAAGCACCAACATACGTGTGGGCGGACGACTATAGTAGTGTTACGGGTACAGCTGTCAGCACTACCAACGCTAATAACAAGTTCGAAAAAACCGTCAATACCACATATATGGTGGTAATACCACCGACTTGTGAGAATAATGGTCGCGGTCGTTATACCTCGGCAAGTTTCAATAGTAAATTGTTCAAAACACAAGAGGATTCTGTTGAAATAGATGCATTAGGCCACAGTTGGAATGATGGTGAGATTACAACAGAGCCTACTTGTTCTGCAACGGGCGTTAAGACATACACTTGTACTCGTGACGCTTCTCACAAAACAACAGAGACTATAGCTATAGACCCAAATGCTCATGCATGGGGCGCTTGGACGGTAACAGATGCGGCTGGCCCGGATAAGACTGGAAAAGAGAAACGTGTTTGCTCTCATAATAATGCTCACTTCGAAGAACGCATTATACCTAAGACTACTCACGTTCATAGTCTTGAACATATAGCCGCAAAACCGGCAACATGTACCGAGGATAGTGTGATAGAGCATTGGCATTGTACAGCAGACCCAGAATACTGCAACCGCTATTTTATCGATGCTAACGCTCAAACAGCGGTAAGCCAAGCGGAACTTGTAGTGCTTAACTCTAAAGGACATATATGGGACAATGGTGCTGTAACTACTGCTGCTACATGTGAAACAGAAGGTGTAACAACTTTTACTTGTAAGCGAGACCATAGTCATACCAAAACTGAGCCAATTGCCGCTCTTGGTCATAAATGGGATAGAGGCGTGCCCACAACGCCGGCAACTTGCACCGAACCCGGCGTAAAGACTTATACATGTCAAAATGACAATAGTCATATACGCACTGAAGCTATTCCGGCCTTTGGCCACGATTATCCAGAATTTGGCGATACAACGCGTCTTGCAACTTGTACTATCGATGGTGAGATAAAATTTGTCTGCAAGAATGACCGCAACCATTACTACACTGAGGCTATTCCGGCAATTGGACATGACTATCCGGCAGAGGGTCAAGGAATAGCAACTGCTGCTACTTGCCTCGACAGTGCATATATGACATATATCTGCCGCAACGATGCATCGCACTGGTATAAAGTGGCAACAGGAGCACCGCTTGGCCACGATTGGAGCGACACCATTATTACTCCGGCCACTTGCTTAACAGCAGGAGATACGACTATTACATGTAGTCGTGACGCTTCTCATAAGCTGGTTAAGAAAATCCCCGCATTAGGTCATAATTGGAATGATGGTACTATAATAATTGCAGCCACATGCTCGGCAACAGGAACAAGAGTACGTGTCTGCCTGAACGACCTTGAGCATACCGATACTGTTGCTGTGCCAATAAACCCGAATGCTCACGAGTGGGGCGAATGGGAAGACCTTGGAAACGGAAAGATGCAGCGCTTGTGCGTTCATAATTCTGCTCATAAACAGACAGCAAATGTAATTGCAGCAGACCATGTGCATGTATGGGATACTATAGCAGGTGTGGCACCAACATGTTTGACCGACGGTACTATTACTTACTATCATTGCACCTCGTGCAAACATGACTATATTGACGATGGCATAACAGAAGTAAGAGTATATGTAGCACCAGCCATAGGCCATAGATGGAATGAAGGTGAGGTTTTAGTGGAAGCTACTTGCGAGACGGCCGGAGAAAAGCATCAGACTTGCTTGAACGACCCGTCGCATACGCAGATTATACGTGTGGCTCCGCTCGGACATAAATGGAATGATGGCGAAGTTGCAGTGGCAGCCACTTGCGAGACAGCAGGAGAAATGCTTTACACATGCTTGAATAATGCCAATCACAAGAGACGCGAGGTTATTGATGCTCTCGGTCATGATTATGACACGACAATTATTGCAGCAACTTGTGTGAAGACGGGTTTGGTGACTATTAAATGTAAGCGTGATGCCGCACATAATAAACCAGACAGTATTATTCCTGCTCTTGGCCATGACTGGGGCGAGTGGGAGATTCAGGTGGAAGCTACAGCAACAAATCCTGGCATAGAGAAACGTATATGCAAGAACGACAACACACATGTCGAAACTCGCACGTATGAGGTTCCTGGCGAGGATGGCACAACTCCAATGCAAGGTTGGACAACTTATATAGGCACCAATGGCGATGTTAATCTGGAAGAGCAACAAGAAGGCAACTGCGTTCAAATAACTATAGGTGGTGAAAACGGTGAGCCGGGTTCTGCCGAGTTTGTGTCTCCGATATTGACCGGACTGGAAGGACAATATTACGACCACGACAACCTTGTTCCGATATCAATAACTTTTGATGCAATGTTCAAACCAACCGGAAGTGATTCAACTACAACCATAGACGTATTAACAGGTTTCGGTTTGGAGAATCAGATTGGTAACCTTCAGATTGTTGATAAGGATGGTAACCCAATCAATTTCGAGAGCGTGGTTGTTGACTCCAATTGGCATACATACACACTTACTGGCTTCATTGGTCCGGAAGGTGACTCTATTCGTCTGCAATTTGTGACCGGTACAACCCTTGGCGAGTTATTGCTTGGAAACATAAGCATATCGATTGACGAGAAGGAAGTGGAGAAATTCTTCGAGTACACTCCGGATAGCGGTAACCAAGGTGGAGAAGACAATCCTGGCGGAAACCCAGGTGAGAACCCGGGAGAGAATCCTGGTGAGAACCCAGGAGGAAATCCAGGAGAAGACCCGAACAGCATTGCCGAGACTGTCGCCACCGACATACGCGTTTACCCGAACCCTGCAGCAGCGAAATTGTTTGTAGAACTGCCAATGGATAACGCATCAGGTGTAGTCAAGTGCTTCGATAACACAGGCCGTCTGATAATGGAAGAGGAGTTTGAGAATACCGATAAGGTTGAACTTGATGTGTCAGGTCTGCCTCAGGGCTCGTATACTCTCAGAATATTGTTAGATGAAACTGTGACAACCAAACAGGTGCTCAAATACTAATTCAGCATCTGATAACATAAAAAACAGGGCTTTCGGTAATATGCCGGAAGCCCTGTTTTTTTGTCAAACTTAAATTGAAATGTAAATAATGGAAATTGGAATTTATTTCTTCAGCCCCAATTTCTCCACAGCCTCCTCGCGCATCTTGTATTTCAGGATTTTGCCTGCGGCGTTCATCGGGAACGATTTGACGAAATCGATATAGCGCGGAACTTTGTGGCGGGCAAGGCGGTCCATTATGAAGTCGCGCATTTCGGGTTCGCTGATTTCCTCGCCCTCTTTCAGGATTATGCAGGCCATTGCCTCCTCGCCGTATTTCTCATCGGGAACGCCGATAACCTGAACGTCCTTCACCTTCGGGTGGGTATAGATAAACTCCTCAATCTCTTTGGGATAGATATTCTCGCCGCCGCGGATAATCATATCTTTCAGGCGGCCTGTGATTTTGTAGTTGCCGTTCTCGTCGACGCAGGCAAGGTCGCCGCTGTGCAGCCAACCGTCGGCGTCAATGGTTTGGGCGGTGGCGTCGGGCATCTTGTAGTAGCCTTTCATCACGTTGTAGCCTTTGGCGCAGAACTCGCCGTTGGTGTTCACGGGCACCTCAAGGCCTGTTTCGGGGTCAACCACCTTGCAGCGCACGTGCGGGAAGGCGTAGCCCACGGTTTCGGTGCGGACGTCGATTGGGTCGGTCCAAGCCGACATTGTGCTGCCTGGCGCCGATTCGGTCTGGCCATAGACGCTCACAATGCCGCGCATATTCATCTCCGACGGTTCGGCGGCGCGGCGCATCAACTCTGGCGGACAACCCGAGCCTGCCATAATGCCTGTGCGCATATACGAGAAGTCGGTGCTGCGGTAGTCGGGGTGGTTGAACATTGCAATGAACATTGTGGGCACGCCGTTGAAGCAGGTGATATGCTCCTGGTTTATGCACGCCAACGACGATTTGGCCGAGAAGTACGGCATCGGGCACATTGTGGCTGCGTGCGTCATCGACGAAGTCATCGACAGAACCATTCCAAAGCAGTGGAACATAGGCACTTGAATCATCATTCGGTCGGCGGTTGAAAGGCCCATACGGTCGCCAATGCATTTGCCGTTGTTCACCACGTTGTAGTGAGTCAGCATCACGCCTTTGGGGAAGCCCGTGGTGCCGCTGGTGTACTGCATATTGCAGACGTCGTCGGGTTTGACGGCATCGGCCATACGCTGAATTTCGTCGAGCGGGACAAGGCTTGCGCGGTCCATCGCCTGTTGAAGCGTCAGGCAGCCTTTCTGGCGGAAGCCGACGGTGATAACGTTGCGCAGGAACGGCAGCCTCTTGCAGTGAAGCGGCTTGCCTGGCGTGCTTGCGGCAATTTCGGGGCAAAGTTCGTTGATAATGGCGCGATAGTTCGAGTCCAAGGCGCTCTCAATCATCACAAGTGTGTGAGTATCAGACTGTCGCAGCAGATATTCGGCCTCGTGAATCTTGTAGGCGGTGTTCACCGTTACAAGCACGGCGCCAATCTTGACTGTTGCCCAAAATGTTATGTACCAAGCAGGTATGTTGGTGCACCAAACGGCCACTTTCGAGCCTGGACGCACGCCGAGCGAAACAAGGGCGCGGGCGAAATTGTCCACATCGTCGCGGAATTCGGCGTAGGTGCGCGTATAGTCCAAAGTGGTGTATTTGAAGCAGTACTGGTCGGGGAACTCCTCAACCACGCGGTCCAAAACCTGCGCAAATGTCATATTCAGCAGTTCGTCTTTCTTCCAAATGTAATAGCCCGAGCCATCGTGATTTGGATAGAGTTGGCTGCGTTTGCCGCGGGTGTTCTCGAAGCGGCTCATATAGTTGACAAAGTGCGGGAAAATGACGTCGCGGTCGGTGAAATCGAGCATCCATTCGGGCTTCCACTCAAGCGATATAAACCCGTCGTAATCGACCGACGACAGGGCCTTCATCACATCGGCAATCGGGAAGTTGCCCTCGCCGATAATGTTGTAGCGGTTGGCGTCGTCGCTGTCGCGAAGGTGCACGTGCTTGACGTAGGCGCCAAGGTTGGTGATTGTCTGCGACGGCGTCTCGCCCTTGTCGCGGAAGGGGTGGTGCACATCCCAAATGACGGCAATCTGGTCGCAGGCGAAAAAGTCGAGCAAATCGCGCAGCAGCGCTGTGTCGGCGTATATTCCGCTGGTTTTTATCAAGATAGTGATTCCTTTCTCTTCGGCAACGGGAATCAGTTTTGTCAGATTCTGTTTCACCTGTTCAACGGTGCCTTTCTTCGCGAAAGCGCAGACGTAGGGGCAGCGCATATCGGCGGCAAGGCTCATCAGGCTGCGCATCTCGTCCATTGCGGCGGCGTTGTCCTCCGAAAGGTCGAGCGAACTGTCGAAGCAGGGAATGGTGAGTCGGCGCTCGCGAAGGTCGCGCAACGACGCCATCAGCGAGTATTTGTGGAACGGACCGCCTTTGGCCACGAACTCTGGTGTTTTGAAAACGTTGTATATCTCGACGCCCGAGAATCGCATCTCGCTTGCGTTGTCAAGGATTTCGGCCCACGACATATCGGCCCATCCGCGTGTTGAAAATGAGAGTTTCATCGATTAGGCCTCCTCAAATGCTATTTTGTTGACTGCGTTGATATAAGCGGCAATGCTCGACCCCACAATGTCGGTCGAAATGCCGCGCCCCGAGTAGATTTTGCCCTCCGAGCGCAGACGGACAACGGTCTCGCCCATCGCCTCGCGGCCTTCGGTGACCGACTGAATCTGGAAATCGTCCAACTCGTAGTGGTGGCCGATAACCTTGTCGATAGCCTGAAAAGCGGCGTCAATGGGGCCGTCGCCCACGCAGACGCTGTCCAACACCTGGTCGCCTTTTTTAAGGGTGATATGGCACGTGGCCGATATCTGATTGCCCGAATTTATTACGTAACTGCCTAATTTATAGGTTGGTGGCACCTGAAATGCGACGGTTGCCACAATGGCGTCCAACTCTTTCGAGCCCACAACCTCGTTCGATTCGGCCACCTTCAGGAAAGCGTCGTAAACGTTCTGCGCGTCCTCGTCGGTGAGTTCAAAGTTCAGACTCTTAACGGCCTCAATCACAGTCTCTTTCGAGTCGTGAATGGTGAGTTGAATGTCGGCGCGGTCGGCAGGCGACAGGTTCGAGAACGAAGTGGGTTTCGAGCGGTTGGTCTGGCACAGACGCTTGATTTGTTCAACGCCGTGGTGCAGTTCGGTGGCGCGCACGTCGCAGCAGACACCGCACACATCGGCCTTCACGTTCAGTATCTTGACAAACCTCTCGAGCGAAACGGTGAAGTTGCCGAAAGGCGCGGTCTTAATCTCGTCGGCACCCGCACGGACGGCGGCAATGGCGCACGAGTCGGCCAAATAGAACTCGTTTGAGCAGCGGACGCCGAGTTTCACTCCGTCGGGCAGAAGGGCTTTCACCTGTTTCACCATCTCGAAGAACTCTTCGGGCAGAAGGTTGCCTGCGGCGTCGCACACGGTGACAATGGTTGCGCCGTTATCGACGGCGGCTTTCACGGCCTGCGGCAGAAAATCTTTGTCGGCGCGACCGAAATCTTCGGCCACAAACTCAACATCGGCGCAAAGGTCGCGGCAGCTTTTGGTCAGTTTGCCAATGAGTTCGAGCACGGCGGCGGGTTTCTTGTGGCAGAAATACTCCATCTGCACGGTGCTCACGGGAACGGAAATCTGCAATCGGGGGTGGGCGGCGCTTTTGAGCGCGTTCCAAGTGGTTTCCACAGTGTCGGCCTCCGCAATGTTGAGCGGCACGGCCACTGCGCCGTTCTGCACTGCCGACGCTATCGACTTAATGAGCAGGCTGTCGGTCTTACCGTCGGCAATGGGCCCCGTCTCGATAACCGACAAGCCCAAGCGGTCCAACATTTTGGCCAACTCAATTTTCTCTCTGAACGAGAAAGCATAGCCTGCCTTATCGGCGGCTTGCTTCATAGTAATGTCTCCAATTGAAATTTTCCGTTTCATATTGTGTTGTGTTCTATAAATCAAAAAAATCGCGCAAAATTAATGAATTGCGCCACATAGATATTTGTGCGATACAAAAATTGTGGATATACGTATTAGCAAATTGTGTGCCGAAAAAATGAGGAGAGATGAGAACACCCGGATATGCTTATTTTCTCTACTCCTGACTCAGTTTCACCGGTTCCTCTTTTCTTCCTTCCTTAACGCGGCGGCGGAACCAGCGGCGCAGCAAATCGTTGAAGTCGTTGAAGTCTTCGGTGTAGAACAGACCAAGGCCGCGGGTGTATGGCGCGTCATCGTAGATGAGGTCGTCGTTCACTTTTTGGAACGCACGCAGCCGCACGTTTCCTTTTTTGTTCAGTTTCAGCTCAAACGATATGTCGGTGGTGTATTGGTTGGTGGTGTTCTCCGCCGTTTCGTTCGAGCCGCTGACATCAAAGTTGCTGTTTACTATTATGCGGTCGTCCCAAAGGGTGGTGGAGAGCGCCAGTTCGTACTCCTCCGAGCTGATTTCTGTCTCAGGTCGGTAGGCCACGCCAATGTCGAAAGCGGTGCTCACCTGGCTTATCCATTTGCTCAATTGGTTCGACAACAGCTCGCTGGCGGTGTTGGCACCCATAGTGGCTACAGTTGAACCGGTGGAATTTTCGGAAGCACTTGTTAATGGATAGAACTTACTGAGAACCAGTAGGTTAATTACCTGTTGGTTCAGTTTGTCTTCGGGCAGGTTGTTCAGTTGCTCTACCACTTCCACGTTGCTGGTTGTCGATGGCACCTCGACCGAGAAATTGATTGTTGGCGATGTCAGTTTGTTGGTCATCAACAGGTGGCAGTTTACGGGCACGCGCTTCTCGCGGTCTTCCTCGTCAAGAGTGAGCGAATAGACCGGCACCTTTCGTAGCTTGTAGGCAGCGTCGATGTTGATGGTGGCGTCGAGCGGGTCGCCGGTCCAGGTCACGTAGCTGCCGCTCTGCAAGTCGAGCCGCTTGCTGATGACATTCTGCAAAGTGAAGGTGAAATCTCCCTTACTGATGAGGTAAGTGCCGAAAATCGAGAATTTATCATCATAGAGGCGGATGTTGATGTCGCCTGAGCCGTTGGCGCGCAGAGCATCGCCAATTGTCGGGTCGAAGACAATCTGCACTTCGGCCTCGCGTGTTACGTTAAGGTCGAGGTTGAGGTTGAGAATTGACGCGGGCGCCTGCACAGCTTCGGGTTTGCGCTGTTTCTTCACCTCACGGATGTTGGTCACCTTGTTGGTCGACACAAATGTTATAAAATCGTTCTCGGTAAGGTCGCTGCGGCCTTCCATTGTCAGGTAGAACATCGATTTTGGCAGTGTCCGCGCGCTTATGTTCACGTTTATCTCCTTGCGTGTGGAGCCGGTTATGTCGATGATGCCGCTGCAGTATGTTTTGCCGTACCACATTGGCGAGTCGGAATATTTTGTGTTGAGCCCGACAATCTGGTTGCAGTTGATTTTCAGGTTGAGGAAGAACTCTTTGAAGTCGTGATGATGAATCTCGCCGTCAATCTGTAGGCGTCCGTTTTCGAAATCACTGCCTACAACGCTGTTGAACAGAATTTTGTTGTCGGCAAACTCGAGCGTGTCGTTGAGCGAATAGACGGCTTTTGTCGGCCTAAGCGTCAGACGCGTGTTTTCGAGCCCGAGTTTACCATACCAATTTGGTGCGTTGAGCTTTCCTTCGGCGTGCATCGAGCCGCTGAACGAGCCGTCCATCTCGCTGAAGACGCCCGACAGGAACAGTTTTAGGAACTGCACATCCTGATGTTCGGCCTTGCCGTCAAGATTCATATAAAAACGCTTTGGGTCGATATAGCCGACAATATTGGTGTGCGAGCTGCGAACGCTGTCGTGCAGCGCGCCGTCGACCAGCAACAGTTTGCGCTCCATGTCCCATGCGGCGTTGGCGCGCACGTTGCCGAAACGCTGGTGGCTGACTGCAAAATCAGAAATGTCGATGTCGCCGTCGATGCGCTTCTCGCCTTTCAAATCCTTAAGCACCGAGTTGCCCGACACAATGCCCGACAGGTGCGTTTTCATGCCGAAGATGTCGGAGATGAAATCGAGATTGAGCCGGCGGATATCGACGTAGAGGCTGTCGTCGGGATTGTCAGACAGAACGCCGTCGGCATACACGCGGCTTGCCCCGTTGTCGATGTCGATATCAAGACCTCCGAACCGGATTGCACTGTCGGAAACAATCACCGTCGCGGGTTTGATAACAGTCAGCGAGTCGAGGATGGTGATAACCGACGGTTGCAGGTTGATGCGCGTTTGCCGCTCCTCTTTGTCATAGTCGATAAGCTCGATTCTGGCAGCTATATCGCCGCTGTTATGGCCTTTGGTGAGCAGGTTGTCCCACTTAACCGACAGGTCGGCCTCGTCGTTCACAAGCGACGATTCGATGTTGAGCCATCGCATCGACTCGTAGTTGGCAAAGTACAGATAATCAGCCTTCAGACTTGTCAGCAGACTGTCGCTGTTGTTGCGAATGCTGACGTCAATCTTTTCCACATCGAACGATTTGGCTATTATTTCGTCGGAAGTGAGGTTGAGGCGGAAAAACTCATCGCTCTCGCTGTAGTAGCCGGTGATTGTGGTGCCAGACGAGATGTTGAGCCATGGAATGAAAATGTCGGTTACAGGGAAAGGATAGTCGGCCACAATGCGCAGATTGACAGTGTTTTTGTTGTCGGAATGGTTGTATGTTTTTCCCGACATGAATTTGTAGGCGAAATTGCGGATGCTTTTTGGGAGTTGTGTCAGGTGGAAATCGCCGTAGACATCGACGCTCACAAACTCCGACTGCAGGTTTATCACGCGGCCGCTGTCGGCGTTTTCGGCAATAATTCGCACAGTGTCGGTGGCAAAGAACATCGAGTCGCAGAAGTAATAGATGTCGGTCAGGTCGATGAGTCCCTCGGCCACATCAAGATTGGTGTCGTGGAAATCGGCTTTGACGTTGAACGACGCGTTGGCCGTGGAGTCTTTTGTGATGCCAAGCGCGTGCAGGTCGGCGTAATAGACAAAGGTTTGGAAATTGAAGGCCGAGCTGTCGCCGAGATTCACGGAGCCTTCAAAATCGAACCGCAGGTTGGGGTCGAACGAACAGAGCTTGCCGCTGAACATGCGGTTTTTGACCAGACCTTTTACTGTCACCGAGTCGATTTTATGTTCGGCATAGCTTATGTTGTTGATGTTTCCGTCGATGTTCAGCTTTGTCTTGTTCTTTGCGCCGTGTCGCCCAATCTGACCTTCGGCTCGCAGATTAACGCGTGCCTGGGCGTTTGTTCCGGCGTATGAGTCAAGCTCAACATCTGTCGAATTCACCCTTCCTTTCACGAGGAAGAAGTTATTGTCGGCCATGCTCATCGATGCGTGCATGTTCAACCCGCCAATGCCGGTGTTAAGCTGACCTTCGGCGTCAATGTCGGTGGCAGTGCCGCTTACATTGCCGCTGAACCACATTCTTCTGAGCGGTGTAAGGTGAGGACTAATCTGCGCGGTGTCTATCTTTGTGTATTCGCCGAGTGTGGTTATCAATCCTGCACACGACGTGTTCAGTTCCCTGATTGTCAGATTGTAATTCAGATTCTTGGGTTCGTCCAAGCTGGTTACTCTGAAGTCGGCGTTGAACCTGGTGCTGCCGTTCAGCTGCGCTACGAAATTCTGTCCGTTCACAGTTTGCTTGTTGCCCGATAGTTTTCCGGTGAGCGACAGACATTCGTTTTTGTCTTTCAGAAAAGGCACAATTTCGGCAAAATCAGCAGGGCATATTCGTATGCTGTCGACATCGGCGTTGAAAGCCAGCGCGGCAGCAGGGTCGATGTCTAAATCGATATGCGGCAGAAGCACCTTGGAGTTGCGGGCTTCAAAAATGAAATTATCAACATTGATGAGCTTGTCCATCATCACAAAGTCGAAGTGGAAGCGGTCAATCATCGGCTGGCCGTTGTAAAGTGTTGAGAGTGAGCCAAGCTGCACTCGCGTGTTCGACCCGCAGATAATCAAGCCGTTGATTGTGGTGTTGAAATCGTCGAGGCGGTGCATAGTGCCACGGTCATCGTAACTGATGCTGGCCCGCTTGAGCGTGGTTTGCTGTATGTTGATGTTCCACTGGCTTTTTGAGCTGTCGTTGCGCGCAAAGGCTTCGGTAATGAAGCTGAAGTTGAAATTGCTGTCGGTGCGGGCAATGTTGGCTATCGGGTCGATAATCATAACGTCCTGAATGTCAATAATCTTATCATCGATTCGTAACGATTTCAGGTGACCCGACAGTTGCGGCACGTAGAGCAACGTGTCGCCGTTAGGACAGCGGATAAGCAGGCTTTGCAGTGTAAGTCCCTGCCCGATGTTGTAGCGAGCCTTGGTGACTCTGACATCGGTTTTGAGCAGATTGCTCAATGCAACAGTGATGCGGTTGGCAATTTGCGTCTGCACCAGCGGCGACCTCATCTCGGCCCACACAAAAGCCACTATCCCAACCAATATCAGGATAAAAACAGATAATATTTTAACGGCTTTTTTAATATTTTTGCGCGTTTAAAAATTCATAACGTTTCGGTGCCCAAAAATATTCTTTTTGAGGACACTTACAGCCATATTTTTATGAGCGTTACAATATTAGGTATCGAATCATCGTGCGACGACACATCAGCGGCAATTATCCGCGACGGTGTGATACTGTCGAATGTCATTTCTAGTCAGAAAGTTCACGAGCAATACGGCGGCGTGGTGCCTGAGTTGGCGTCGCGTGCGCATCAGCAGAATATTATCCCCACAATCGACGCGGCAATCAAAAACGCGGGCATCGGTCTCGACGAAATTTCGGCCGTGGCCTTCACTCGCGGACCGGGCTTGCTTGGCTCGCTGCTTGTGGGCACATCGTTTGCAAAGGGGTTTGCGCTTGCGCGAAAACTGCCGCTCATCGAGGTGAACCACCTTCAGGGGCACGTGCTGGCGCTGTTTGTGAAACAGTCGCCCGACGACAACAACCAACCCGAGTTTCCGTTCATCTGCCTGCTGGTGTCGGGCGGCAACTCGCAGCTTGTGGTTGTGCGCAGCCCGCTTGATATGGAAGTGGTGGGCACCACCATCGATGACGCTGCCGGCGAGGCTTTCGACAAGTGCGGCAAGGTGATGGAACTGCCCTATCCGAGCGGCCCCATCATCGACAAGCTTGCCAAAGAGGGCAACCCCAAGGCCATCAGTTTCTCGAAGCCGAGCATCGAGGGCTACAACTACAGTTTCAGCGGCTTGAAAACAAGCTTCTTGTATCATATCCGCGATGAGATAAAAACCAACCCGAACTACGTGAAAGAGAATCTGCCCGACCTGTGCGCGTCACTGCAGAACACGATTATCGAGATTCTGCTGAACAAACTGAAAAAGTTGGTTAAGGCGACTGGTATCAAGCAAGTGGGTGTGGCTGGCGGTGTTTCGGCCAATTCGGGGCTGCGTCAGGCGCTGCTCGACTACGGCGAACGCGAGGGCTTGAAAATCTTCATCCCCAAAATATCGTTCACCACCGACAACGCCGCAATGATTGCCATCACGGGCTACTACAAATATCAGGCAGGGCTGTTCACCACGCAGGATGTGGCGCCGCTGGCGAGAATGGATATTCGATAGTTAGGAATTACGAATTCAGAATAAAATGGATTATGTAGGGACGCGATAAATCGCGTCCGCGAAAAAAATTGAAACACAATATTTTTGATAAATTTGGATTAGTTTGGTTAGAAAAAAGCGAATCTACAAAAAATGACCGAAACCAACCGCATAGAACTGAAACGTGAGTTGACCGACGAACTCGATATTGAGAAGGAAGTTATCGCCTTTCTCAATAATCGTGAGGGCGGAATCATTTACATTGGCATTGACAAGGACGGGAGTGTTGTGGGCGTGAAGGATATCGACGGCGATATGCTGAAGATAAAAGACCGTATCCGCAAGAATGTCTCGCCTTCGCCGATGGGCTTGTTCGATGTGTTGGCCGAAAACATTGACGGAACCAATGTTATAAAGATTTTCCTTGCGTCGGGAAGCGAGAAGCCGTATTACAAAACCAAATACGGAATGAGCACTCGCGGCTGCTACATAAGAGTTGGCACCGCCGCCGAGCCGATGACAACCGATATGATTGAAGACCTTTTCGCCCACCGCGTTCGTAACTCGCTGAAAAACATACCGTCGCCACGGCAAGATTTGACTTTCAGTCAGTTGCGGATTTATTATCAGGAAAAAAAGTTGCCGTTGAACGACAACTATTTGCGCAATCTTGAACTGCTGACCGCCGACGGACGTTTGAATTATGTTGCGTATCTGCTTGCCGACGAGAACGGAATGTCAATAAAACTGGCAAAATACGCAGGCACCGACCGCGTCAATCTCATATCGAACAACGAATATGGCTATTGCTGCCTGCTGACAGCCACAAACCGTCTGCTCGATAAATTGATGGTCGAGAATCAGATACACACCGAACTGACCTACAAACGGCGCATTGACACACCACTTTGGGACCCGCAGGCCATACACGAGGCAGTTATCAATTTCATTGTGCATAACGATTACAGCCGCGAGGTACCGCCAAAAGTCGAGATTTTTTCCGACCGCCTGGAACTCACGTCTTACGGACGGCTGCCCGAAGGATTGACTGAAAATGAGTTTTTTACAGGCGTAAGTCTGCCCCGCAACAAAGAGTTGATGCGCGTTTTCCGCGATGTTGAGATGGTTGAGGCGTTAGGTTCGGGAATGCCAAGAATAATGAGCATTTACAACCGCAACAACTTTGTGCTCACCGAGAATTTTATACACCTTGTTGTGCCGTTCAACCGCGACGAAAGTTTAGTGAAACCGAACAAAAGTTTAGTGAAACCCGACAAAACTTTAGTGAAACAAGCACAAAAGTTTAGTGAAACCGAACAAAACTTTAGTGAAATACTGCAAAAGTTAAGTGAAAAAAACGGCAAAAAAGTAGCGCAAAAAGTCGTTGAACGAAGGGTGAGAATCCTGCAACTAATCAGCAAAAATCCATTTATAACGATGGAGGAATTGGCCAAAACGTTAGGAATAAGCGTTGTGGCCGTAAACAATAACCTTAACGAACTCAAACAGATAGGACTTGTCCGCTATGGTGGCCCTGCACGTGGTGGTTGTTGGGATATATTCGACGACCGTGTGAAACTGTTTGTTAAAGATTTTTTTACAGGTGCGACAGAAAATGTCCAGTTAGATGGGAGCGAAAACGGTGGATTAGACACTGAAAATAAATCAGATAGCAAGCGGGTTACCACCCAAGTTACCCCACCAGTTACCCCCCAACCTACCCCACCAGTTACCCCACCAGTTGAGGGTTTGTTGGCGGCACTTAAAAACGAGGAACTAACAAGAAACGAATTAATGGATAGGTTGAAAATTACTGATGTAAAATATTTCAAGACCGATTATTTACAACCCGCTCTGCGCGCTGGCCTGATTGAGTTTGTTTACCCCGACAAACCCAATCACCCACGGCAAAAATACCGCAGGGTGAAAAACTGAATAATAACAATTTAAATAACTAATACTATGAACACCAACATTTTTAAAACCGCTATCGCCGCTTTGGCTCTTGCAACTTTAACCTTCAACTCGTGCAAGGATAAAGAAGAAACAGAAGAAGAATATCAATTCCCTTACGAAAAAGTATCATTTATACTTGAAGACGGAACGGTTTTCACTGATATAGAAAACTACAGAGATGCAAAATTCTACAGTATTGAGGGGAAAAATTATTCCAGTTATGATATATATATGGGAACTTCGCCAGACAGTTGCCAGAAAACAATAATAGATGATATTAAACCATTTACAAAATACTATTGGTATGTAGTGGCACACGAGCCAAATAAATATGACAACACTGTGCAGTCCGAAATCCGCACTTTCTATTATGTAACACCCCCGCAAATAACCGAAATACATAATGTTGAAGGCGATTGGGCGGCAATAGTAAAATGGGGACAAAGCGACTATATGAAAGCCTCAAAACTGACATTAACACCGGATAAAGAGTGCAAATATGACAACACACCAATAGATTTGTCTGCAATGGCCGACTCTTGCTATATTTCGGCAGGTGGCGAATTCAATACCGACAATCAGAAATATACAGTCTATCACCAATGGTGGGACGACTCAAAAGCGCAATATTACGAGCCTGTTATTTATGGATTCAACGTGATATATGAAGGTGAGATTGACGGACACTCATTTAGCGTAGCTTCTGATACCGCAAAATACATATTCCTTGACCGTGCCAAATATGCCGCTGACAACTATTTTAACGTTTATCGTATGGGACGGATTGGTAACCGTACTTGGCTGCTTGAAGATTTAAGAGGAATACCTAATCGATATATAATACCGACACTAACATCACCATTAGGTTTTAAGGCTTGTGCGTACTCTTCATCATTTTATAATAATAACGAAAGTTTTGGAATCATACCTGAAGGTTTCCATTTGGCAACAGATGACGATTGGCAGGATTTAGAATATACATATGGTGTAGAAAAAACAGATTGTAGTAATTATGCAAAAGCAAACATATTTGATGAAA